>JAUIJZ010000069.1 GCA_030430715.1 Alphaproteobacteria bacterium
CGACGAGAAGAACAGGATCGGCGAGTGTGTGGAGGCAACGAACACCCGCGTGACGAAATCCTCGTCCTTCATCGCCATGCCAGCTCGGCCTTTGCCGCCCCGGCGTTGCGTGCGGTAAGCAGCCAGTGGCGTGCGCTTGACGTAACCGCCGTGCGTAACGGTGACGACCATCTCTTCGCGCGGGATCAACGCCTCGTCGTCGATGTCGCCTTCCGCTTCATTGATCTGCGTGCGGCGTGGAATAGCAAACGCCTCTTTCACCCCAAGCATCTCGCCTTTGATGATGTCGAGAATGCGCTGGCGGCTGGCGAGAATCGCGAGGAGTTCCTTGATCTCCTCGGCAATCTCGTTGGCGGCCTTGGCGATATCGTCGCGCCCGAGCCCGGTGAGGCGAGAAAGCTGCAGAGCAAGAATGGCGCGCGCCTGCTCTTCCGAAAGCCGCACCTTATTCTCGTCAATGACGAGAGTACGCGGATCGGCGATCAGCGCGATCAGCGGCATCATATCTCCCGCCGGCCAATCGCGCGCCACCATGCGCTCGCGCGCCGTGGTCGGATCGGGGCTCTCGCGAATAAGCTTGATGACCTCGTCGATATTGGCGACCGCAATAGCAAGACCAACTGTTTCGTGGCCGCGCTTGCGGGCTTTAGCCAAGCGGAACTTGGTCCTTCGCGTCACCACCTGTTCGCGGAAGGACAGGAATATCTGCAAAATCTTCCGCAAGCCCATCTGCTCGGGCTTGCCTTCGTTGAGCGCCAGCATGTTGACGCCGAACGACGTCTGCAATTGCGAGAAGCGATAGAGTTGATTGAGCACGACATCGGGAACAGCGTCCCGTTTCAACTCAATGACCAAGCGCACGCCTAGTCTGTTCGATTCATCGCGAACTTCGGCGATCCCTTCGATCTTCTTTTCGCGGACCTGCTCGCCGATGCGTTCGACCATCTCCGCCTTATTCACCTGATATGGAATTTCGGTGAAGACGAGCGCCTCACGCCCGCGCAGCGTTTCGTTGTGATGCTTGGCCCGCATGACAACGGAGCCACGTCCCGTCATCAGAGCATTGCGTGCGCCGGTGCGCCCCAGAATTTCACCACCGGTCGGGAAGTCCGGCCCCGGCACAATCTCGAGCAAATCAGAGTCGGACATCTCCGGGTTGTCGATCATTGCCACAGCAGCATCGATGACCTCGCCCAGATTGTGCGGCGGGATATTCGTGGCCATGCCGACAGCGATGCCGCCGCCGCCATTTACAAGAAGATTGGGAAAACGCGCAGGCAGCACGCTCGGCTCTTCCAGAGAGCCGTCATAGTTTTCCTGAAAATCAACCGTGCCTTCATCGATATCATCGAGAAGTGCGCGCGCCGGTTTCGACAAGCGCGCTTCGGTGTAGCGCATCGAGGCCGGCATATCGCCATCGATCGAGCCAAAATTCCCTTGGCCGTCGATGAGCGTCAGTCCCATCGAGAAGTCCTGCGCCAATCGCACAAGCGTGAGGTAAATCGCTTGGTCGCCGTGTGGGTGATAATTACCCATGACATCGCCGACGGACTTGGCGGACTTTCGATAGCCCTTCTCGTGCGTGTTGCCCGCCTCATCCATCGCGTAAAGGATGCGCCGGTGAACAGGCTTCAGACCGTCGCGAGCGTCCGGGAGGGCGCGCGAGACAATGACGCTCATCGCATAGTCGAGATACGAGCGTTTGAGCTCGTCCTCGATCGTGATGAGCGAGACGCCTTTCGGCAGGGAAGGTCCGCCAGGATTGGCGGGATCAGACGTGTCGGACACGGATCGCCGGTCTATGCTTGAAGCTGCTGGAAAACATGAGAGCGCGTTTGCAAAACTCACCCTCGAATCTGCGATAAATTAACATTTAGAGCCCGCCGCCGCAAACCAAGGAGCCACCCCATGCGCCGCCTTGCCGCGCTGATTGCAGCAACCGCCTCCCTCCTCCTTAGCGCCTGCGCCAGCTCCGATTGGGCGCCAGCCCCGTCAAATTCGCCAACCGTATGGATCGTTGGCGGCAATGGGCGCGCCCTGGGCGAGGCCACCTTTACGGAGACCCCCTCCGGGGTATTGATTCAATTAGAATTTTCTCCAGACAGCCTCACCCCAGGCTGGCATGGTCTGCATTTGCACGAGCGTGGCGATTGCAGCGACTTCGCCGACGGGTTTCAGGCATCCGGCGGTCATGTCGGCATGCGCCGCAGGATAGCGCATGGCCTTCGCCATGAGGATGGGCCGGAACCCGGCGATTTGCCCAACCTGTTCGCCGCGCCGCAGGGCCCTTTCGCCGCCGAATTTTTCTCCCCAATGGTCACCATGGGGCCGCCGGTGAGCGGTTCACATCCGCGGGCGGCATTGCTCGATGAAGATGGCTCAGCCCTGATTATTCACGCCGGTCCCGACGACCACCAAACCCAGCCAATCGGCGGCGCCGGGGCGCGCATTGCCTGCGCCGCACTCAGGCAATTGCCCTGACCCTGCTTTCCGCAATCGCCACCAGGGCAACTCCGGCCATTGTAAGCGCCGCGCCTGCAATGAGTTGCAGCGTTATAGTTTCGCCAAGCAGCCAATAGGCGATTGCGAACGATATGACTGGCGCCAACAATAGATACGGCGTTGTGCGCGAGACTTCGTAGCGCTGCACCAACCGAAAAACCAAAGCGCTCGCGACAATAGACGAGAATAAGCCAGCAAAACCGACACACGCCCAAGCAAGCCAGCTTGCATCACGCGCGGCCTCAACGTGCCCTTGCTCAAATGTGACCGTGCCAAATGTCATCGTCACGGCCGTCACCAGCGACACCCAGCCCAGCATTGGCCAGGGCCCGACACTCCCCGCAAAGCGTCGCACCAAGACCGCACCAAGCCCGTAGGCAATTGCGGCCGCGGCAACGAGGCTCAGCGCGCCAATCTGCGCCAATATCGCTGGATCAAAATTCATCCATGCAACACCAACAAATGCGAGGACAACGCCCGCCCATCGCAGCGGACTTACCCGTTCCTTTAGCAAAACCGCCGCGCAGATCACTGAAGCCGGCGCCCAAATCTGCATCGCTACGACCATTGGCGCCGCGTCTTCCGCCATTCGCAAGCCAACATATTGAACGCCAAAATGCAGCGGCCCCATCACAAACAACACGAGTAGAAAATTACGCCATTGGCCAGGCGGCGGCTTGCGAATGAAAAACGCCAAAACACTCAGCGCGATGCCAAAGCGCAGCGCCGCCGCCATCATGGGCGGAAACGCATCAACAATGATCTTGCTGCAAATATTGGTCGCGCCCCAAATCAGCACGACGGCCATAAGCTGTGCAAAATCCAAGAGCGTAAAAGCGCGCGGGATCGCGCTCACCTAGATCACGCGCTCCACGCCACGCGCCGCCTTTAATGCAGCACGAGCGGCCGGCCCTGCAGGCGCGACACGCTTGGCGTCGAGTTCAATCTCCCGTCCATCGTTCAGCTTCAGCACAAGCCGCAACGGCCTTGCCTCACCTACGGCCGCTTTGGGCAAGGATTGCAGCGTCTGCGCAAGCAATTCCAAAGGCGCGCCTTCTTTCACAATAATGCGCAAATCCTCAGTCGTACGCGCTTCGGCCGCCTCGACCGGCTCAAACGTATCGACCGCGAGTTTAAGGTCGCCGTCGCGCCAGCGCACGCGCGCGCGGAACACGAGCGGCTTGCCAACATCCAATACCTCACGCGCCTGCTGAACATATTCTGGCATCACCATGCCTTCAAAATCGCCGGTCGGGTCTGACATCGAAACGAAGGCAAGCGTCCCGCCCGACATGGCCGGCCGGTATTGCACACGCCGCACAACGCCCGCCATCGGATAGGCGCGCGGCTCGGTTTCGCCTTCTTCCAGGATTTCCGCGATGGTTCGATAGCGCTCGCCGGAGTCGAGGAAAAATTCCGAGAGCGGATGACCGGAGAGATAAAAGCCGACGCTTTCACGTTCAGCGTCCAAGCGATCCTGGCTAGACCATGCCGGCGCCTTGGGAAATGCTGGACGCGCGCTTGGTTCCTCTGCGCCGAACAGACTTGTCTGCGCGCTCGCGCGCTCTTCGGCGACACGCTGCGCGTAAGCGTTAATCGTTTCAGCCGCAGCGAAGGCGCGCGCGCGGTCCGGCTCAAGCGCATCAAAGGCGCCCGCCTTGGCTAGATTTTCCAATTGGCGCTTGTTCACGGCTTTAGGGTCGAGCCGCTCGGCAAAATCGTAGAGCGCCTTAAACTTGCCGTTTGTTTTTCGATCGGCAACCACGGACCCCATTGCCGAAAGACCGACATTGCGCACCGCACCAAGCGCATAGCGAACGGCAAAGCCGCCCTCTTCCAGAGGCTCAACGCTAAAGTCTGCCTCCGAAGCATTGAGATCTGGCGGCAGCACAGGAACATCTACGCGTTTTGCGTCCTGCACAAAGCTCGCGAGCTTATCCGAGTTTGAAATATCGAGGCTCATTGAAGCGGCGATGAAATCCACCGGGAAATGAGCTTTTAAGAAAGCAGTTTGATAGGCAACCACCGCGTAGGCAGCGGCGTGCGACTTGTTAAAGCCATAGCCGGCAAACTCTTCGACAAGATCGAAAATGTGTGAGGCTTTGCCATCACTAACGCCGCGCGCACGCGCACCTTCGATAAAGCGCACTTTCTGCTTGGCCATTTCCTCGGGCTTCTTCTTACCCATAGCGCGCCTGAGAAGATCAGCTTCGCCGAGCGAATAGCCCGACAAGACCTGCGCGATCTGCATCACCTGTTCCTGATAGACAATGACGCCATAGGTTTCTTCGAGGATCGGCTGCAACGTCTCATGCAGATAGTCAGGCTGTTCACGCCCATGCTTTACGTTGGCGAACAGGTCGATGTTCTTCATCGGCCCCGGACGATAGAGCGAGATGAGCGCGATGACGTCTTCCAGGCAGGTAGGCTTCACTTTGCGTAGCGTGTCGCGCATGCCCTGACCTTCAAGCTGGAAAACGCCGAAAGTCTTGCCGTCCTGCATTAATTGATAGGTGGCCTCATCGTCATAGGCCGTATCGGTGAGATCCACATCCTCGCCGCGCGCGCGAATGAATTTCACCGCCTTGTCGATCACGTCGAGCGTTTTGAGGCCTAGGAAATCGAACTTAACCAGCCCCGCCGGCTCGACCCATTTCATATTGAACTGGGTCGCCGGCATATCCGAGCGCGGGTCCTGATAGAGCGCGACGAGCTCGGTCAGCGGACGATCGCCGATAACAACACCGGCAGCGTGGGTGGAAGCGTTGCGATAGAGCCCTTCCAACTCCATTGCCGTATCCAATAGCGCGCGCACATCAGCCTCGCTCTTGCGCGCTTCCTCCAGCTTCGGCTCTGCTTCTAATGCTTGCTTCAGGGTGAGCGGATTAGCCGGGTTGGCAGGCACCAATTTGGCAAGCTTATCCACCTGGTGGAAAGGCAATTGCATGACGCGGCCAACGTCACGCAGCACGGCGCGCGCTTGCAGCGTGCCGAACGTAATGATCTGCGCGACGCGATCGGCGCCGTACTTGTTCTTCACATACTCGATGACTTCGCCGCGCCGCTCTTGGCAGAAGTCGATATCAAAGTCCGGCATCGAGACGCGCTCAGGATTAAGAAAGCGCTCGAACAGCAGACCGAACCGCAATGGATCGAGATCGGTAATGGTGAGCGACCACGCTACGAGCGATCCTGCACCCGAACCACGTCCTGGCCCCACGGGTATCTCGTTTGCCTTAGCCCACTTGATGAAGTCAGAAACGATGAGGAAGTAACCTGGAAACTTCATCTGCGTGATGATGCCGAGTTCAAACTCCAGACGCTTCCAATACTCTTCTTCCGGCGCCGCCAGAGAATCCCCGAGCGCCTTGATACGCTCCTTCAAGCCAGCCTCGGCCTGCGCCTTCAATTCCGCCGCTTCGTCGCGGCCTTTCTTGGTGTCGAAGCGTGGCAAGATGGGTGCGCGCTTGGTGACGCGAAAGGCGCAGCGGCGCGCGATCTCACCCGTATGCGCGATCGCCTCTGGCAAGTCGGAAAACAGCTGCGCCATTTCTTCGGCGCTTTTGAAATAGTGCTCCGCGCTGACACGCGGACGATCTTCCTCTCCCAGATAGGATGACGCCGCGATGCACATAAGCGCATCATGCGCCGCATGGTCCTTGCGCCCCTCGAAGCGAATGTCGTTGGTCGCCACCAAAGGCAGGCCGAGTTTATAGGCCAGTTCAACAAGCGGACCTTCGGCATCCGCCTCCGCACGCACGCCATGGCGCTGCAGTTCCACGTAGAGTCTATCAGGAAACGCCGCGGCCATCTGCATCAACAGAGCCTCGGCTTCTTCAATCTTGCCAGCCGCCAGCAGTTCAACAACAGGCCCATCGCCGCCACCCGTGAGCGCAATCAGCCCTTCACTGGCCTGCAATAGGCGCTCAAACGGCACGAATGGCTCGGACTGCGCGGGCGTATCGAGAAACGCCACACTCGAAAGCTGCATCAGGTTAGCGTAGCCAGCCTCATTCTGCGCCAAGAGTGCGACGGCGCCGGTCGCAGCTGTCCTCTCGTCTTTTATGTCCAGCGCAAGGCCCGCAATCGGCTGCACGCCAGCTTCCGCCGCGACTTCCGAAAACTCCAAGGCGCCGAATAAATTGTTGGCGTCGGTCAGAGCCAATGCAGGCATGCCCCGTGTAGCCGCTAGCTTCGTGAGCTTTTTGACCTGCAACGCGCTCTGCAGCAGCGAGTAGGCCGAACGGGCGCGGAGATGGATGAAAGGTTGAGGCATCTGATTCGCTTTCACGCCCAAATATAGCCGCTTTCCGGGCGTCCCCAAGCATCGAGGATGCACACATGAATGCTTGTAAAACGCTCGTTGCGTTTATGGCGCTTGGCGCGCTCTGCGCTGCAGCACCGGCTTCGGCCCAGACCCTAATGGCGCAGCCAAGCGCGACGGACGTAGCGCTCGCCTACCCGGAGCGAGCGCTACAGGAAAGAGTTGCGGGGGCCGCAACCGTCACATGCGTGATCGCCCGCAGCGGCTTGCTCGATCAATGCGAAATTGTTTCGGAGGAGCCGGCGGAATACGAGTTCGGGTCGGCGGCGCTCAGCATCATGCGCCACTTCCGCTATGCCCCTGTGACCGACAGCGGCGAAAGAATCGTCGGCATGCGCAAGCGTCTCGTTGTCCGCTTCAGCCCGCCTGATAATTCTTCTGAACCAGCTTCCCGTGATCCACAGCCATGACGCGGTCCATGTAGCGGGCGAGTTCATGGTTGTGCGTCGCGATCAAAGCGGCGGCGCCTTCATTGCGAACCAGGTCCGAAAGCGCGGCGAAAACATGCGTTGAGGTATCGGGATCGAGATTGCCGGTCGGCTCATCCGCGAGAATAAGGATCGGCTTGTTGACCATTGCGCGCGCGATCGCGACGCGCTGCTGCTCGCCGCCAGAAAGCTGAGCCGGCTGGTGATGCACACGCTCCCGCAATCCCATCACGCCAAGGAGCCGCTCCGATTCCGCAAGCGCTTCGCTGCGCGGGCGGCCAGCGATCAAAGCTGGCAGCGCCACATTGTAAAGCGCATCGAACTCGGCAAGCAGGTGGTGAAACTGATAGACGAAACCGATGCGATTGCGGCGGATCTCTGTGCGCGCTTCATCGCTGAGCGTCCACGCATCGGCCCCGGATATCTCTATGTGTCCGGCCGAAGGTTTCTCAAGCAGACCAGCCGCATGAAGCAATGACGACTTGCCCGATCCGGATGGGCCGATCAGGCCGACGATTTCGCCCGGCGAAATCGTGAGGTCGACGGCGTCCAGCACGACCAGTTCGCTTTCGCCCGATTTGTAGCGGCGCGTCAGTCCAGTCAGTCGCAGCACGGCATTGGTGGTCGCGGCCATCTCATTCATATCGCAGCGCCTCCACCGGATCGAAGCGCGACGCCCACCAGGCCGTCACCAACGTCGATGCGAACGTGACCACGATCGTGAAGAAGGAAACCAGCGCGACCTCGCCCCATTCCACCTTGGCGGGCAGCGTTTCCAACGAATAGACCGTCCCAGGAAATACATCGAAGCCGGTAATCGCCTGAATGCCATTCTGGATCGCTTCGATGTTCAGGCAAAAGGTCAGCCCCAGCAGCAAGCCCAACGCCAAACCGATTATCCCGAGGCTCGCGCTGGCCATGAAGAAGACACGCTGCACCGCCCCTTTCGTCGCCCCCATCGTACGCAGAATGGCGATATCGCGGCTTTTGTTCTTCACCAGCATGATCAAGCCGGTAACGATGTTAAGAGCCGCGATAGCAACGAGGATCATGAGAATGAGCCGCATCACATTGCGCTCAACCACCAGCGCATCGGAGAGTCCTTGGCTCTTTGCACGCCAATCATAGACAAACACCTGCGGCCCGAAGCGATCACGCAAATCCATCATCGTGCCAAGGGTCTGATCTGGATCGCGCACGCGCATCTCCAATTCGTCAGCGCCATCGCCTCGGCTGAACAACACCTGCGCTTGTTCAATGGGCATATAGATGAGCCCGGAATCGAACTCAGCCATGCCGACACTGAATATGCCGCCGACTAAGAACGCCTTTCGCCGCGGCGTCAGCCCAAAGGGCGTTACCGATCCTTGAGGCGAAATGACCGAAATCGCCATGCCCTCGCGCACGCCGAGCGCGCTCGCCAGCCTCTCGCCGATTAGAATGGTCGGCGCTTCCACGCCCTCGAACCCGGTGAGGCCACCCGATTGAATGCTGTCGGCCACGAGCGGAATGCTCTCAAGCGCTTCGCGGGAAATACCGCGCACCACGACGCCGGCTGACATTCCGTCAGAAGTCGCCAGCGCCTGCGCGTTGATAATCGGCGTCGCATGCAGGACGTTCGCCCCCCCGAGCGCGACTTCGCGCAGACGCTCGATTTCACTGCCCGGCATATTGCGCACGTCGGCGAAAACATGACCGTCCACGCCAAGGATGCGAGAAAGCAACGTATCCCGGAAGCCATTCATCACCGACATGGTGATAATTAGCGCCATCACAGCGAGCGTAATGGCCGTCACTGAGATCACCGAAATCAGCGCCACGCCGCCGTGCTGGCGCCTCGCGCGGAGATAACGTCCGGCAAGCATGCGCTCAAACAGGCCAAACGGCTTTGCGCTCATGTCAGTAAGCTCGCGCGATAAGAATTTGCTCAACACCGGGCGCGCCGGTGAAAATACAGGGCGCATGCGATGCCGGCTGAATAAGCGGCGCATTGCGAATGGTGAGCTTCAGGCTCTTCAATTGCTCCCCCACTTTGTCGAGCGCCGCACCCGTTGGGCGCGACCAGCTTGCGCGCGCCCAGCCCTTGAACTCACCGCCTTCGTCGTCGGTTCCATAATACCGCTCCAAATCGGCGAACGTGGTTATGTCATCACGAATGTTGGCGTCGAGGCGCATCTTGGCTTCTTGGAAAAGCGCTGTCTGCGTCTCCTCCAGCATTGAAGCAACCGCGCCGATGAAAGCGCCGCGCTCCAGCATATGGGTTTTGACTTTCTCGCCTTCGCGTAGCGCGATGCGCTTAATAAAGCTCACCTGTCCGTTAGCAGCGTCACGCGGACCGATTTCGCAAATGATGGGCGCACCCCGGCGCACCCAATCCCAACGCTTTTCGGCGCCTTTCATGTCCTTGGTGTCGACGAACGCACGCACTTCCGCCCCAAAAGCAGAAAGCGCGCTCAGTTCCTTGGCGAGTTCCTGACAATATGCGCTGACTTCGGCGTCTTCCGGTTTGCCGCGCAGCATTGGCACAATCACCACTTGGCGCGGCGCAATCGCCGGCGGCGTGCGCAAGCCATCGTCATCGCCATGGGTCATGATCACGCCGCCAATCAGACGCGTAGACACGCCCCAGGACGTCGTGTGCGCTAGCGCGAGCCCGCCCTCCTTATCCTGGTAGCGAATGTTTTGCGCCTCGGCGAAATGCGTGCCGAGATAATGCGACGTGCCCGCTTGCAGCGCCTTGCCGTCCTGCATCATGGCTTCGATTGAATAGGTGCAGTCGGCGCCGGGAAAACGCTCGTTCTCCGGCTTCTCGCCAACCATCACCGGCATGGCGAGATAATCTTCCGCAAAACTGCGATAGATTTCGAGCGCGAGCATCGTCTCGTCCATCGCGTCAGCCCGATCTACGTGCGCTGTGTGTCCCTCCTGCCAGAGAAACTCAGCTGTGCGCAGGAACATGCGCGTGCGCATCTCCCAGCGCATCACGTTCGCCCATTGATTTAGCTTCAGCGGCAAGTCGCGATAAGATTTGATCCATCGGCTGAACGCATCGCCGATGATCGTTTCCGATGTCGGGCGAATAATGAATGGCTCGGCCAGCTCAGCTTCAGGGTCCGGCTTCAATACGCCATCTACCGCCTTGAGCCTATGATGCGTGACCACCGCCATTTCCTTGGCGAAGCCGTCCACATGCTCGGCTTCCTTGGCGATGAAGCTCATCGGAATCAGCAGCGGGAAATAATAATTGTCATGCCCGCTCGCCTTGATGCGACGGTCAAGCTCGCCCTGGATGCGCTCCCAGATCCCATAGCCCCAGGGCTTGATGATCATGCAGCCGCGCGTCGGCGACAATTCAGCCAAGTCCGCCTCACGGACGATGGCCTGATACCATTCGGGAAAGTCTTCCGCGCGCGTCACCTTCAGCGCATGCATGGGAGGTCCTTGCTTAGCGCTCTCTGGATAGACGGAGCGGACCGCTTCGGCAACGCGAGCGCTCCGTTCTGGCTAGGCTATTTGCGCGCATCGAGCGCGGCGGAGATCGCCTGCGCAACGGTTTCGATGTCAGCCATACCGTCGAGGCCCGTCATCTTGCCTTGCTTCTCATAGTAAGCAGCAAGCGGAGCTGTTTGCTCGTTATAGGCCTTCAGGCGCACCTTAAAGCTTTCAGGATTATCGTCCGCCCGGCCTTCCTGCTCAAAGCGTTTGGCGACACGATCGATCAGCTTTTCATTATCGACCTCAAGCCGCAGCACGAGATCGATGGCGGCCGAATGACGAGCAAGCAACTCATCGAGCGCCTGTGCTTGAGGAATGGTGCGTGGAAAACCGTCAAAGATGAAGCCAGCCGCGCCGGCATTGCTTTGCAGCGCGTTCTCGATCAGCTCGATGACGATTGCATCCGAGACCAATGATCCCGAATCCATAATAGCCGCAACGCGCTGGCCGAGCTCGGATCCGCTGGCGCGCGCAGCGCGCAACATGTCGCCAGTAGAAAGTTGAACATAACCGCGTTCGGACACCAGACGCTTAGCTTGCGTGCCCTTTCCCGCGGCCGGCGGGCCAAACAGGATCAGGTTCATTTCCGAGGCGCTCCGCCGCCGCTGCCGCGCAATTTAGAGCGCTTGATCAGCCCTTCATACTGGTGCGCGACGAGGTGAGATTGAATCTGCGCCACGGTGTCTAGCGTGACAGAGACCACGATCAGCACCGATGTGCCGCCCAGATAGAAGGGCACACTATAGGCGCTGATCAGAATTTCCGGCAGCAAGCAAACCAGCGTGATGTAGGCCGCGCCAATCACCGTGAGACGCGTAAGAACATAATCGAGATATTCCGCCGTCTTTTTGCCTGGACGAATGCCGGGCAGAAACCCGCCGTACTTGCGCAGATTGTCAGCGGTCTCTTCCGGATTGAAGACGATGGATGTGTAGAAAAAACAGAAGAAAATGATCAGGACAGCGTAGAGCGCCATGTGGCCCGGCTGCCCATAGCCGATGGCGGCCTGCAGCATATCCAACCATTCTGGCGGATTGCCGCCCATGCCCGCGAAGCTAATCACCGTGCTCGGCAGCAGCAGCAGAGACGACGCGAAAATCGGCGGAATGACGCCCGCGCTGTTAATTTTCAGGGGCAGGAACGAACTCTCCCCCATGAACATGCGGTTGCCGACTTGGCGCTTCGGATACTGAACCACCAGGCGCCGCTGTGAGCGTTCCATGAACACGATGAAGACGATGGCGGCCAACAGAACGGCCGCCAGAGCGAACACGGCGAATGGATCAAGATCGCCTGTACGCATTAGCGCCAGGGATTGCCCGATCACGCGCGGCATTTCCGCAATAATGCCCGTGAAGATGATCAGCGAAATACCGTTTCCGACGCCGCGCGCAGTTACCTGCTCGCCAAGCCACATCAGGAACATGGTGCCGCCTGTGAGCGTGATCACCGTGCTGGCGACAAAAAAGATGCCTGGATTGATTACGACGCCGGCGCTTGATTGCAGGCCGATGGCAATGCCGTACGATTGGAAGACCGCCAAAACCAGCGTCAGGTAACGCGTATATTGGTTGATCTGCTTACGGCCGACTTCACCTTCCTTCTTCAGACGCTCTAGCGATGGGATCGACGTCGACATCAGCTGCATGATGATCGAGGCCGAAATGTAAGGCATCACGTTGAGAGCGAAGACGGCCATACGTTCCACGGCGCCGCCGGCGAACGTGTTGAACATGCCGAGGATGCCGCCCGATTGCTGCTGGAACGCATTGGCGAACGCGTCCGGGTCGATGCCGGGGATCGGAATAAACGTGCCGATGCGATATACGACGAGCGCGATCAGCGCGAACAAGATGCGCTGCTGCAACTCCTTCGCCTTAGCGAAGGAACCAAAGTTCATGTTAGCGGCGAGTTGCTCTGCGGCTGAGGCCATGGGGCGCGCTGCTCCGAATGTTAAACTTCACCTGCCGCCGACGGAGAACTGACGCTCCGCCCGCGACTCGCCGCGGCAACTTAGGACGCCGCGTCTTCCGCCGCAGGCGGGTTCAGCAGCTTCACTGCGCCGCCGGCCTTTTCCACAGCGGCGATCGCCGCGGCGGAAGCGCCGGTCACGGTGAGGTTCACTTTGGACTTCAGTTCGCCGCGCGCAAGCAGGCGCACGCCATCGCGCTTGCGGCGCACAAGCCCCGCAGCCACGAGCGCATCTTCCGTGATCTCGGAATTGGCATCCAACTTTTTGTTATCAATAGCCTTTTGCAGCCCGTCGAGATTGACCCAGGCCAAGCGCTTCGGCGAAAGCGGGTTAAAGCCGCGCTTCGGCATGCGCATGTGCAGCGGCATCTGGCCGCCTTCGAAGCCATTGATCGACACGCCGCGACGGGATTTTTGTCCCTTCACGCCGCGGCCGCTGGTCTTGCCCTTGCCCGAGCCGACGCCGCGTCCAACGCGCATCAGCTTTTTGGCGCTGCCGGGATTATCGGCCAGTTCGTTGAGTTTCATCTCACTTCACCACTTCGACGAGGTGGGCGACCTTGCGGATCATGCCCTGCACGGCGGGCGTGTCTTCCAGTTCGACCACTTGATGGGCGCGCTTGAGGCCAAGACCAAGCAGCGTCGCGCGCTGGCTTGACTCACGACGGATCGGACTGCCGATGCGACGGACCTTCACAGACTTTTTCCCAGCCATAATGCTCAGCCCTCCGCCGGCACTTCGCCGAGGCTCGCGCCGTCCTTACGACGGTTGACGATATCGGACACTTTAAGACCGCGCCGGTTGGCGACTTGGCGCGGCGAGGTTTGCACCTTCAGCGCATCAAACGTGGCGCGCACCATGTTGTAAGGATTGGACGAGCCCTGGCTCTTGCCTACAACGTCGGACACGCCAAGGACTTCAAGCACAGCGCGCATCGGACCGCCGGCGATGATGCCGCGACCGGCAGGCGCAGCGCGCAGCATGACCTTTCCCGCACCCCAGCGCCCATGGGCGTCATGATGCAGGGTGCGGCCCTCGCGCAGCGGCACGCGGATCATGGTCTTCTTGGCTTCTTCGGTGGCCTTACGAATGGCTTCCGGCACTTCGCGCGCCTTGCCATGCCCGAAACCCACGCGGCCCTTCTTGTCGCCGACCACGACAAGCGCGGCAAAGCCGAAATTCTTACCGCCCTTTACGACCTTCGCGACGCGATTGATGGCGACCAGCTTGTCGACAAGCTCGCCTTCCGCGCGCTCTTCAGGCGTCGCGTCGCGTTGACGACGGCCACGATCGCCGCCCGGCCCGCCACGACGCGGTCCACGGCCGCGACGTTGCGGTTGCTCCTGTTCGCCGCCTTCAGGGGCGCCTGTGGTTTGGTCGCTCATCGCTTACCTCAGAAATCGAGGCCGCCCTCACGGGCGGCATCGGCCAGGGCTTTCACCCGGCCATGAAACAGATAGCGGCCGCGATCGAACACGACCTTCTTCTGGCCTTTCGCCAGAGCGCGTTCGGCCAACAGCTTGCCGACAGCTGCGGCGCCATCCTTGTTGGAGCCGCTGGCCTTCACAGCTTCTTCTTGCGACGACGCGGCGGCAACGGTGACGCCCTTGATATCGTCGATCAGCTGCGCGGCGATGTTCTTCGACGAACGGAAGACAGACAAGCGCAGTCGGCCCTCTCCGGAATGCTTCTTAAGCCGGGAGCGGTTGCGCTGCGCGCGGCGCGCATCGGGGGAAAGTTTGCGGACCATGGCCTACTTCTTCTTGCCTTCTTTGCGGCGAATGTGCTCGCCGGCATATCGCACGCCCTTGCCCTTGTAAGGCTCTGGCGGACGATAAGCACGAATTTCGGCGGCCGCTTGTCCGACTTGCTGCGGATCAATGCCGGACACCTTGATCTCGGTCGGCTTCGGCGTCGCCAGCGTGACGCCTTCCGGCGGCTGGTAAACGATTTCGTGGCTGTAACCGAGCTGCATCTGCAGATTCTTGCCCTGCATGGCCGCACGATAGCCGACGCCGGTCATCTCGAGCGTCTTTTCGAACCCTTGGCTCACACCCTTGACGTTGTTGGCGAGCACAGCGCGGGTGGTTCCCCACAACGCACGCGCACGGGGCGTTTCATGGCGCGGCTTCACAGAAAGCTCGCCATCGCCGAACGCGACTTCCACATCGTCGTGAACGCGGAAATCGAGCGCGCCCTTAGGCCCTTTCACGTTCACATCCTGGCCCTTCACCGTAACGGTGACGCCGGATGGCGCGGGGATCGGTCGTTTGCCGAGGCGTGACATCAGTAAACCTCGCAGAGGATTTCGCCGCCGACATTGGCGTCACGCGCCGCGGCGTCGCTCATCACGCCTTTCGGCGTCGACAGGATCGAGATGCCGAGGCCGTTGCGTACGAGCTTCAGGTCCTTGATGGACGAGTAGACGCGGCGGCCAGGCTTGGACACGCGCTGGATCTCGTGAATCGCGGGCGAGCCTTCGAAATACTTCAGCTCGATCTCAAGCTCTTTGCGCCCGGCTTCGCTGTCCACTTCGCGATAGTCGCGAATATAGCCCTCGTCCTTCAGCACCTGCAGCACGCGGCCACGCAGCGCCGAAGCGGGTGAGACAAGTTTCGAGCGGCCGCGCAGCTGAGCGTTGCGGATACGGGTGATCAGATCGCCGACAGGATCGTTCAGGTTCATCTAGCGTCCCTCACCAGCTCGACTTGACCATGCCGGGGATCTGGCCTTTGGAGGCCAGCTCGCGCAGCGCGATCCGTGAGAGTTTCAGCTTGCGGTAAAACGCGCGAGGCCGGCCCGTCAGTTCGCAACGGTTGCGGATGCGCGTCGGCGACGAATTGCGCGGAAGCTGAGCCAGCTTCAAACGCGCAGCAAAACGCTCCTCAAGAGGCAGATCCTCATTGAGCGCGGCCTCACGCAATTTGGCGCGGCGCGCAGCATATTGCTGGGCTAGGCGTTCACGCTTCTTGTTGCGTTCGATAGCACTTGTCTTCGCCATACTCTCACTCTCTCCCGATCATGTTCCGGGGTGGACCTCAACTTGCGTTGCGATCAGTTCCGGAACGGGAAATCGAATTCCTTCAAAAGGGCCTTGGCTTCAGCGTCGCTGCTCGCGGTCGTGCAGACGACGATGTCCATGCCCCACATTTCTTCAATCTGGTCGTAATTGATCTCAGGGAACACGATGTGCTCCTTGATCCCCATCGCGTAATTGCCGCGGCCGTCGAAGCTCTTGCCGTTCAGGCCGCGGAAGTCCTTCACGCGCGGCAGCGCGATCGTGACCAGGCGATCCATGAATTCGTACATGCGGTCCGCG
>JAUIJZ010000070.1 GCA_030430715.1 Alphaproteobacteria bacterium
CCCGACCTATATTCAGCGCGTGTTCGCCGACGCCTTTGAAGCAGCCGATCCGAATTACAATGTCAGCAATACCGATTTCCTCGGCATCGAATTCAACAGCTCACCGACCTATGTGCGCAACGCCACGGGAAGAAATTTCGGAGACGCCGGTGTCGACACCAAATCCGGCCCGATCCATCTGATGAATGTGACGCTGAGCGGCGGAAACCGGATGCTGCGCGCATGGGACGGCACCGAGATCATTCTGGTGAACTCCATCGTGAACGCGCCGACGAATTTCAGCCACGCATGGCTATTCGATAACAGCTCGACGATCCGCTATCATAACGTGCTGTGGTGCGTGAACGTCGCCAATCCGACGCCGACCGACCCAAATTGCTCGTCCACTCCCACTTTTGTCGAAGGCGAGAACATTACGCCTGACGAAGCGCGGGCGCGCATATTCGAGTTGGCGGACAATCCGCTGGCTTCGGTCAATCCGTTCTTCGAAACCGAGATTGACACCATCGTGGTGGAATATTCCTCCGATGGCGGCGCCAGCTGGCAAACGATGAGTCTGCCCAATGCTGGCGGGGGCGGCCTGCCCGCGCCGATCGGCGACACGCGCTATCGCATCCCATTCGACCTCAATTCAGGCGATTACGTCTTTCGCGCATCGTTCCGAAACGGCGGAAGCTTTGTCGGTCAATATTCGGAAATCATCGATGAGGCGGGGCAAACCGTCCCCTAAGCGCGGGCTTTAGGCAGGCGTTGGCTTCGCGGGAATTTTCACTTCCGCGTCGCCTTCGAGCACAATCGTCTCACCAACGCGGCACTCGCACTTGAGTTTGGCGCGCCGGCCTTTTTCGATGAGCTCGACGATCTCAACACTGGCGTCGACCTCGTCGCCGATGCGCACGGGTGCGAGAAAGCGCAGCGTCTGCGAAATATAGATCGCGCCCGGTCCCGGCAGACGCGTGCCGATCACGGCCGAGATCAAGCTCGCGGTGTAGAGACCGTGCGCGATGCGCCCGCCGAACGGCGTCTTGGCGGCGAAGTGCTCCGAGAGATGGATCGGATTGCGGTCGCCGCTGATCTCAGCGAAGCCGACAACATCCGACGAACGCACATGCTTGCGATAGGTCTCGCGCATGCCAACCTGAACGTCTTCGAAATAGAGCGATTGGGTTTCCGGTAATGTCATACGAGTTCCTTACACGCTCAGCGCCTCGCCCTGAAGAATTCCTTCAGCACCGCCGCGCTCGCTTCCGCCTCAACACCGCTCGTCACGCCCGGCTTCCAGTGGCAGGTCGGCTGAGCGAACACGCGCGCGCCGTGTTCGACGCCGCCGCCCTTTGCATCTGACGCGCCATAAACCACGCGCGCGATGCGCGCATTGGAAATGGCGCCCGCGCACATGGCGCAGGGTTCGAGCGTCACGTAGAGCGTGAGCCCAGGCTTCAAGCGATAATTTCCCAGCGCAGCCGCGGCCTTCCGCAAGGCGACGATCTCGGCATGGGCGGTGGGATCGTGCGACGCGATCGGCGCGTTGGCGCCTTCGGCGATGACGGCGCCCGCCTCATCAACAATCACGCAGCCGATCGGCGCTTCGCCGGCTTCAGCCGCCGCTCGCGCCAACGCCAGCGCCCGGCCCATATGCGCCGCGTCGCTCATGCGCTGCGGAGCTCAAGCTCGTCGGCGACAACCGGCATGGCGTAGAGCGTTTCAAACGAGCCCGGCACAATCGCCTTACGGTACATTTGCCGTGCTTCCTCGTCGGAATGGTACATGCGCTGGTCGGTCGCCTTTTTCCATGTCTCTTCGTCAGGCCATTGAGCGTAAGCGATGTAGGTATTGTCTCCGGCGCGATGCAGGCGCGAGCCCCAGCCGCCAAACTCGGCGGCAATGCGCTGGGTGCCGCGCGCCCACCCCCGCTCGAATTGCGCTTCAAGCCCTGGTATCACGCGCCAACGATAGATAACGGCGAACATGAACACTTCTCCTTCTCTTTCCTCTCACGAAGGGGAACGCGTGGCCAAGGTTTTGGCTCGCGCCGGCGTGTGCTCCCGGCGCGACGCGGAGCGGCTGATCGCCGAAGGGCGGGTGAAGCTCAACGGCAAGGTTCTGGATACGCCGGCGGTGAAGGTTGGGCCGGACGATGCGCTGACGGTAGACGGGCGCCCGGTGCGCGCGGCGGAACCGGCGCGGCTGTGGCGCTACCATAAGCCCGCCGGGCTGGTGACCACGCACCGCGATCCAGCCGGGCGCGCGACCGTGTTCCAGCATTTGCCGCCGGGCCTGCCGCGGGTGATTTCGGTCGGGCGGCTCGACCTCAATTCGGAAGGTCTGCTGCTGCTGACCAATGACGGCGCGCTGGCCCGGCGGCTGGAATTGCCGGCCACGGGCCTGGCGCGGCGCTACCGCGCGCGGGCGTTCGGCAAGGTGAGCCAAGCCGAACTCGATCAGCTGCAAGACGGGATCAGCGTTGCTGGCGTGCACTACGGACCGATCGCGGCCCATCTGGAGCGCGGCCAATCCGGCGCCAATGCGTGGATCCAGGTCAGCCTAAGCGAAGGCAAAAACCGCGAAGTGCGCCGCGTGCTGGAAGCATTGGGGCTGAAAGTGAACCGGTTGATCCGCACATCGTACGGGCCGTTCGAGCTGGGCATGCTTGAACCGGGCGCGGTGGAAGAAGTGCCGCAAAAGGCGATGAAGCAAATGCTGGGCAAATTGCTCAGCGATTAGTGTCCGCCGCCCAAGAAGCTCGGAATGCCAGGAATGTAGGCGGGGAAGAAATTGTGCGCGTCTTCCCAGACCATGCGCAAACCCGCGAAAATGATGATGATGATGCCGACAACGGCGATCCACGGATATTTGTTGATGATGCGGGCGATGAAGGTCGCGGCCACCCCCATCAACACGACCGAAAGGACCAAGCCAAAGGCCATGATCGCTTCGTTGTGACGCGACACAGCCGCCACGGCGAGCACGTTATCGAGCGACATCGACACATCGGCCAGCACGATGGTGATGAGCGCGCTGCGGAAAGTCTTGGGATGCTGACCATGCGCCGTGACGCCTTCGATCGCATGCTCGACAGCCTCCGGCTCGCCAACCATGACCGGCTGATGCGCTTTCAGGTCAGCCCACATGCGCCAAGCCACCCAGAACAGCAGCAAGCCGCCGACCAACAACAGGCCGGGAATGGCGAGAAGTTGGATGGTGATGCCAGCGAACAGGATGCGCAGCACCAGGGCCATGACGATGCCCCAGAAGATCGCGCGCTTCTGTTGCGCCGCCGGCAAACCGGCCGCGGCCAATCCCACGGCGACGGCGTTGTCGCCGGCGAGCGCGAGATCGATGAGGATAACTTGGAAAAGCGCAGCGACGTCGGCGACGATCCAATCCACGGCTGCTTTGCTCCCTTCATCCCCGCCAGGCGCGCGGGCCGCCCTTGTTCACGAAGCTTGACGCCAAGGTCAAGCAACCGTCGGCGCCCGCCTAGCGCGACATATGGCGTCGCTCGCGCCAGGAAAACCCCTGCCGGCTTGCCATGCGCGAGGCGAGCGGCGCATTTGAGCGCGATGCGCATTGTCGGAGGACGCTTCAAGGGCCGCGCCATCGCCGCCCCTCCCGGTCGCGATACGCGCCCGACCAGCGACCGCGCGCGCGAAAACCTGTTCAACATTCTTGCGCATGCGGAATGGTCTCCGGGTGTGGAGGGCATGCGTGTGCTCGATCTGTTCGCAGGCTCGGGCGCGCTGGGGCTGGAGGCAATGTCGCGGGGCGCGGCGTTCGCGCTTTTCGTGGAAACCGACGCCAGCGCACGCGGTGTGATCCGTGACAATGTGGAGGCGTTGGGCCTGTTCGGAAATACGCGCATTCATCGCCGTGACGCGACCGATCTGGGCGTGAAGCCCGCCGGCCTCGGCGCGCCGTTCGATTTGGTGTTCCTCGACCCGCCCTATCACAAGGGCCTGGGCCAAGCGGCGCTCGGCAAGCTCGCCGCCGGCGGATGGATCGGCGCCGATGCGCTGATCGTGTTCGAATGCGCCACGGACGAAACGCCTGCGACCAACCATTTTGACCTGGTCGACACGCGCGATTACGGCGCGGCGAAAGTGCTGTTTCTCAAGCCGCTCGTTTAGGGCGTTCTTTGCTCGGTTGGCGCGGGCGCGATGCGCTGGCGAATTTCGGGATCCGCCTGCAAGCGCGGCGCAAGCTCGACACGCGGACGTAAAGGCGCTCGTAATTCACGCTGGCAGCGCTGCAACAATTCCGCATCCGGCGCGGCGACGTCATGCGCTTCTTGCGCTTGCCGCAACCGCTCACAGGCTTCGCGTGAACGGCCGCTACGATCGAGCGCGATCACCAATTGCTGCGCATCCGCCTCCAGCGCCTCCGCCGCCTCGGCGTTCGGCCGTTGCCGCACTACACGCTCACGCGCGCTGTACGCTTCAGCGAAGCGCGTGCTGGCCACGCCCCAATCGTCACGGCTTTGGGCGATTTCACCAAGCTCTGTTGCCACCTGCGCCGCCGCTTCCGGAGCATCGCGCAAGCTCGGCAGCGCACGTTCCAATTGCGCCTCTGCTTGCTCGGTCTCACCCCGGTTTTGCGCCGTGACCGCCTCAGACACCAGAGCAGCGCCCTGCGCGGCTTCAGTGCGATTGGTGCGATTATAAGAGCGCGACAGCATGCGCCACACGCCAGCATCCTGCGGCTCAAGATTGGCCGCCATCTCGAGTGCGCGCTGACCAAGGGCGTTGTCGTTCGCTTCACCGACAGCGCCGCACACGAGATAGATTTTATCGCGCGCGGGATCGTCCGGATGCGCCGCCGCGTAATCCCACATCGCCTGCATCGCCAGATCGCGCGTTTGATCGTTGGACAGTTGCAGCGCAGCCTGACGCACGCCGGAATCGGGGTGACGTAGAAGATCGCTCACGGCGTTGCGATAGGTTTCGCGCGCTTCCGCATCAAACTCGGCTTCCGAGACCGATGCGAATGAAGCTTCCATCGAACGCGTCGACATGCCGTCCATCGGTGCGCCGGGGGCCGGCGCTTCCTCGGCAGCGGGAGCGGGCGCTTCAAGCGACGCGGTTTGTTGGCCAAGCGCGCCGGATTCCAAAATTTCCGCGAGTTGAATCGCCTGCTCGGGCGTGAGGCGGCCTTCAGCCAACAAGCGCAGCAATTCAGCTTGCAGATCCGCCTGCGTCACTTCTGTTTGCGGCGGATCAAAAAGATAACGCCCCCCAGCGGCAATGCCGACCACAAGCGCGATCACGGTCAACAGCGAAACGAGACGCACGCGCGCCATCAGACGGCGGCGCTTGCGCGCAACGGCGGCGCCATCGACGCTGCGCCCTTCCAGCTTCGCCTTCAAAGCTTCTTCGAGAATTTGCATCTGCGGCGCGTTGGCGCCGCCATTCCAGCGCGTGAAATCTTCAGCTTGGAAAGCGCCAAAGCCGAGCGGAATTTGCACCGCATCGAGCAGCACCGGCACAAGGCGGCCTTCGTCACGCGCACGGCCCGCTTCATCGCGCACGAAGGTCGATGCGGCCGAGCTTTGCGTCCACACCACGATAACCGCTTTCGCCGCGTTCAGTTCGCGTTCGATCTCGGCGGTATAATCGTGTCCAGCGGCGAGAGAGCGGTCCCACCATACGCTGAAGCCGCGCTCCTGCAGCGCCTCGGCGAGCGGGCGAACCCGATTACGGTCTTCGCTGGCGTAAGAGATGAAAATCTCGGCCATATCCCCTGCCTCGCGCTTCTGCGTCCCTCGCGCCCCCTCATAAGCCCCCGTTGGCGCGGCGGGAAGATGGCGAAGCGCAAAGATGCGTGAGCGAAGGCGATTTCCGTTTTATGACAAGGATGTAGCGCGGCCGCTTCCACGTCCGGCGGGCCACATCTACCGGCTTGCCGCCAGCCAGCGATTAGCAGTCCACACTTTGCTCGGCAGCAAGACCCGCGCGGCGGCGGCCAGCGTTGAGACCAATCATCGCCGCTGTGAACAACACCGCCGCAGCAATGAAGAACGACGCGCCAATGTGTGGAATCGCAGCGCCTTCGCCGGCGGAAAGCCAGTAAATCCAGCCAAAGAAGAGCGGTGCGATCACACCCGCAATGGAGGCCACGCTCATATTGGCGCCCTGCAACTGCCCCTGTTCGCTTTCCGACACGCGATTGGTCATCAGCGATTGCAGAGTTGGCATCGCGAGGCCCCAGATCACGTTGAGCGACACACCGCAAGTGAAGATGACGATGTTCGGCGCCAGCCCCATGATGACGAGGCCCAAGCCGCCCATGCTTAGCGCCGCAATCATCACCGCCCGATCCCCGAAACGGCGCACAAGCGGCCCGACGATCGTCGATTGCAGAAACATATCGAGCAAGCCGACAAACGCCAGCAACAAGCCGACATGCCAGGAACTCAGATCGTAGCGGAAAGCCGCATAGAGTACGAATACGGCGGAAAAGACGTATTGCGCGAAATAGTAGAGAAAGTTCACCGTCGCCAAGCTGAAGAGTTCAGCGTGGCGCACCAGCATGCCGATGGCGCCAAACGGATTGGCGCGCCCCCAATTGAACGGCGCGCGTTTTTCCGGCGCAAGCGATTCCGGCAAAACAAACACGCCATAAAGGAAGGCGATCGTGCTCATGGCGCCCGCGGCCCAGAACGGCGCGCGCGGATCGATGGCGCCGAGCAAGCCGCCTAGCGCCGGTCCCAACACAAACCCGCCCGAGAACGCCGCGCCAATTAGCCCGTAGGCGCGCGCCCGCTCGGCGGGTGCGGTGATGTCGCCATGTAAGCGTACACAACCGAAAAGCTTGCCGAGGTCAGGCCCGTCAACAGACGCGCGGCGGCGAACCACCATAAATTCGGCGCGAGCGCCATGAGCAGCCAGTTTGCGGCGAGCCCCGCCGTGGAAATGAGAATGACCGGCCGGCGCCCATAGCGATCGGAGATGCAGCCAAGCAGCGGCGAACCGATAAATTGCATGGCGCCCCATGCCGCGAGCAGCACGCCATTCCACCAGCCGGCGTCGGCGCTTGAGCCTGTGAATTGAGCGAGCAATGTCGGCAGCACCGGCGAGACGATGCCCATGGCGAGCACGTCCAGGCAGGCTGTGATAAAGATGAAAGCAACCGCCGCTTTGCGGCGCTGGCTTGTATACGCGCTCATGTTGTCGGCGTTCCCTCGCCGCCTTTGTGCAGACGAGAGGAGAAGATGGCAACTAACGCGCGATGAACAGACGAGCCGGGTGCTCCAGCGTATCCTTGACCCGCTGGATGAAAGCGGCCGCGTCATAGCCGTCAACGACGCGATGGTCGAATGAGGATGAGAGATTCATCATCTTGCGAATGACGATGGCGCCGTTCTTCACCACCGGCCGCTCCACCAGCTTGTTTACGCCGACAATCGCCACTTCAGGATGATTGATCACCGGCGTTGCGGCGACGCCGCCCAAGGCGCCAAGCGAAGAGATGGTGATGGTGGAGCCGGAAAGCTCTTCCTTCGTTGCGGTATTGGCGCGCGCCGCAGCCGCAAGCCGCGCCGCTTCGAGTGCGCAATCCCAGATGTCGCGCGCTTCGACATGACGAGCCACGGGCACGATGAGGCCGTTTTCCGTTTGCGTGGCGATGCCGATATCCACGTTTTCGTGGCGATAGATCACACCCTGCTCATCGTCGAAGCGCGCATTGATCTGCGGAAAGTCAGGGGTGGCGAGCGCGAGCGCGCGCATCAGAAAGGGCAGAATGGTGAGTTTGGGCTGATCGGGCTGGCGCGTGGCGTTGAGATGCGCGCGCAACTCTTCCAATTCAGTGAGATCAACCTCTTCAACATAAGCAAAGTGCGGAATGCGGCGCTTCGCTTCGGCCATCTTCTCCGCGATCTTGCGCCGCAAGCCGATCACCTTCACCGGCTCGATGCCGTTGCGCTGAGCAAGCGCCGGCGCACCATGCCGCGCGGGCGCGAGCACGCGATCAAGATCGTCATGGGTGATGCGCCCTTCAGGACCGCTGCCGGAAATCGCGGCAAGGTCGAGCCCAAGCTTTTGCGCGCGCGCACGCACAGCGGGCGCGGCGAGCACGTTGCGCTCTTTAATCTCAGGTTCGCGCGGCGCGGAGCGCGCGACTTGCTGCGAAGGCGCGGACACACCCTCGTTCATCGCCGCCAGCACCGCCTCTTCGCTCCACACCGCACCCGAGGCGGCTCTGATGCGCGGCTTGGCTGCCGGCGCAGGCGCATCCGCGACGGCTTCGCTTGGCGCCTGCTCAACATCAGCAGGCGGCGCGGCGCCGCTTTGCTCAGTTTCCGTTTCGAATTCGGCAATGATCGAACCAACCGCGGCCATGTCGCCCGGCTCACCGTGCAGCGCAGCGACCTTCCCTGAAACAGGCGAGGTCATTTCCACCGTGGCCTTATCAGTCATCACATCGACAAGCGGATCGTCCTCCTCGATCACATCGCCGACGCTCACTCTCCAGGCGACGATTTCCGCTTCCGCCGTCCCTTCGCCAACATCCGGCAGCTTGAACGCATAGCGGCTCATCACGCCTCCATCACAGCGCGCATAGCCGCGCCAATGCGCGGCGGATTTGGGAAATATTCCCATTCGAGCGCATGCGGATAGGGCGTGTCATAGCCGGTGACGCGCGCGATCGGCGCTTCGAGATGATAGAAACAATGCTCCTGCACAAGCGCGGCGAGTTCGGCGCCATAGCCGCTGGTGCGCGTGGCCTCATGAACGATGACGCAGCGCCCCGTCTTTGCGACGGAGGCGACAATGGCTTCGATATCAACCGGGATGAGCGTGCGCAGGTCGATCACTTCGGCGTCGATGCCCGCATCTTCAGCGGCGGCAAGCGCCACATGCACCATCGTGCCATAGGCGAGTACGGTGCAAGCCTCGCCCTCGCGCGCGATGCTCGCCTTGCCCAGTGGAATGGAGAAATACTCCTCCGGCACTTCGCTGGCGGGATGCTTCGTCCAAGGCTGGATCGGCGCATCGCGGCGCCCGTCGAACGGGCCGTTATAAACGCGCTTGGGCTCAAGGAAGATGACGGGATCGTCGTCTTCAATCGCCGCGATCAGCAGACCTTTGGCGTCATAGGGCGTGGACGGGACAACGGTTTTCAAACCGGAGACATGCGTGAACAGCGCTTCAGGGCTTTGGCTATGCGTCTGGCCGCCAAAAATGCCGCCGCCATAGGGCATGCGTACGGTGAGGGGCACGGCGAAGTCACCGGCGGAGCGATGGCGAATGCGCGCAGCTTCGGACACCAATTGATCGTAAGCCGGATACATGTAATCGGCGAACTGGATTTCGATTACCGGGCGCAGGCCATACACGGCCATGCCAATCGCCACGCCCGCAATGCCCGTTTCATTGATCGGCGTGTCGAAGCAGCGCTGCGCGCCATACTTCTTTTGCAGATTTTCGGTGACACGAAAGACGCCGCCGAAATAGCCCACATCCTCTCCGAAGGTCAGCACCTTGGGATCGCGCGCCATTACTGTGTCCAGCGCGGAATTGAGCGCCTCGATCATGGTCATGACGGCCATGTTCTAGAGCCCCCCTTCATCGCGCTGTTGGCGCAAATGCCAAGGTAATTCCTTGTACACATCCTCGAACATGGATTCGCGCGCGTGTGCGCTCACGCCGCCGAGTATGCCGATTTTCTCCGCTTCACGGCCCGCGGCGCGCACCGTTTCCTGCGTTTCCTTTTCGGCGGCGGCATGCACCTGCTCATCCCACTCGCCAATGGCGATGAGATGATCCTTCAAACGGACGATGGGATCCCCCAGCGGCCAAGCCGCCGCTTCTTCCGCCGGGCGATAGCGAGAGGGATCGTCGCTCGTTGAGTGCGCGCCCGCACGATAGGTGAAGTGCTCGATCAGCGTGGGGCCGAGATTGGCGCGCGCGCGCTCGGCGGCCCATTGCGTCACCGCGAACACAGCGAGGAAGTCATTGCCGTCAACACGGATGCTGGGAATGCCATAGCCGAGGCCACGCGCGGCGAACGTGGTCTGTTCGCCGCCGGCCATGCCTTGAAACGACGAAATCGCCCATTGATTGTTGACGACATTCAAGATGACCGGCGCGCCGAATACGGAAGCGAACGTCATGGCTGCGTGAAAATCGCCCTCCGCCGTCGAGCCTTCGCCAACCCAACTCGCCGCGATGCGCACATCGCCCGAATAGGCCGACGCCATCGCCCAGCCGACCGCTTGCGGCATCTGCGTGGCGAGATTGCCGGAGATGGTGAAAAAGCCGTGCGCCTGTGATGAATACATGACCGGCAGTTGCCGCCCCTTCATCGGATCGCCGGCATTTGAATAGAGCTGGCACATCATATCGACGAGCGGGTAGTCGCGCGCGATCAGGATGCCCTGCTGACGGTAAGACGGAAAGCACATATCGCCGTGCTGCAGCGCCATCGTTTGCGCCACTGCGACAGCTTCCTCACCGCGACATTGCACATAAAATGAAATCTTGCCCTGACGCTGCGCGCGATACATGCGCTCATCGAACGCGCGCGTGAGCAGCATGGCTTTCAGGCCGCGAAGCAAAACCTCTGGCCCAATTGCTGGCGCCCATGAGCCATGCGCATTGCCTTGCATGTCGAGCACACGCACAAGGCCATAGGCATGCCGGCGCATGTCTCTATGCGTCGCGTTCAGGGCGGGTCTTGGCGGCTCGCCAGGATCAGGCAGATCAATATCGGAAAAATCCGGCGTTTCGCCGGGACGTGCATGCGGCTTCGGGATGTGCAGCTTAAGCGCGTTGGCTGGGCGCGGCGCTTCACCTCCCTCAGGCATGCCGCGCCTCCGCAAGCCGGGCGCGGACGATGCTATCCGCCGCCTGATGCGGCGTCACGCCTTCGCGTTTGGCGGTTTCCAACACGCGCAACACGCGCCCTGGAATTGCGCGCACGCGCTTATCCACCGCAGCTTCGGTTTCGCCCAAATACTCCGCCGATACATTGATGATGCCGCCAGCATTCACGACATAATCCGGCGCATAGACGATGCCGCGCGCGGCAAGGCGGGCGCCGTCTTCTTCAGTTTCAAGCTGATTGTTGGCTGCGCCGCAAATGATGGGCGCGGCTAATTCGGGAATGGTTCGCGTATTCAGGCCGGCGCCCAAGGCGCACGGGGCGAACAAATCGGCGGCCGCGGCGTGGATGCGTTCCACCGGCACGATCTCCGCGCCGAGCGCTTTGGCGCGCGCGACGCGTTCAGCATTGATATCGGCCGCGATCAGCTTCGCGCCCGCCCCGGCAAGCCGCTCGCATAGGTCAAAGCCCACAGCTCCTGCGCCCTGCACCGCAATCGTGCGGCCGCTGACACTTCCGCCAAGCAGCGCTTCGATGGTGAGAAAGACGCCAAGACCTGTCCACGGCGATGGATCGCCGCCCGCGCCATCACCATCCGCTTTCGGCACGCCGGCGACGTATTTGGTGCTTCGGGAGACAGCAGCCATATCCGGACCGGTTGCGCCAACATCCTCGGCAGTGATGTAACGCCCGCCGATCGCATCGATCTGCGCGCCGAATTTTTCAAAACAGGCCGCCCGATCCGGACCCATTTTGTACAATACCGCCTTGCCACCGCCGAGAGGCAGGTCCGCCATCGCGTTCTTGTAGGTCATGCCGCGCGAGAGCCGCAGCACATCGGTCAACACATCCGCCTCATTGGCGTAGGTCCAAATACGCACCCCGCCAGCTGACGGACCGAGCGCGGTCGAATGAATGGCGACGAGCCCCGCAAAGCCGAGGGCGTCATCGCCGACTTCAATGAGATCCTCGTGACCGTCAAAGGCGGGATGAGCCGTCCAGGAACTCATGAGCGCCCTCTCAATTTGAACATCGCAGCGGCGATACTAAACGGCTCTCGTAACATGCGCGTTCATCACTCCTCATAAGGTTGAGACAAGACGGGCTCGGGAGCCGAGCATAGCTGCGGTTTATTTTTTCGCAATACACCGAAATGTGTAGCAGTTTAACTTAAGGTTATGCCGGCCTAAGGGCAATATATACCCACCCAAGTTCCCGGCGGCGATCACCTTCGCCATGATGAGCCCTCACCTGAAAGCCGCGGCCCAGCTTGGAGCTTGCCGTCTCGCTCGCGACACCGGCCGCCATTGCATGCACATAGGAAAGCAGGACAGGTGAAGGCGGCGATGGCGCTTAGATTTGCGCCGCCACGAGTGAAGCATGTTGAGTCTTTTAGTTGATAGCGCGCTGGAAGCGGGCGAGGTCATCCTCAAAATCTACCAAGCGCCGGATACGGGCCTGCGCACCAAGCATGACGGTTCGCCCGTGACTGATGCGGACGCCGAAGCGGAAAAGCTTATCCTCGCGCGCTTGCGCGCCGCTTATCCTGAAACGCCCATCGTGGCCGAAGAAGAAATGGCGGCGGGCGCATCGGTAAGAACTGAGCGGCGCTTCTTTCTTGTCGACCCCCTCGACGGCACCAAGGAATTCGTCAATCGCAACGGCGATTTCACGGTCAACATCGCGCTGATCGAAGACGGACGACCAGTCTGCGGCGTGGTCTACGCGCCCGCGCATGGCCTCCTTTACGCCGGCGCGGAAGGCGAAGGCGCGCGCATGGCGCATGTGGAGGCAGGCCAGGCCGGCGTCTGGCGCAACATCGTCACGCGCACGCCGCCGGGCGAAGGCCTTGCGGTGATCGCCAGCCGATCGCACATGTCTCCTGAAACGGACGCCTTCCTGGCCAAGTTCAAAGTCGCCCATTTGGTGTCAGCTGGCTCGTCGCTCAAATTCTGCCGTGTCGCCACCGGAGAAGCGGACCTCTATCCGCGCCTTGGCCGCACCATGGAATGGGACACCGCCGCCGGAGACGCCGTGTTGCGTGCAGCTGGCGGGCGTGTTTACACCATGAAGGGCGAGCCGTTGCGCTACGGCAAGCGCGATCAGGATGACGATTCCGACTACGCCAATCCCTGGTTTGTCGCCGCCGGCCAGATCAATCCGTTTCAGGCCTGAGCAAGGTTCCACAGATGTCGAAGACGCAAAAGAAACAGGCCGCCGAAGCAAAGGGGATTAGCTCCGCGCGCCTCACGCACCTGCAGCGCCTGGAAGCCGAAAGCATCCACATCATGCGCGAAGTGGCGGCCGAAACCACCAAGCCTGTCATGCTCTATTCGATCGGCAAGGACAGCGCCGTAATGCTGCACTTGGCGGCGAAGGCGTTCTATCCCGCGCCTCCGCCCTTCCCGCTGCTGCATGTCGACACGACGTGGAAGTTCAAGGCGATGTACGAGATGCGCGAGCGCATGGCGAACGAACTCGGCTTCGAATTGCTCGTCTACCAAAACCCCGAGGGCATCTCGAACAACATCAATCCGTTCGACAATGGCTCGGCGATCCATACGCAGATCTGGAAAACCGAGGGCTTGAAGCAGGCGCTCTACAAGTACGGCTTCGACGCAGCGTTCGGAGGCGCCCGTCGTGACGAGGAAAAGAGCCGCGCCAAGGAGCGCATCTTCTCCTTCCGCTCAGCTAATCATCGCTGGGATCCGAAGAACCAGCGCCCTGAACTTTGGCGCCTCTACAACGCCAAGATGGCCAAGGGCGAAAGCATTCGCGTTTTCCCAATCTCGAATTGGACCGAACTCGACGTCTGGCAATACATCCATCTTGAAAGCATTCCGATCGTTCCGCTCTATTTCTCGGCGCCGCGCCCCGTCGTGCACCGCGACGGCACGCTGATCATGGTCGATGACGATCGCATGCCGCTTAAGCCTGGCGAGAAGCCGGAAATGCGCAATGTCCGCTTCCGCACGCTCGGCTGCTATCCGCTGACCGGCGCGGTCGAGAGCGACGCGGCCACGCTGCCGCAGATCATCCAGGAAATGCTGCTGACCACGACCAGCGAGCGCCAAGGCCGCATGATCGACCACGATCAAGCCGCCTCCATGGAAAAGAAAAAGCAGGAGGGCTACTTCTAATGGCCCACGTTTCCGACCTTATCGCCGAAGACATCGACGCCTATCTTGAACAGCACCAGCATAAATCGCTGCTGCGCTTCATCACCTGCGGCTCCGTCGACGACGGCAAGTCCACGTTGATCGGGCGGCTGCTCTACGACTCCAAGATGATCTTTGAAGATCAGATGGCGGCGCTGGAAGCCGATTCCAAAAAGGTCGGCACCCAGGGCGGCGAGATCGATTTCGCGCTGCTGGTGGACGGGCTCGCCGCCGAGCGCGAGCAAGGCATCACCATCGATGTCGCCTACCGCTTCTTCTCCACCGACAAGCGTAAATTCATCGTCGCCGATACGCCCGGTCACGAACAATATACGCGCAACATGGTGACGGGCGCCTCGACGGCGGATCTCGCCATCATCCTGATCGACGGCCGCAAAGGCGTGCTGACGCAAACGCGCCGCCATTCCTATCTCGTCTCGCTCATGGGCATCCGCCACGTCGTGCTGGCGATCAACAAGATGGATTTGGTCGATTGGTCGAAAGAGCAATTCGACACGATCGTGCAAGAGTATCGCGATTTCGCCGACCAGATCGGCCTCAAGGACTTCCTCGCCATCCCGATATCGGGCCTGAAGGGCGACAACATCACCGCCAAAAGCGACAAGACGCCCTGGTATGAGGGCCCGCCGCTGATGGAGTTTCTCGAAACCGTCGAGATCGATGACGAGCGGCGCGCGGCCGGCAAGTTCCGCATGCCGGTGCAATGGGTGAACCGGCCCAATCTCGATTTCCGCGGCTTCGCCGGCCAAATCGCAGGCGGACGCGTCAAGCCGGGCGACCGCGTGCGCGTCTCGCCGGCCGGCTCGACAAGCACAGTGGCGCGCATCGTCACCAAGGACGGCGACCTCGCCGAAGCGGTCGCCGGCCAATCGGTGACCATCACGCTTGAAGACGAAATCGATTGCTCACGCGGCGACGTGATCGCGGCGGCCGATTGCGCCCCTGAAGCCGCCGATCAATTCGAAACGACGCTAATCTGGATGGCGGACACTCATTTGCTGCCGGGGCGCCCCTATTGGCTCAAGATCGGGGCCAAGCTCGTCAGCGCTCAAGTCACGGATTTGAAGTACAAGATCAACGTCAACACGCTTGAGCATCTCGCCGCGAAAGTACTGGAGCTGAACGAGATCGCGGTCTGCAATATCAGCCTCGATCAGCAAATCGCGTTCGATCCCTACGTTGAAAACCAGGACATGGGCGGCTTCATCCTGATCGATCGCATGACCAATGCGACGGTCGCCGCCGGGCTTATCCACTTCCCGCTGCGACGCGCGCAAAACGTGCATTGGCAAGCGCTCGACGTCACGCGTGAGTCGCGCGCGCAGCTTAAACAGCAAAAGCCCGCCGTGCTGTGGTTCACCGGCCTCTCCGGCTCCGGCAAATCCACCATCGCCAATATGGTGGAGCGTAAACTGCTCTCGCTCGGCAAGCACACGGTGCTACTGGACGGCGATAATGTCCGCCACGGGCTCAGCCGCGATCTGGGTTTCACCGACGCTGACCGGGTTGAAAACATTCGCCGCGTAGCGGAAGTGGCCAAGCTGATGGCCGACGCCGGATTGATCGTGATCGTCTCGTTCATCTCGCCCTTCCGGGCGGAGCGCAAATTGGCGCGGGACCTCATGGCGGAGGGCGAGTTCCATGAGGTGTTCATCGACACCCCCATCGCCGAAGCGGAAAAGCGCGACGTGAAAGGCCTCTATAAGAAGGCGCGCGAGGGCAAGCTGAAGAACTTCACCGGCGTGGACAGCCCCTATGAGCAGCCAGAGAATCCGGAATTTCACATCGAAACGGTTACGGTCGATCCGGCCGAAGCGGCGAACCAGATCGTGGAACGGCTTCTGAAGCCCTAGATCTCCCGGGCACCGCTAAACGCCGCTTGGCGCCACCGCCCGGGGGCCGTCAGTCCTGCTTGCCATCGCCCCCGGCGACGGCTATGCACGCCCCCTTCGCGCCCGTAGCTCAGCTGGATAGAGCACCAGACTACGAATCTGGGGGTCAGGAGTTCGAATCTCTTCGGGCGCGCCATTGAA
>JAUIJZ010000071.1 GCA_030430715.1 Alphaproteobacteria bacterium
CACTTCGGCCGACAAAGTCAGCTGATCGCTCATCTGATGTCTCCAAAATACTGGTTGGTTAGTCGTTCATCGCCCGCCACGCCTCCAGGGTGCACATAGCGGGGAAGCGGGGCCTATAGGCGGGAGAGGGGAATTTGGCAACAGTCTGCGGCATTGCGCCATGGCCTGCCGGGCCGCGGCTTTCAGGCGTAGTGGCCGGGAGCCGGGCTCTATGATAGGCAATTGCAATCAGGAGAGAACCCATGCCGACCGTCCATGCCCGAACCTGCCATATCTGCGAAGCCAATTGCGGCGTCCTGGTCGAGGTCGAGGATCGCAAGATTCTCTCCATTCGCGGAAATCCGGATCATGTGCTGAGTCGTGGCCATATCTGCCCCAAAGCCACGGCTTTGGCCGATCTTCAGGACGATCCCGATCGTCTGCGCAAACCCGTCAAACGAGTCGGCGACAGCTGGCAGGAGATTGAATGGGACCAGGCCTATGCCGAGATTGGCGCGCAGACCGCTGCCATCGCCGCCGAGGGCAAGCGCACTGCGCTCTATGTCGGCAACCCGACAGCCCATAATTACGGCGTATCCACCCAGCTTGGCGATCTGGTACGGGCGCTCAAGGTTCGTGGCCTCTATTCCGCCTCGACGCTCGATCAGCTGCCCCACCAGCTGATCCAGATGTGGATGTATGGCCATAATGCCCTGTTTCCGATTCCCGATATTGATCGCACCCAGATGATGCTGATCGTCGGCGGCAATCCGCTGGCGTCCAATGGCAGCGTCTGGACGGTTCCGGATGTCCGCAACCGGATCAAGGAATTGCAGGCGCGCGGCGAACCGTGCCCCGATCTCAATGCCGTCGCGGTTTCCAACCCGCTCGCCGCGGTCGAATTCGCGTTCCCGAATTACTTCCTGCTGCCGATGTTCTCGAGCATGTCGGCTTACCGGATCCGCCCACTCGGGCCGGAGAGCTGCATATTCGAGCTGTGGTCGCTGACTTTCTTCCCGAAAGGCGAGGAGCCCGCGCCGGTGATGGAGCCGAAGATGCTGCCGTATGACAGCGATCAGTTCCCGCCGATCCCGCGTCAGGATTATTCCAACATCCCGATCCAGCAGAAGGGCATGCATGCCGAGGGCTTCGAGTTTATGCGGCTGTCGAAAGACATCGAAGGCATGATCAGCAATTATCAGCGCATCATCGACGGCTATCTGAAGGGCGCTTCAGCTGACAAACTGGCGAAGGCGACGCATCTTTTGGGTGGCAATTTCGACGGCAAGATCAAGGATCTCGGCCTCTAGGGGGCGGCATCCGGTGGAAAATTGCAGGCGGGAGCGAGGCATCGCTCCCGCCTTTTTCATGCCCAGAGCGCCGACTTGCAGTTGGGCGCGACGGATCGGCCCTGGGACCGCCGTTAAAGCTCATAGTCCAAGTATGGAGCAGAGCATGAAACTGAAAATCGCCGCCTGCGTCGCCGCTCTGGCAATGGGGTCCAGTATAGCCTGGGCCCAGGGCTTGCCGCCCCGTCTTGAGCGCGCTGACGCCAACCACGATGGCATACTGACACGCGCTGAAATGAATACGCAGCGGGAAGCCATATTCGACCGCGCCGACGCCAACGGGGACGGCTACATCTCCGAAGATGAGCGCCCAGAACGCCGGCCGCATCGCCGCCCGGACCGCGCGCCGCGCGATGCGCAAGCTGCGCCGGATGGCGCGCCCGGCCCTGGCCCCGGTCATCACGGCGCGCGAGGCGTGCGTGCGGACGCGGACGGCGATGGCCGCATCAGCCGCGCCGAGTTTATGGGCCAGCCCATGCGCGGGTTCGATCGCTTCGACGCCAATGATGATGACCGGCTCGATGCGCAGGAGATCGAAACCATGCGCAACACCATGCAGCATCGTCGCCGCGGTTGAGCGGAGGCGCGATATAGACGACACCTCCCATCGCAATGAACGATCCGGATGGCGACCTCATCTCTCGCATTGCGGTGGGGGAGGCCGGCGCGGCCGAGCAATTGGTGCGCCGTCATGTGAAGCGCATTCATGCGCTCGCGCAGCGCATGCTGAACGACGCGCACGAAGCGGAGGACGTGACGCAGGAGGTTTTCCTGCGCTGCTGGCGCGCGGCGCCGCGCTGGCGCCCTGGCCAAGCAAAGTTCGAGACTTGGATGCATAGGGTTGCGATCAATCTTTGCTACGACAGGCTGCGCAGGCGCCGTGAGAAGCCCGATGCGGAGGCGGGCATGAGCATGGCCGATCCCTCGCTTGGCGCGAGTGATGCGTGGCTTGCGGCGCAGCGGGCGGCGCGGGTGCAGGCGGCTCTGGCGCGTCTTCCGGAACGCCAGCGCGCGGCGATCGCGCTGTGCCATTTCGAGGAAGTGCCGCAGCGCGACGCGGCGGCTGCGCTTGATGTCAGTCTTGATGCGCTGGAATCGCTGCTGGCGCGCGGACGCCGCGCCTTGCGCGATGCGCTGAGCGATGTGGCGGAGGATTTGTTGGGGGAGGTCGGCGATGGCCGATGAAATGGGCAAGGGGCGGTTCGAAGCTTTGATCGCGGCCTATGGCGCCGATCCTAAGCGCTGGCCCGCCGAGGAACGGGAGGCGGCGCTGGCGTTTGCGCAAAGCGCTGAGATCGATCTCAGCGAAGCGCACGCGATTGATGCGTTGCTCGATTTGGCGCCGGCGCCAATGCCGCCGAGCGAGCTGTTGCAGGCGCGTTTGATGCGCTCACTGCCGAAGCGCGAGGTGCGGCTGGCGCCTGCCGTGGCGGCGCTAGCGGCCTGCGCGGTGTTTGGCCTTATCGTTGGCTATGGCGCGGGGCTCAATGCGCCGATGGGTGCGGACGTCGATCAAGTGCTGGCGACAGCGTTCGACAGTTCTGATCAGGGATGGATTGGCGAAGACTCATGACGAACTTTCCTTGGCGTACAGCTTTGTTCGTTTCGCTTGCGTTCAATTTGATTGTCGTGAGCGGGGTAGTCGGCGCGCTCGCTTCGGGCGCGCGGCTTGAGCGTCCCATGCGGGATCACGCGCCTATGGCGCGGCCCGTGGGCGGCCGCGCTTTCTCGGAGGCGTTGCCTCCGGATGCGCGGCGGCGTTTGCGCCGCGAACTCGCGGGCGATGTTGTGGCGACGCGCGAGCAGCGCGAGCAGGCGCGCGCGGCGCGGCTTGGCGTGTTCGAAGCGGTTCGCACTGATCCCTACGATGCGGATGCCGTGCGCGCTGCGTTTGCGCGCGTGCGCGCCGCCGACGCCGCGCTTGCCGAGCCGTTGCATGACGCGGTTGCGCGCGCGCTTGGCGAGTTGCCTGATGCGGAGCGGCGCAACGCTGTGGCGGCGGTGATGGAAGGGCCGCCCGGCATGAGAGGCGGACCGCGGCGCGGCCCACCTGAACGCTAAGTGTCAAAACTCAGATAATCGACAGCTTCGCCCGCATGCGCGGCAGGCGCAGACGGCGCCCGCCGGATCAGAGCGTTCGCGCGCGCGAACACCGAAAGCAGAGATGAATCCTGGTCGCCGAACGTGCGCAGCGTTCCTTCTGCATCCAATACGGCGCGCATATAATGTTCGCGCGGGCCGTTGGCTTCGAGCGCTTCGCCGAGCGGCGCGCGTCTCGTTACGGGCATTGTCGCAGGCGCTGCGCCGAGCATCGCTTCGATCAGCGGTTTGAGGAACAACAGCGCACACACGATCGCAGACGCTGGATTTCCCGGCAGACCGAGCGCCATGCCGCGTTCGCTGGACGCAAACCAAGTCGGCTTTCCAGGGCGCACCGCGATTTTATCGAATTGCGGATTGAGCCCTAGCCGCGTCAGCGCGGGGCGCATGTGATCGTGCGGTCCAACCGATGCGCCGCCGATGAAGACCACGATATCCGATTGCGCCAACGCCGCGGCGGCCTCGCGCTCGATCGCGGCTTCATCATCCCGCAGCACGGCGCCGCGTGTGGCGACGCCCCCCCATTTTTCGATGAACGCGCATACTGCGAACGAGCCGGATTCAAACACCTGATCCTCGCGCACGGCATTGCCGGGAGGGACGATCTCATCGCCGCTGGCAAATACACAAATACGCGGGCGCCGTACAACTTGCAGCGACGCAGCGCCCGCGCCAGCAGCAAGCGCAAGTGCGATGGGGGAGAGTGCGCGGCCTTTTGCTAGTAAATCATCGCCAGCCGCGAAATCGCCCGCGCGTGGCCGGACATTCTTTCCGGATCGCACCTGCGCTTTGACGAGCATATCGCCCTCAAGCTGAGCGTCTTCTTGAATCAATACCGCGTCAGCTCCCTCGGGGAGCGGCGCACCGGTAGAAATTCTTACCGCTTCGCCGGGATTGAGGGGGCGCGTGAAGGCGTGACCAGCTGCGGACTCGCCAACGATGCGATAATCGCGCTGAGAGGCTTCGGCGCGCAGCGCGTAGCCGTCCATGGCCGAAGCGGTGAAAGGGGGCTGGTCGCGCGTTGCAAGCAATGGCGCGGCCAAAGTGCGCCCCAGCGCTGCGTCTATGGCAACGAATTCCGCCGGCAATTCCCGCGCTGCTGCGATCAAGCGCGCGCGCGCATCGGCAACGCTGATCACGGCGCTTGCCGCACAAAGTCGCCGGAGGCGCCGCCGGATTTTTCCATAAGCTGAACCGCTTCGATGGTCATTTCGCGGTCGGCGGCCTTGAGCATGTCATAGAGCGTGAGGCAGGCAACGCTCACCGCCGTCAGCGCTTCCATTTCGACGCCCGTCGGCGCGGTGGTGCGAACGCGCGCACGTACGATAAAGGCCGAAGCGGCTTCGTCCGGCGTGATGGTGACGTCGATGCCCGAAAGCGGCAGCGGATGACAGAGCGGGATGAGGTCTGAGGTTTTCTTCGCCGCCATCACGCCCGCGATCTGCGCCGCCGCGCGTACATCACCCTTCTTTGCGTCGCCTGCGAGAGCGAGGGCGAGCGTTTCCGGCTTCATCGTCACGCGTCCTTGCGCCAACGCGATGCGCTGCGTTGCGGGTTTGGCGCCGACATCGACCATGTGGACATTGCCGCTATCGTCGAGGTGGGTGAGCTTCTTTTCCATGGCTCAGCGTTCCATCAAGCGCGGCATCAACTCCACCATGTTGCAAGGCATGTGGCGGCTATCGAGTTGCCAGCGGATAACTTTGTCCCAGCCATCCTTGCAGGCGCCGTTAGAGCCGGGCAGGCAGAAGATAAAGGTGCCGCGCGCAATGCCGGCGCAGGCGCGCGATTGCAGCGTGGAAAGACCGACGCTGGCGTAGGAAACATTGTGCCAAACGACGCTGAAACCGTCGATTTCCTTGTCGAACAGCGGGCGCACAGCTTCGGGCGTGACATCACGGCCGGTGATGCCAGTGCCGCCTGTTGAAATGATCACATCGACGTTTCCATCGTCGACCCATTTGTTCATCGCTGCCTGAATCGCGGCGATGTCATCCTTAATCAGCGCGCGTCCCGCGACGGCGTGGCCGTCGCGCGCGATGCGATCGGCCAGAACTTTCCCGGATGTATCGCTTTCCTCGTCGCGCGTATCGGAAATGGTCATGACCGCGATGCGCACGGGCTTAAACGGCGCATCGGCCAGTTTTCCGCCGGAAGGGGGCTGTTCGCTCATGCTGTCTCCGTGTCGTGACGTGCGCGCCGCTTATAATCTTCCGCGGTGGGCTCGATCCATGCGGCTTCGCCGTCGCGCCATTCGCGTTTCCAGAATGGCGCGTCGGTCTTCAGCCAATCCATCAATTCCTCAACCGCCTTGAATGCCGCCGCGCGATGCGCGCTGAGCGCCGCGACGAGCACGATGGTCTCGCCCGGCGTCATTCGCCCGGCGCGGTGAATGGCGAGCAGGCCATTGATGCTGTGCCGCTGCGCGATCTCGCTGGCGATGCGTTCAATCTCCGCTTCGGTGAAGCCAGGATAATGCTGCAATTCGAGCGCACTGACCTCTCCGCCACGCACCAAGCCGACAAAGCTCGCGCATGCGCCGGAATCGTCACGTCCACGCATGAAGGCGCGCAATTCATCTTCGGCTGAGAAGGCTGTTTCCGATACGCGAACGATGGGCCGCATCTCAGCCTCCGCTCATCGGCGGCATGAAGGCGACTTCCTTAGCCGAGCGCAAACTTACATCGCCATTGCCGACGATGGCTTTGTCGATCGCTACACGCACGCCGCGCTGCGCGAGGGCCTGCTCTAGCCCGGCATGTGTCTCCGCGAGCCAGCGCCGGAGATCGGCAAGCGTTTCGAACGTGTCGGGGGCCTGCACCTCGCTGCTTCCGGCGAGATCGCGCAAACGGCCAAAGAACAGGATACGCATCAACCGCCCGTCGTCGACATATGGCGCGGCAGGGCCGGCGCAAGTTCGGGCGCGATTTGAAACTCGTGGCGCTCCGGCTTGATGCTCAGCGCCTCCAGCAGCAGCGCGTGCAGATCATCGTCGCTCGCGCCGCCGCGCAGCGCCGCGCGGAAATCGACGTGCTCGTCTTGGCCGAGGCACAGATAAAGCCGCCCCGTGCAGGTCAACCGCACGCGATTGCACGAGGCGCAGAAATTGTGGCTGAGCGGGGTGATGAAGCCGAGCCGTCCGCCGGTTTCCGCGATGCGCGCATAAGCGGATGGGCCGCCAGTGGTTTCGTTCACATCGCGCAGCGTCCAGAAGCTGGCGAGGTTTGCGCGCACATCGGCCAGCGAGATGTATTGATCGGTGCGGTCTTGCTCGATTTCACCGAGCGGCATGGTCTCGATCAGCGAGACGTCCATGCCGCGTTCATGCGCCCATTGAATTATGCGCGGGATTTCGTGCGCATTGTCGTGCTTCAGCGCGACCGTGTTGATTTTGACTTTAAGCCCGGCTTCGCGCGCGGCGTCGATGCCCTCCAACACAGCCGGCAGGGCATCCCGCTTCGTGATCCGCTTGAAGGTTTCGCGGTCCAGCGTATCGAGAGAGATATTCACACGCTTGATGCCGATCTCGGCCAAGTCGCGCGCGAACAGGGCCAGCCGTGTCGCGTTTGTCGTCAGCGCCAGCTCTTTCAGTCCGCCATCGTCCAGATGCCGCGCCACGCCACGCAGAAAGGAGAGGATGTCCTTGCGCACCAGCGGCTCGCCGCCGGTGATGCGCAGCTTGGTCACGCCCGCACGCACGAACACCGCGCACAGCCGCTCCAATTCCTCGAAGCTCAACACATCCGCCTTCGGCAGGAAGCGCATGTCTTCCGGCATGCAATAGCCGCAGCGCAGATCGCAGCGATCCGTCACCGAGACCCGCAGGTAGGTGATTGTGCGCGCGAAGGGATCGGTGAGGGGCGGTAATGCCATGCGTGCCGTCTTCAGCTAAGATAGCACAACGTATTATGCAAAAGCAGGTTTTTGCCGCTGTCCTGGCCGGAGGCCGGAGCCGTCGCTTCGGCGCCGACAAGGCGATGGCCGATTTGGCCGGCGCGCCCATGATTGTTCGCGTCGGCGAGCGCCTGCGCGCGCAAGCGGATCGGCTCGCCATTGTGGGGCATACGGAGGGCGCCGAGGCGCTTGGCTGCGCCGCGCTTGCCGATCCGAACGTTCCCACCGAAGGGCCGCTCTTGGGCATCCTGGCCGCGCTCGAATGGGCTGGCGCGGGCGGCGCGCGCTGGCTTGTCTCCGCGCCATGCGACACGCCGCTTATTCCAGAGGACATGGCGGCGCGGCTTATCGCGGACGCCGAGCGGGCGGATGCGGACGCAGCCTTTGTCGAAACCGCCGATGGCGTGCATCCGCTGTGCGCGGTCTGGTCGCCGAGGCTCGCGCCGCTTCTGCGCGCGCATCTTGAGGCGGGGCGTCACCCGCCCGTCGTGCAGGCGGCTGCGCACACGACGCGTGTCTTGTTCGAAGACGCCGGCGCTTTTGCCAACATCAATACGCCCGACGATTTCGCGCGGATTAGCTCCGGAAAAGAGTGACGCGGTTTTCGAGCAGACGCGCGTCAGCCCTCAGCGCGGCAATTCGCTCGCGCCCATGAGCGCTTCGTCCACTGCGCGCGCGCACTGGCGGCCTTCGCGGATCGCCCACACCACCAGCGACTGGCCGCGCCGGATATCGCCGCAGGCGAAGATATTCGGTTTGGAGGTCTGGTAGACGTTGGTGTCAGCCTGCACGTTGCCGCGTGCGTCCATATCTACGCCCGCTTGCTCCAGCAGACCTTCCTTCACCGCTCCGGTGAAGCCCATGGCGAGCAGCGCCAAATCGCACGGCAGTGTGAATGTGGAGCCTTCGACCTCGCGCATTTCCATGCGGCCGTCAGCGCCTTTCACCCATTCCACGCGCGCGCACTCAAGCCCGGTCACGCGCACGCCATCGCCGATGAAGCGCTTGGCGGTGACGGCGAAATCGCGCTCGGCGCCTTCTTCGTGCGAAGACGACGTGCGCAGCTTGAGCGGCCAATCCGGCCAGGTGAGCGCCTTGTTTTCGCGCTCGGGCGGCTTGGGCATGATTTCCAGATTGGTCACCGAGGCCGCGCCCTGGCGGATCGACGTGCCGATGCAATCCGAGCCGGTGTCGCCGCCGCCGATCACGACGACATGGCGGCCCTTGGCCGAAATCCCGCCCTTTGGCGCGGCGACCTTTTCCGGATCGCCGGCATTGCGCTTGTTCTGCTGGGTGAGGAATTCCATCGCGAAATAGACGCCGGTGAGATCGCGCCCTTCGACGGGAAGGTCGCGCGGCTTTTCGGCGCCGCCGGCCAGAACGATCACCTCATACTCATCGAGTAGGCGTTGCAGCGGAATGGTGACGCCTACCTCGATGCCGGGTCGGAACGTGACGCCTTCGACTTCCATCTGCCGCATACGGCGATCGATGAGGTGCTTTTCCATTTTGAAGTCGGGAATGCCGTAGCGAAGCAATCCGCCGATGCGGTCCGACTTTTCAAACACAGTTGGCGCGTGGCCGACGCGCGCGAGCTGCTGCGCGCAAGCCAGACCTGCCGGACCGGAGCCGATCACGGCGATGCGTTTTCCTGTGCCGCGCTGCGCCGGTACGGGCTTGACCCAGCCTTCATCCCAACCGCGATCGACGATCTCGCACTCGATGGTTTTGATCGTGACCGGATTGTCGTCGATGTTCAGCGTGCAGGACGCCTCACATGGCGCGGGGCAAACGCGGCCGGTGAATTCCGGGAAATTATTGGTCGAGTGCAGCGTTTCCGACGCGCCTTGCCAGTCACCCGCATAGACTTGGTTGTTCCAGTCCGGGATCAGATTGTTGACCGGGCAACCGTTGTGACAAAACGGAATGCCGCAATCCATGCAACGCGTCGCTTGCCGCGAAACCCCTTCGGGGGGCATGCGTTCGACGAACTCCTTCCAGTTCTTGATCCGGGCGGAGGGGTCTTGATAACCGCGGTCAGCGCGGTCGATTTCCAGAAAACCAGTCGGCTTTGCCATTGATCTATTCCGCAGCGACGGAAGCGCTGCGCAGGCGCTCGTCCTTCAATTCTTTGAGTGCGCGCCGGAAGTCATTCGGCATGACTTTCACGAAATGCGTGAGCGCGCGCGGCCAATCGTCGAGCAGCGCTTTTGCGCGCGCGCTGCCCGTATGTTGATGGTGCCGTTCGACCAGGATGCGCAGGCGTTCGGCGTCAAAGCCGAGCAGGTCGCCCATGCCCGAATCCTCGACGCTTTCACACACAGGCTTTGGCGCGCCTTCTTCTTCGGCGCCCGCTGCAGGACCGATCTTTTCCAGCGAAACCATGGACGGATTGCAGATGTCCGCGAATTTGCTGTCGGGATCGTAAACGTATGCGACGCCGCCCGACATGCCCGCGGCGAAATTGCGCCCGGTCTGGCCAAGCACGACGACAACGCCGCCCGTCATGTATTCGCAGCAATGGTCGCCTACGCCTTCGACGACAGCAACGGCCCCCGAATTGCGCACCGCAAAGCGCTCGCCCGCTACGCCCTCGAAATACGCTTCGCCGGCAATCGCGCCATAAAGGCAGGTGTTGCCGATGATGATGTTCTCGGTGGGCTCGCGCTTGGCGCCCTCAGGCGGACGTACGATGATGCGGCCGCCGGAAAGGCCTTTGCCGACATAATCGTTGCCATCGCCCTCTAAATTGAGCGTGACGCCGCGCGCCAGGAACGCGCCGAGGCTTTGTCCCGCCACGCCCTTGAGCGCGACTTGAATGGCGCCGTCGGGCAAGCCGGCATGGCCGCATTGCTTGGCGATTTCGCCCGAGAGCATGGTGCCGATGGCGCGGTCCACGTTGCGGGCCGGCAGCGAAATGCTGACGGATTTCTTCTTGCCGCTCAGCACCGGCTTGGCCGCTTTGATCAATTGATGATCGAGCGCGTCCGCGAGCTTGTGCTGCTGCGTTTCGACATTGCGCACCGGCGCATCTTTAGCGCGCGGCGGCGCGAACAGGATGCGCGCGAGATCGACGCCCTTGGCTTTCCATTGGTTCACGGCCGAGGTTGCGTCGAGCAAATCGACGCGGCCGACCAAATCATCGAACTTACGCACGCCCAAGGAGGCCATCAGTTCGCGCGCTTCTTCGGCCACGAAGAAGAAATAATTGATGACGTGTTCCGGCGCGCCGGTGAAACGCGCGCGCAGCACGGGGTCTTGCGTGGCCACGCCGACGGGGCAGGTGTTCAAATGACACTTGCGCATCATGATGCAGCCTGCCGCGATCAGCGGCGCGGTTGAGAAACCGAACTCGTCCGCGCCGAGCAACGCGCCAATGACGACATCCCGGCCCGTACGCAGACCGCCATCGACCTGCACGGCGATGCGGCCGCGAAGATTGTTGAGGATGAGCGTTTGCTGGGTTTCGGCGAGGCCAATTTCCCACGGACTGCCCGCATGCGTCAGCGACGTCAGCGGCGACGCGCCGGTGCCGCCTTCGAAGCCTGAGATGGTCACATGGTCGGCGCGCGCCTTGGCGACGCCGGCTGCGACCGTGCCGACGCCGACTTCGGAAACCAGCTTCACGGAAACGCGCGCGGCCGGGTTGGCGTTCTTCAAATCGAAGATCAGCTGAGCCAGGTCTTCGATCGAATAGATGTCGTGGTGCGGCGGCGGCGAGATGAGGCCGACGCCGGGCGTCGAGTGGCGCACCTTGGCGATGACCTTATCGACCTTGTGCCCCGGCAGCTGGCCGCCTTCGCCGGGCTTTGCGCCCTGCGCCATCTTGATCTGAATGTCGTCGGCATTGGCCAGATATTCAGCCGTCACGCCGAAGCGCCCGGAAGCCACCTGCTTGATGCGCGAACGCATCGTGTCGCCATTGGCCATCGGCTTGAAGCGATCGGGTTCTTCGCCGCCTTCGCCCGTATTCGAGCGTCCGCCGATGCGGTTCATGGCGATGGCGAGCGTTGTGTGCGCTTCACGGCTGATCGAGCCGAAGCTCATCGCGCCGGTGGAGAAGCGCTTCACGATCTCCGCCGCCGGTTCGACTTCGTCGAGCGGGATCGGCTTGGCCGCGAAATTGAACTTCATTAGCCCGCGAATTTGCAGCAGCCGCTCGCTCTGCTCGTTCAAGTCCTGGGCGAACGCCTTGTATTCGGCGGGCAGATTGCCGCGAACGGCGTGCTGCAGCTTGGACACCGAATGCGATGTCCAGGCATGGTCCTCGCCACGCAGACGCAAGCCGTAAATGCCGCCGACATCGAGCATGTTGCGATAGATCGGATTGTCGCCGAACGCGGCCTCATGGCGCGAGACACATTCCTCGGCGATTTCTTCAAGGCCGACGCCTTCGATCGTCGTCGCGACGCCTGAGAAATATTTGTCGACGAATTCGGTTTTGAGGCCGACCGCATCGAAAATCTGCGCGCCGCAATAGGATTGGTAGGTGGAGATGCCCATCTTGGACATCACCTTCAGCACGCCTTTGCCAACGGCCTTGATATAATTCGCCTGCGCCTTCTCCTCGGGGAGTTGGACAACGCCGCTCTTGCACAATTCGGCGATGCTCTCGAAGGCGAGATAGGGGTTCACGGCTTCGACGCCGAAGCCAGCCAGCATGCAGAAATGATGTACTTCGCGCGCTTCGCCGGTTTCGACGACGAGCCCGGTCTGCATCCGCAAACCTTGGCGGATCAGGTGATGGTGCACGGCCGCGACCGCCAGCAGCGAAGGCGCGGCGATGCGGCCCGGGCCGACCGCGCGGTCCGACAACACAAGGATGTTGATGTCGGCGAGCACGTGCTCGGTCGCTTCGCTGCAAATGCGGTTCAGCGCCTTTTCCAAACCGGCGGCGCCTTCCTCGGCGGGCCAGGTGGTGTCGATGGTGGCCGTACGGAACGCGCCGCCGCCGAGGATCTCCGTGATCGAGCGAATCTTCTCTAGGTCCGCATTGGTCAGCACGGGCTGAGAAACTTCCAGCCGCATGTGCGAGCCGGCTTCGTGCCCAAGCAGGTTGGGGCGCGGGCCGATCATCGACACGAGCGACATCACGAGGTCTTCGCGGATCGGATCGATCGGCGGGTTCGTGACCTGGGCGAAATTCTGCTTGAAATAATTGAACAGCAGGCGCGGCTTACTCGACAGCACCGCAATCGGCGTGTCGGACCCCATCGAGCCGACGGGATCATCGCCGGCATTCGCCATCGGTCCGAGGAAGAGTTTAACGTCTTCCTGCGTGTAGCCGAACGCCTGTTGGCGATCGAGCAGGGCCGCGGCGCCTTCGCTTATCGGCGGTGCGGCGGGCTGCTGTTCGGCGTCAAACTGCAATTCTTCGAGTTTGAACTGCGTCTGCGTCAGCCATTCTTCGTAAGGATGCTCTTCGGCCAGCTTCCGCTTGATTTCCTCATCTTCGATGATGCGGCCTTCTTCGAGGTCGATCAGCAGCATCTTGCCCGGCTGCAAGCGCCATTTGCGCACGACCTTTTCGTCTGGAATCGGCAGCACGCCGGCTTCGGAGGCCATCACCACCATGTCGTCGTCGGTGACGATGAAGCGCGCGGGGCGAAGGCCGTTGCGGTCCAGCGTGGCGCCGATCTGGCGTCCGTCGGTGAACGCGACTGCGGCAGGACCGTCCCACGGTTCCATCAGCGCGGCATGATATTCGTAGAAGGCGCGCCGCTTGGGATCCATCAGCGGGTTCTTCGACCACGCTTCCGGAATCAACATCATCATTGCGTGCACGAGCGGATAGCCGCCCGCGACCAGCAGTTCGAACGCATTGTCCAGACAAGCGGTGTCAGATTGTCCGTGCGGGATCAGCGGCCACATTTTGTCGAGGTCTGGCCCCAACAAATCGGACTCCATCGTCCGGCGGCGCGCATACATCCAATTGACGTTGCCGCGCACGGTATTGATCTCGCCATTGTGCGCGATGAAACGATACGGGTGCGCCAGTTTCCAGGATGGGAACGTGTTGGTGGAAAAGCGTTGGTGCACAAGCGCGATCGCCGACTGTGTCAGCGGATTGGTGAGGTCGTCGAAGAAGGTTTCGACTTGCGGCGCGAGCACCATGCCTTTGTACACGACAGTCCGCGTCGAGAACGACGCGATATAGAAGCTCGTCAGGCCGGGCAGGTTGCGCTTTTTTGCAATCTCTTCGAGCGGATTTTGTGTCTGCTTGCGGATCGCCAAAAGCTTGCGCTCGAACGCATCCTGGTCGGGCGTGCTGGCGCCGCGGCCTACGATGGCTTGCTGGAACACCGGCATTGAGGCCAGCGCTGTTTTGGAAATGCCTTCGATCTGCACGGGCACATCGCGCCACCCGATGAGATTCTGCTTTTCCATGCTGATGAATTTTTCGAGCTGCGCGCGCGCGACGTCTCGCGCTGCCGCGTCCTGCGGCATGAAGCACATGGCCACCGCATACTCGCCCGGCGCGGGGAGGGTGAGGCCGGTCTTCTCCGCCCAATCTCGCAGCAGAGCGTCGGGCGTTTGAATCAGAATCCCGGCGCCGTCGCCAAGCAGCGGGTCGGCGCCAACGGCGCCGCGGTGGTCAAGATTAGTGAGGATTTGCAGGCCCTGGCGGACAACAGCGTGCGATTTCACGCCCTTAACGTTGGCAATAAAGCCAACGCCGCAGGAATCGCGCTCTTTACCGGGCTGGTAGAGACCCAGCTGCCGCGGTTCGCTTTTGTAAGACACGCGCCCTCATCACTCCTGGCAATTGATGGCTAAAGGAAAATTCACCCGATAGCATTGAACGACCCGGAACATTAGCGGTCCTGAGCGCGTGTTCAATCCTCCGAGCGCAAGTCTACGCCGCAGTGCAGCATCGCGCCAATCCGCTATGCAGGCGCGCTGACTCCGGGGCAGAGCTAGCTTTACCCCTCTGCCCCGTGCTCCGAATGGGCGGGGCGGAAACTGCGACACGCATCGCCATTACAGGCCGGAAGGGATCCTATCAATCCCGCAGGCGGCTCCGGTGCGATTGAAAAGGCTGTTCTTTAAAGGCCGGCGCGCCTGAAAAGTTAAATGCGACACATCCTGACAACAATTGTGACGGCCAAGGCATAAGTCTGTAATATGCGGATGGCAGGTTACGCACAAATGCATTGGTGCATTTGAGAACGATTCGATTGGTCGTAGGCGCTGGGGCGCGGGCAATATTCGCGCCCAGCTTAGCTAGCGGCTAAAAATACGTAATTAAATAAGGGATTAGGAGAGCGTTCATGAGCAAGTTTAACCGCCGTACGATGCTCCGTGGCGCTCTTGGCGGCGCTGCTGTAGGTGTTGGTCTTCCTTTTTTGGATTGTTTCCTGGACGGCAACGGCCAGGCGCTTGCTGCGACGGGGCAGCGTATTCCGGTCCGCTTCGGCACCTGGATCTGGGGCTGCGGCCACATTCCTGAGAAGTGGGTTCCGACCACGACGGGCACGGATTTCGAGCTTCCGGCCGATCTTGAGCCCCTGGCGCCGTATCGCCAGCAGCTGGCATTTTTCAGCGGCTATGACGTGAAGCTGGACGGCGTTCCGAACAAGCCGCACGTGACGGGCTGCTTGGGCCTGCGCACGGGCATCCCGGTTCCGAACGAGAACGTGACGGCGCCGACGCTGGACGTTCTGATCAGCGACGAGATCGGTCAGGGCTCTCGCTTCCGTTCGCTGGAAGTGAGCACGTCTGGCATCCAGCGTTCGTATTCGTTCCGCGCGGCCGGCTCGGCCAATCCTTCGGAAGTGTCTCCGCTGGCGCTCTATCAGCGCATTTTCGGCGAGGGCTTCCAGGATCCGAACGCGGCGACGTTCACGCCGGACACGCGCACGATGGTGCGCCAGAGCGTTCTGTCCGGGATCACCGAGCAGCGTCAGGCTCTGATGCGCGAGCTTGGCGCGGGCGACCGTCGCCGGATGGACGAGTATTTCAGCTCGATCCGTCAGCTTGAGGATCAATTGGCGCTTCAGCTTCAGCCGCCTGCGCCGGTTGAGAACTTCACGATGCCGGACGCGCCTCCCGAGACGCCCCTGGATTCTGACATTGAGAACGTGATGGTGACGCACCGTCTGATGGCCGGTCTTTTGGCCAAGGCGGTTCAGTGCAACCAGACCAAAGTGTTCAACGTGCTTCTGTCGGACACGACCTCGAACCTTCGCCGTTCGGGCTCGACGACGACGCACCACACGCTGACGCACGAAGAGCTTGTCGATCCGGAACTGGGTTATCAGCCTCAAGTGGGCTGGTTCGCGACGCAGAGCATGATCGCGTGGGCTGAGTTCCTTGAAGCGATCACGGCGATCCCCGAAGGTGACGGCACGTTGTTGGACAACATGCTGATCCTGGCGCACTCGGATTGCTCGATTGCGAAGGCGCACGCTGTTGAAGGCATCCCGACGATGATCGCGGGCAATGCTGGCGGCCGTGTGCGCACCGGCTTCCACTCGGCCGGCCGCGGCGACGCGATCACCCGCATCGGCTTGACCGTTCAGCAGGCCATGGGCCTGCAGGTCGAGCGCTGGGGCACCCGCTCGCAGGAAACCAACCGCACCATCACCGAACTCCTCGCGTAGGAGGGAAGTAAAAGGGCGCACATCGCGCCCACACGAAAGTCAAACGAAAGGCCGC
>JAUIJZ010000168.1 GCA_030430715.1 Alphaproteobacteria bacterium
CCGACCGCGACGGCTTCGGTGCGGATATATTTGTCGACGCGCGCATCCAGCGCGGAGAGCGTTCCAAGGATCCGCGTTTTCTCGAATTGAGCCGTTTCGCGCGCGAGGTCGGCGAGTTCCTCATTGCGCGCTGCGCGCACGCGGCCGATCAAAGCGCGCGCTTCGAGCATGGCGGCGGTGATGTCTTCGCGTTGGTCGGCGAGCTCGCGATTGCGGCGCATGCCTTTCAGGTAGCGCACGTCAAACCGCAGGCGCTCGTCGAGCTGGGAGCGGCGCGGCACGCCTTCGTGAAAATGCACGTCGGGCGGATTGGCGATGGCGGGCGTGCGCAAATAGGACGCAACCGGAACGCCGATCAGCCAGCCGATCGCAATGGTCAATACGGCGACGAATCCATAGCCCAGCCAGGGATGGATGTCGGAGAAGAGATTGTAGAAGAGATAGCCTTGGCCGATGACCAGGAACGCGGCCAGCACGATGGCGGCGAAGAATGTCAGCTTGATTGCGCGCCAGCCGAGCCGCCACTGTGCGGCGATTTCCCAACGCTCATTCGCCGCTGCGGCGTCCGCGGCCATGCCCTCATCCTCGTCCGGCGCAGAAACGGCCGCCGGGACGGGGGAGGTTGTGGAGTCCTGCGACGTCTCGGTCATGTCCGTCTCTTGTCAGCCCATAACGTGGCGCTTGCCCGAACCCATCGCAAGCAGGACAGGCGCCACCCGTCTGATAGATAAGGCTCATTCCCTTAAGAACACGTCCTCAACCTTCAGCTCGAACAGGTCCGCGATAGCAAAGGCCAGCGGCGGCGACGGGTCGAAACGGCCGATTTCGATGGCGTTGATCGAATTTCGAGAGACGCCGATCCGGCGTGCGCGACGATGCGACGCGCGCGCACCGAATCGTCATTCAGCGCCTGAAATGCGGTTGCGTGTTCAACCGACGGAGACCTCGCGGATGACACGGTCGATCTTCGGCCGCGTCACCACGACGACGATCACCCGGACGAAGAAGAGCGCCGACACCGCGAGGCCGACCAAGGCCAGCAATCCGCTATCATCCATGGCCGCACCGACCACAGCGCCGATCATCGCAAGAAATGCGAACAGCAGGGACCAGCCGCCCTTCTTCTGGTGTTTCTTGATGCGCTGATTGGCTGCGACGATGAGTTCTTCGTCGGACAGAACGATTTCAGTCTCGCTTTCACGGCGAACGCGTGCGATCGCGGCGCGGACTTCGGTTTCCTGATCTCTCGTCTTTTTGCCTGATTGAGAAACGGCGACGATGATGAGGATAAGCAGGATAAGGCCAACGGGGCCGATAATAAGCATACTTACGCTCCCTCCCAGAGGGGGAGAAGAATCGCCGTCGTGCTGATGGTGTCAACACGCCAGCTTGGACTCTGGAACGTGCAGTTTGGCTAGGAACGCCGCTCTGCCGCACGGAACGCGCTCGGCGTCGAACGCGTCCTCTGTTTGAAAGCGCGGTTGAACGGTCCGATCGAGCTGAAGCCGCAATCCAGGGCGATCGCGAAGATGGATTGGTCCGCGAAGGCTGGATCAGCGAGCATTTGCTTGGCGCGCTCGATGCGCAAGGTATTGACGAGCTGGTTGAAATTACGCGCGCCAAGCGCGCCGGTGATGGCTTGCGTCACCTTGTATTCGGGCGCGTTCAAACGCCGGGCGAGCTGGGCGACTGAGAGATCCGGCGTCGCGAACAAGTCGTCGCGCGTCAGCGTCTGCATGATCTTCGTGGACAGCGCGTGGTCATCCGCGGTCGCCGTGCGGCGCGCGGCGCGCCCGGAGGGCGCAGCGCGCTTCAGCGGATGCGTCGCTCGGTAGCGCATGGCGACGGTGGCGCCGATCAAGGCCGCCGTGGCGCAGATGATTTTCACGGCGTCGCTCCATTGCGCCGCCAGCGTGCCTTCGGCCGACTGGTTCGCCCACAAAACGGCGATTGCAACCATGGCGGCGTAGCCCGTAATGAAAAAGGCGCGCAAACGCTTCTCGCGCCGCGGCAAGGCGTTCGAAAAGCCTTGCAGAGCCTCTGATATCGCCAAGAGGAGCGCGGCGGAGCCGAGCAGCTTCTGACCGTTGTCGATAATGCGCAGCGCAGGGCTCGAGGCTTCCAAGCCCGGCGCGAGTGCGTCGACAAACGTAATGACGGCTGCAGCGGCGGCGAGCGCGGCGACCATGATGATCGGCCAGACGCCCATATCCTCGCGCGCTCGGAATAATGCGCGGGCGAACAGCCAGGACCAGCCGCAGGCCGCTGCGCCACACGCGGCGACAGGCGTTGCGGCCGGACCCAGTGCGCCTCCGAAGGACGACGAAATGACGAAGCAGAACGCTGACGTCGCGAACAAAGCCCAACAGAGCCCGACAGACGGCGTCGGCGGCGCAGAGCGCGACAGCGCGCCGATCAGTTTCGCTGCGCGCGCGATAATCGCCGGCGCGCCGAACTTGGCGCTGGTTTCCGTCACCGCCATGTCGTCTCCGCACATTTCTATGTGAAGCAGTATAGGCCCGCCAACAGCCGGGCGCGACGCCGTTGATGTTCGCAAAAATCGTGCGCCGATTTCCAAATCGGCAAGACCAAGGCCGACATGTTCGCCCATTCCGCAGCGACAGGAGAAGCGCCAACAGCGCGCCCGGTCGAAGCGGAGACATGCATGAACATCGCAATTTCGAAACGCGCCAAGGGCGGCCCAATCGCTGAGCGCGCGCTGCGCGGCGCCGGCGTCATCTGGTTCTTCGCCGCCGCGATCGGCCAGCTGAGCTTCGTCTATTTCATTCTCGTCTATTATGGCGGGCGCACCATCGCAGGCGATTTCGCCAGCTGGAACGATCGCCCCATCATCGACGGCCATATCGAGGGCGATGCGGCCGGCAATGTGATGTTCGCGCTGCACGTGCTTT
>JAUIJZ010000072.1 GCA_030430715.1 Alphaproteobacteria bacterium
AAAGCTGGGCGTCGCGGGCGCACGTCATGCGCCCGCCGGGCTCTCGCCGCTCCGCGGCCGAGCCGCGCAAGCTCGCGCCACGTACACGCGCGTCTCGGTGCTGCGCACATCGATCCCTGACGCGGGTCCCAAACTTGGCAGGAGAAAATCTCCTCGCCATGCGGGATGCATGAGGCCGATGTCGAGCAGGAGCGCAAGCAATGGCGACGATTTCGACGACTGGCTCCATCGATTTGATCCAGCCGGTGGACTTAAGCCTGCCTCAGTGACGCACATTCGCCGACAGCTGACGCTGGAGCCAGATTGAAAGAAAGCATGCGTGCTGTTAGATCGCTGGCCAGTACCAATTATAATTACAGGCGGTCTTGATGCGGAAACTAGTATTGACGTTGGCGCTCGCGGGGGCGCTCTTGGGGTGCGCCGCGCAGACGCAGGCAACCGTTGCTCAACAACCTCCGTTACAAGGTCAGCCGATGACGCCGCCCGCTTCGCCAACGCCGCCTATTGCCGCTCCAGGCGCTACGCGCGTGATCATGCTCAGAGTCTATGTCGCGGATATGGATCGCGCGCTCAATTTTTATCAGAACGTCTTTCACGCGACTGTCGCTCCAGGGATGACCAGCTTTAGAAGCGCCAACCGTGGCAACGCACCCCAGGCTAACACCGGTGTTCGCTTTTTGAATTTCCCAGGCGGGACGCTCCCAATGCTCGTTTTGATCGAGAGTGAGGAATCAGAACGGATGAACGGAAGCTGGGTGCTGCAAGTGCCTAACCTAGAATCCACCCTTGAGGCGGCGCGCGCCAGTGGCGCACAATTGATGGACACCGACTACAACGCGCCGCAAGCGGGTATGGCGGCGCGCTCTAGCCACATCGTCGATCCCGATGGCAACCTTATCGAAGTGCTCCAACTCGGCGCGCCAGGATAGGCGCGGTAAGGCCCTGGCGGTGTCCGCAATGGGCTAATCTTAGCCGCTCGTCACCGCTGTTGCGAGCGGCCGGAAACCAGTCCCTACGCCGCGGGTCGATCCCATGGGTGGACGTCGCCCTGCTGGCAAGGAAAATCTCTGAGCATGCTCAGCGGTCGGCGCGCCCTGGTATCCGGGCTTTTGATGCGAAGCAAACAGCGCTGGCCCTTTCGTGTCTCCGCCAACTAGGCGAGAAACGTCATATGAGGTGATGATTGGGCGTCGCCGCCTTCGGCGGCCGCGCTCTCGTGCTGCGCATCGAGCCGCGCAACGCGCGTCTCTCCCCTTCGGGCTTCGATCGCTGACGCAGGCGCGAAGCTGCAGCGGCTTCCTCTGGGTCCGAGTAGGACTGGCGCCTCCTGATCAGGATTGAATCCAGTTACGGAATTGTAGTTGCGCGTGCCTGTGAGGGATGTGGGCGTCGACGCACTTCTGCGCGCGGCTATCCCAAACGCGCCAAGGAATTTGCGAAGTCACAGGCATTTAGCCGCAGCGGGAATTTCAAGACTAGTAGAAACGAGCGAGGCGCCAAGTCCTCAGCAGCATCGTGCGCCGGACTGGCGCTGCGACGCAGGAGCTCGAAATGCCAAAAAAACAAAAGTTGAACCGATCCTTCCCTTCGGCTCACGCACGGCGCCTCGCGCGCAGCCGCCTGCGTCAGGCCACACCGGCGCGTTCGACCTCGGAAACATGGATCGATCCGCCCGGCTTCGCAGAAGCCTTGGATCTTCACATGCGCCGGCATGGCGAAAGCGCGCACAAGCTGTGGCGCGCAATTGTGCGCGATGGCGACCGGCTTGATCCCGCCACCCTTGTAACTTGGCGCGGCGGCCGCAAGGCGCCGCGATCCAAACAAAGTCTGACCTACCTCGCGCGTATCGAAGAACGCTATCGCTTGCCGAAAGGCTACTTCATCGCGAAGTTTCCTAACCCGGCTCGCGCGATCGCCCGCACGCGTATTGTATTGTCCGCATCGGAGCAACGGCGTCTCGCCTGGCATCTCCCCGACGATTTCGAGGAACGTGGTCTCGCGGAGCAGAAGAAAATTCTCGATTGGGTCCGCGAAACCATCATCAGCGGCGCGACGGATTACCGGCGCTTTCAACGGGCTGCGATGAAGCATCGCTACGCCATTCCGCTGCCGCGCGCCCTTCTACATCCGAAGGGAGCCACTTCAGCGCCAGGTCAACTCGTCGCTGAGATGAAAGATCTCCTGACGTTCAAAACGTCTACGCTGACGCCAAGTGGCTATGCACGAAACGGCGTGTGGGAAAGCGAGACTGCAGCACAGAAAACTGAACATCTCGGACTTCTCTTCGGGGCGCTGAGCGCACCGCCGACAGGGCCCATCGAAGGACTGGGCATACCGAAAACAAGCCTCACGCTCGCTCTCCTCGCCTTCCCGGCCATCTGGGATTGGTACGTGGCCTGGCGTCATCGGCGGCGCGGCTTCCTTACCACCTGGGAAGCAGACATGCTCACGCTCGCAACAGCGCTAACCGCGCAAAAGACGGGGTGGCTCCGACAGACCCCCCACATCGCAACCAATCTGATCCCCATCGAAGGCATGATCTCGGCAAGCGAAGTTCAGGAGGCTATGCAGAACTGGAGTGCGCAATGCGATCGCATGCACGACCACGCATTGACCCGCGCGAAAGAAATCCAACGTATCAGCCGCGTGCATCGCGATCCGTTCGAGCCCATTCTGCCGATTCTGGAAGCAGACAGCCCGCTTGGCGAATACCGAAGAATAGCCGAAGCCATCGAAGCACTTATGCCGAGCGCGCGGCACTATCCTAAAGCGGCCGCGGAGGCGCGCCGTGCGCTGCTTATGGTGAGGCTGGGTCTGCATCTTGGCGTCAGGCAGAAAAATCTGCGTCAGCTCCTAGTGCGTCGCCGAGACGAGGCGCCCTCCACCGACCGCCACCTCGAAGACCTACGACGAGGCGAGATGCGCTGGTCAGATCGCGCGAACGCGTGGGAGGTCTATATTCCCGCCAATGCGTTCAAAAATTCGCGCTCTTCGTTTTTTGCCGGACGGCCGTTCCGCCTGCTGCTTCCGAACCTTGCCGGCCTCTACGCACACATAGAGCGCTACGTTGAAACCGATCGCGCCATCCTGATTGGATCGGCCAAAGACCCCGGCGCCTTCTTCGTTAAATCAGCGAAGTCCTCAAGTGTGCGCGCCTGCTACGACCAATCGACATTCTATGAGGCTTGGCGGCTGATTACGCAGCGCTATGCGATCTACAATCCATGGACGCAGCGCGGCGCCATCAAGGGACTGCTTCCGCACGGGCCACACAATGTCCGAGACGTGCTCGCCACGCACATCCTCAAACAGACCGGATCATTCGAACAAGCCAGCTATGCCATCCAGGACACGCCGGCGATCGTCGCCAAACACTATGGAAGGTTTTTGCCCGAGAATAAGGCGGCGCTCGCTGCCAAGATCCTCAATGAGGTCTGGCAGCAATGAATGGGGTCGGCGGTTCGCATGGTCTGCCACCCACCGTTTCGACCGCCAGGCCGAACTGGATTGGCTGAGAGCAGATATTTATGGCGACGATCGCCATGTGACCGTGCTCAAGGCGCCGGCACCGCGGCGCTATTCCTCGCGGCTCTGGGCAGAGTGAGCGACCGGATGTTGCCGCGCGGCGCCGCAATTTCGCGCCGCGCGCGTGCGGTAAACACCTTTCCTTAGTTCCTGTTAATAACATGTGAGTATTGCAGAACGCCAACGATCGGCGCTTGCTGCTGTTTGGGACCAGTCCCAAGAATCGCGCCGCTGGTGCAAGGTTCGCGCGGTAACGTCCCGGGGAATGAGACCATGGCTCGCAACGATCTCGTCCTGCAATTGGTGAAGAGCGGCGTCGCCGGCGACCGCGACGCCTCGCGCCGTGTCGCGGAGGCGCTCGTCGCCGATGAACGCTCAAAGCAGCGCAGCGCCTTAGCCGAGCGACTTGAGGGCGTACTGAAGGCTGCGCCGCGCGTAGCGCCCGCTGCACCACGCGAGGACATTGTCGGGCTTCAGATCAAATTGCCGGATCGGACGCTCGACACCATCTGCCTCAGCGACATCAATCGCGTGCTGATCGAGGAATTCATCGAGGAGCAAGACCGTAGCGATCTGTTGCGCTCACACGGCATGGAGCCGCGCCACACCATGTTGCTGGTCGGCGCGCCAGGCGTTGGCAAGACAAGCTTGGCCGAAGCCATCGCGACCGCACTCTCGCTGCCGCTCCACACGGTCAAATACGACACGCTCGTTGGGAGCTATCTCGGCGAAACCTCGGCACGCCTTCGTCGCGTGTTCGATCATGCGCGCACCAATCCGTGCGTACTTTTCTTTGATGAGTTCGACGCCATCGGCAAGGAGCGCGGCGACGCCTCCGACGTGGGCGAACTGAAGCGCGTGGTGGCCTCCCTTCTCACCCAGATCGACGACATGCCGGCGACCTCGGTCGCGATCTGCGCCACCAATCATCCTGAACTCTTGGATTCCGCCGCTTGGCGGCGCTTCGAGCTCCGCCTGACGCTAGAACTCCCGGATGCTGCAGAGCTTGCCGGCTATTTCCAAAGGTTCGCCGCCAATCTCGAAGAGCCGCTTGGCGTTGCGCCATCGACGCTCGCCGAGGCGCTAGCAGGCGCGAGCTATGCGGACGCCGAAGCGTTCTGCGACGACGCTAAGCGCCGCTCAATCCTCTCCCTTGGCGCGAAGCCGATGAAGCAGATCGTCGAGACGCTGCTTGAACGTCGTCAGGCCCAAGCGCCGATCCAGCGCGTCACCTTGCAACCCGCTGGTAAGCCGGCGCCGCGCAAAAAGCGGGAATCAGCTAAGACCGCAAGCGAAACAGTTTCGAAGCCAAAGGAAAAAAGGAAGCGCGCCGCCAAGAAGTCCCGCGGTTCAAGCAGAAAGAATGCCCGCTCATCCGCACGTCCCCCTTCGTCCACCTAGACCCGCCGCCGACCGGATGGCGGGTGCGGGACGCCCGCGTCCACCGGCGCCCTTCACACCAGACGAACAAAAAGCGCGCCTGACGCGTCTTGAAGCGCTCGACGCCGCGATCGCCGCTGGATCGATGCAAGCTGATCCCGAAGGCCTTGCACCCGACCGCATCGTTGTCTTCGAAACGAATGCATCGGTCACGAACATCCTCAAAGCCGCAAAGCTCGCGGGATTTCAGCACTTCCAGGAATTAGCCGCCGACGAGATCGATGACGAGGACGACGACGCGCCGGCCTCTGAGCGTGAGCGCCCCACCGCGCTCTATATCGGCTTGCCGAACGAAGCGTCGGTCAAGAAGCTCGTCCAGTATTATCGCAATTGGAAAGAGGGTCGCGATCAGCCGAGAAATCTCGGGCCCTTCAACGAGCTCTTCAAACGGCTGATCGATGTGCGACTCTGGGGGTCGCGCGATCGCTTGACCGAAGACGATCTCGAAATGCTGCGTGCGCAGGCCGAGAGCACGCCCGCCGATCCAGTGCTGCTTGAAGTCGAACTCTGGCCGATGCGCCGCCCGCGCGATACGGCCCCGCTCGTGACCGCCGCCGAGGCGCTCGGCGCTAAGCTCGTCGATCAATCCCGCATCGATGAGCAAGACTTCTGGTATCAGGCTTTGCTGTTCGAGATTCCGACCGAACACGCGGCCAATGTCATCAATGGATTGCGCGATGGGCCGCTAGGTCAGGCCGAGGACATCTACGCGATTTCGCCTGCAAGCCACGCACAGTCTCCGGCGATGGAGCCGGCGCGCCCGGACGAGAACCCAGTCACGCCGCCCCTCAACGCAGACGCGCCGATCAAGGCCGTATTGATCGATGGCGCGGCCATCGCCAACCATCCCTTGCTCCGCGGCGGCGTGGTGATGGAGGACGTATTCGAGCACGAGAAGCTCGCCCAAGTGCAAGACCGGCGTCATGCGACGGCGATGGCGTCCGTTATTCTGCGGGGCGATCTCCGCGACGGCGGCGCGCCGATCAATGCGCGCATCCTCAACATTCCGCTTCTGATCGATGGCGCCGGCCACGCGCGCGCCAATCCCAAGAAGCTATTGCTGGATCAAGTTCACCGCGCGCTAAAGCGCGCCCTGCTCGGCGACAATGAGGGTGCGGCCTCCGCGCCCGAAGCATTCGTGGTCAATCTCTCAATTGGCGTCGCCAATCGGGTCTACGCCAACCGGATCAGCGGACTTGCGCGACTGCTCGATTGGTGGGCCGAAAAGCATGGCGTCTTGTTTGTCATCGCCGCCGGCAACACCACCGAGCCTCTCTTGGTGCGCGGCCTCGACGCCGTCGCGTTCGAAGCGCTCGACGCGAACGAGCGCGCCAAACACACCGCGCTCGCCCTGCTTGATGCAGCGCCCCGCCGCGCCCTGCTCGCGCCGGCCGAGTGCATCAATGGGCTTACGGTCGGCGCGTCGGCGACAAGTTCAGCAACAGCCAACCCGCGCGGCGCAAGCGTGTTTCATCCCTTCGACGGCCGCGGGCAGCCCAGCATCATCTCACGCTCCGGCTTTGGTGCGCGCGGCGCCTTGAAGCCCGACATCTTGGCGCCAGGCGGACGCCCACGTGCGCGCATCGCACCCGCATCGGATGACACACGGCTCTCCGTGCAGGACGTGCATACGCAGGAAGACGCGCTGGTGGCAGCGGCCCCTCCGCTCGGGGCAATCTCGGCCGGCGTCGGCCCCACCTATGGCACAAGCCCCGCGGCTGCATCGGCCACGCGCACCGCGCTCCAAATCGTCGAAGGGCTTGAGTCCGAAGACGGCGCCTATCCCGATCGACTGCCGCGCCGCGACCGCGCGCTCATCGCGAAGGCGCTGCTGACGCAATCGGCGCAATGGCGCGATCCCGGCGCCGCCATCTGCGACGCGATCAAGTTTCGCACGCCGGATGTGAAGTGGTCGCGCCAACGCAAGGAGACGGCGCGGCTGATAGGCCTTGGCGCCGCCGATCCCGTGCGCGCCATCGCCTCAGAAGATCATCGCGTGACGTGCGTCGGCTTTGGCCGCGTCCAGCCGGACAAGGCGGTGATCTTCACTGCGCCATTACCGGAAGACCTGAACGCCTCGCTTGCCCCACGCCGCGTTGTCATCACGCTTGCCTGGTTCTCACCGGTATCGCCCTGGCGCTCGAAGCTCTCCCTGGCTCGGCTGCAGGCCGACATCGTTGGCGCGGACAACCTCGCGCTGGGCGCGGCCGAACTCTTAGGGGCTAATGAAGCCGTGCTTGCGCCTCCGCCCTATTTCGGACGGCGCGGCTCGGTGTGGACCGGCTGCTATGAAGGCAAGCGCGCCGTCGCCATCGGCCCTGAGAGCAAAATGGATATCCGCGTCTCGTGCTTTGCCGACGCGGTAGTCGAGACGCCGCTACGCTTTGCCATCGCGATCACATTCGAAACCGAAGCCGGCGTGCCGATCTATGCGGGCATCGCCCAGCGCCTGCGTCCGCGCGAAGAGATCCGCTCTTAAGCTCCGGCGACCTTGGGGCCCGCTTGTGTGCATTCCTCGTCACCTATGCGGGTGCCCGACGGCCAAGCCCATTCGGCTTTTCGCAGCGGCGTGGCTCGTCAGAAAACCTGAAAGACGTGCTTCACGCGCATCGCTTGGAAGTCCGGATCCGGTGTCGAGAACTTCACTTTGCGGCCACGCGTATATGTTTCGACCACGTTCGACCCGTCGGTCGCGAAAACATGTCCCTTCGACCCATTCTCGTCGCAATGGACCAAATAAAGCACGTCGCCGATGCGATTGGACATCCACTCGGAGATCGTTGGTCGAATCAAGAACGGCGCTTTCGAATAGTTCTCGATCTCCCTCCACTCCCCGCCCATTATTCGAATGGCGCGAAGCCAGTCCTGAATATTGTAGTCCGGTCGCAACTCATCCGAGATGTACTCCCCACGCTCCAGCGCACACTGAGCTAGCAGGCGGCCGATTTCGGCGGGACTGCGCCCGCTAATCGCGGCAAGAGCTGTCGGCGTACAGAAGACTGCGTCCGACCATTCGACAACGTCGTTGAGTGCGAAGGGCATTCCTCGTTTCCTACCCGCGACGAGGCGCCGGATGCATGGCGCGCGATACGTGTCTCGAGCGCATTGTAGGCGATTGGCCGGCGCGCCGATATAATCGGGCGTGTAGCGATGGAGCCCCGAGTCGCCATGGACCTCTTGGACAACGCGGTGGATTCGATCCGTCTCGGCGTGGACGACTTCCGCGCCAATGATCGCGCCCGCCACCTATCGGCCGCGCGAAACTTCTACGCCGGCGTTTTGTTGCTCGCTAAAGACGTGCTTATCCGCTCCGCGCCGAAGGCGGACGCCCAGAAGATCATCAGCGCTCGCTACAAGCCGGTCCCCGACAAGAAGGGCGGCATTACCATCGAGCCCGATGGATCGGCGACGATCGACGTTTCGATGTTGTCGCGTCGTTTCAGAGACTTCGGCCTCGTCATTGACGAGGGCCCGCTCTACCGACTGCAGAAAATTCGCAACGACATCGAACACCACACGACGACCGAACCGAAAGAGGCAGTGAGGGCGGCGATCGCCGGCACCTTCCCCGTTGTGGCGCAACTCTTCAAACTCGCGGGAAAGAACCCCGCCACCGAGCTCGGCGACACCTGGCAAGAAATGCTGGAAGTAAAAGAGCTTTACGAAGCGGAGCTGCAATCGTGCAAAGCGAGCTTCGCTAAGGTTGCATGGTATCGCGATTTCCTCAAGACGATGCCGTTCGTTTGCATCGAATGCGGTTCGGGATTGGTCGCGCAAGACAAAGCGGACAATACCGATCAGCAAAGCATCGACTGTCATTGTCGCGGCTGCGGCCATAAGATGAAGGCCGATGCGGCGTTTGTGCATTCGCTCGAGAACACGCTTGAGGCCGACGGACACGCGCGCGCCATGGACGGCGAACCGCCCGTTATCGGCACCTGTCCGGAGTGCGGGGTCGAGGCCTATGTCGATGAGGGCGACGAAGTCGGTTGCGCTTGGTGTGGCGAGGAGCTTGGCGAATGCGCGCGCTGCAGCGTAGGCCTGAACTCGTCCAACGTCGCCGCGGACTCAAGCTCGATGTGCTCCTATTGCGATCACATCAGCTCTAAGGACGACTGAAGCGACATGCACGTCTTCCGCCCCTGACGCCGACGCATCACTGCATGCCCGCCAGGTCTGCTATCGTCAACATTGGGATCTGCTCTTCGCGGCGCAATGCGCGAGGATCGAAATCCGACTCGCCGAAAGCCCGGCCGGTGCGCTTCGACATTAGCCAGAGAAGAACCTTTTCCACGTCGTCGCGGCCTGACAGCCCGTTCAGCCACGCCTGCGCTTTCTCGGAAATCGGCCATGAATCGTGAACGCCCCCAGGGGTCGCTGCCTCGTCGGTCGCATCGAGCAACGGGTGATCGGCAGGTAGCAGATCGTGCTTATCGGCGAGCACACGGGCTTTGGAGGGACTATCCAGCATCGCTAGCGCGAGCGCCGTTCTCGCCGGAGTCGACGCGAGGCTGCGAAGCGCGTCGAGGACAGCGCCGTCGGGATTGGCGTCGAGCTTGACGCCGAGCGCCATGAGCGCGGGCGCCGCGAGCTGCGGGTCTGCGTGTTCGGCCGCCTTTACGAGCGCAGGCCATGGCGCAAGCTCGAGCTGGTCTGGATGCAAACCGAGACGGTCGACGATGCTCCAAGCGGCAGCGTATCGGACCGGATAGAGGTTTTCGGTCCGCGAACCGACGACGTGAGCGTCGCGAAGGCTCCGTTCGAGTGCGCCCCAGTGACCGGGATCCTCCGGTTCTGCGAGTAACCTCAAGAGCCGCGTTTGCAATTCGTAATCCACCGGCGCATCGGCAGCGACGTTCAACGCCTCCACGACGCTGGCAAGAGTCTTGGCAGAAAGCGGCGCGAGCGCCTGCAGCACCTCTGCAGCCGTGCGAGCTACTTTGTATTCGGGTTCGTGTCGCGCCTGTCGTTCGGGATGACGCACATAATCTCGCGTGTCGCCGAGCAACGTCAGCAGCGTCGGAACGCCGTCGCTCCACCCGAACTCGCCGATGACCTTCGCCAAGGTAGCGCGCACCGGCGCGCTCTCGTCGTTCACCATCGCGAACAGCCGTCGCCGACCGGCGGCGTCGGCGCGGTGCGCATATATCCGAATGGCGCTGCGACGAACCTCGAAGTCCTCGTGCGTTAGAGCTTCTTCGATTGCAGCCGTCGCACGATCGGTCTCGACGAAACCGAGCGCGCCCACTGCTGCCTGCGCATCGTCGCGGTCGTCGCTCGAAGCCCAAGCTTCCGCAATGGCAATGACATCTGCGCCTTCGGCAGCCGCGATCGCGAGGAGCAGACGCGCCAGCGGCTTGGGACCGCCGGAGATCGTCGCTTGCACCTGCGAGGGATCGAGTCGGCGGAAGAGGTCGAGCAACCTCTCGTCGTCGAGGCCCAACGTTCGAGCCAGAGCGAGCTGCACGAGCGCGCCGCTAGCCCCTGCCGCCGCCACCACGCGCTCTGCCAGCGCCTGTTGTTTTTTGGCACCGATCTCTCGATCGACGATCGCGGGTGCGAGAGTCGCGGCCTGCGCTGGCGCCAACGTGCCGATAGTCCTCAGCAAGATAGCTTCGGCGGATTCCTTGTCGCTGCGTCCGGGATCGTCGCTTTCCAACCAACCGAGCGCGCCGACCGCCGCGGACAACGCTTGCGGTCCCCCGGTTTGCAACGCCGCCAAGACTCGGTCGCGCCCAAATGCGAGCCGGCGCTCGCCGATGACTCGAAGGCCGTCCGATTGTAGGCGATCGTCGGCATCCGCGGCTGCGAAGAAGGCGTCGAGTTCGGGCGCCGTCGCCTCCGGTTTGTCGTAGCGCATGACTTCCGCCCAGATCGGCAAGATCAACTGGGGCCGCGGGTGCTGAGCAATCCACGAAAACCCCTGCGCTCGACGCCGCGCGCGCACGTAGCCCTTGGCGTAGTGTGCGGAGGACGGCCCCTCCTCGTCGGCCTGTTCGGAGATCGCACGCTGGTGAACGAAGTCCAACTCGCCTTGCCAGGCCTTGCGACGTTCCTCTGCGGACTTTGCAAGGGCAGCATCGACGGCATCGTCCATGCGGACGATCTGGGTCCAAACTTCGTTATAGGGTGGATTGGCCCCAAGAAGAGCGCCTTCGGAAATCGCGTCCGCGCTCATGACATAGCGCGTCGCATCGCTAACGATCGAACCCGCGGCGAGGAAGGCGTCGGTGAAGTCGACGTCGAACGCGGCGAGCCACGGCAAGAATTCGTGGGCGTCGTAATCCTCGCCTGCGAGAGGCAGGACATGCGCCACAAAGGCTTTGGCGATCGACAATTGCGGATCTGCCGCAAGCGCTGCGCTGCGATCGGATGCCTCGATCTCCGGCGCGACCCACGAGAAGCCGCCCAAACCGCCCTTCTCTCTCGGAGCGCCTCTAGCCAGCCAATCGACGAGCTTACCCACGGGCGTTCGCACGCTGAGCCGTCTGGCCGCAGCAAGCCACACAGACCTAAACTTGCGCGGATCGTCGACGGCGCCGGCGAGATTTTCCATGAGAAGGCTATCGAATGCGTCGACGACGTCGTCGGATAGCAACACGCCGTTGTCTTCGAGCTGCCGGGCGGCATCGAAAATACGTTGCAGCTCGTCGATCCAGCTTGCGTCGGCAGCGATCAGCTTCAGCGCCGCCCGCGCCGCAGCGTTCAACGCCGTTTCTGCGGGGCGCGGCCAGGTTCGGGCAAGCTCTTCGAGCGCCTCGGCGACTTTGCTGTGCGCCACATACGCGCCCTGCGCATCGGTCTGCAGCTGGGTTTGAGCAAGGTGTGCAGCCAGGTCGTCCAGAGCGATCTCGACGTGTGCGAAGCTTTCGATCTCGCGACGTAGCGTGCGCAATCGATGGTCCTGCACTTCTCTCGACAATCGCAGCAGCGCCCAAAGCACGGCGGCGCCGCGGACGCCAGCGTCGCCAAACCCTTTAACGTGCTCCATCGCCACGTGCCTGCGTCCATCGGTCTGCGCGCGGTCGATCAACGACGAGACATCCGCGTCGGCCGGCCTCGGCACTGCTCGCAGCGCGCGCGCGAACCCATCAATTTCAAAGGGACTGCGAAGGTCGTGCAGCACGCGCGACTCGTACTGCCGCGCGAAATCCGCGCGCCACGATGGCGTGTCCCCGAGCACCCCGTACAGAATGGCGCGGCGCGCGTCTGGGCTGTAGGAGCTGTCGTCTACGATCGCCACGCGATCGGCCCAGATCGGCGCCGGTCGTTCGCCCAGGGCTTCGCGATAGATTTCGCTACGCGATGTCACGACGAACACTTTCTCGGACGAAGCATCCCGTAGCCAGAGCCCCAGTAAGTTGCTCCAGCGCGCCGCCTCTCCTCGATCCAGACCCGATTGTCCCCACGGATCGTCCAAGTGGAAGAGCACACGCCCCGGCGATCTGAACGCCGATTCCAAGTCGCCGATTCCATCGCATTCGCGCATCACGACGAAGGGCGGCTCCGCGCGTCGCATTGCGTCGGCCAAGCTCTCCGCGGTGAGCGACTTGCCGTAGCCAGACGGACCGATGAGAAAGACCGCGTGTTTCTCCGCAAGCGTCCGATCGATGTCGGCGCGATTGGACGGCGCCACATAGTGCGCCAGACGAGGATCCAGGTGAGGCCGCCCGCCAGACCGTTCTACGACGCGTTCGATGTCGCTCTTGCGCAGAGGATCCGGGACTTCGAGGAAACGGTCTTCCACCAGGCGCTCGATGCCCTCGACACACGCATCCAGATTCTGAAGCGGAACGTTCAAGGGCGCGCCCGTTAGAATCTCGTCGATTTGGCGTCGCGTCTCCGTCGGCGTCATGTGCTCGATCATCGCGAACCGCCCTTTAACGGAGGCAGCAGCGCTGGCATCGAGACCTAGGTGCGTCGGCAAGAAATCTGGATCGGGTCGGTCGGCAGGGGTCGCAACGCTTCCCTTCGCGAGTGATGCGTCGACGCTTCTATTCGTGATGAAGACGTAGCGCCGGCGCGCATCCTTGAGCAGAAGCGACTTCGCACGGGCGCGGGGCGCCGGACCACGCGTCGCCGCCCTTGCTCTGTCGTTCACGATGTCGGCGAAATCCCGCGCACTCCAGTGCCCCGCACCCCTGAACTTGATTTGAACGTGCAGTTCGCCCTCGGCGGAGATCTTCAACTCGCCGTTGGCGTTTTCTTCGGGAACGTGCAGCTTGGCCGCAACGTCGTCGTGCGAAGCCGGCTCGACAACGATCTCATCCGCCAGGGCCGCGGGCCCGAACATCAGCTTGAGCGCGACCCAAACGGTGACCAGCTTCTGATAGGCGTAGCCCTTATAGGAGGGATTGCTTCCCCCACTGACGATGCCTTCAGCGCTCATTCGTCCACAGGTCCAAGTTCAACATAGGCGACGATACTCGCTTACCGAATGTCCGGAGTTTGCGCACCTCCGATAGTTCCGGCAATGACCAGTACATTCCGGTATAGCCCTACCCGTTTTTGCTCCGCAAAGCGGACACCACATTCCCGTGGCTCGGCTCGAACCGGCAGTGGAGGCGCGCGTGCTCAAACCCTTGGATGACGTGTTCGACGCAGACCCGCGCTATCGTAACATGGTCGTCGGCACGCCGAGCGACATTCGCCTCATGACGCTGGAAGACCACCATGGCCTTATCGGCGCCATCACCTTGAACGGCCACGTACCAACGCACGTGCGCACCGCATTCGAGCGGGCCCGTAACGCCTTCCTCTACGCTTGGTTTGTATACGACCTCACCCCGCTGGCGCAGTCGCAAGGTTATGCGGCGCTGGAGATGGCCCTGCGCGCGCGGGTCGGACCACGTCCCGACGGCAAGAATTGGGGCGGCCTCGGCTCGCTCATCGGCGAAGCGCGGAAACGCGGCTTGTTCAATGGTTTGGTTCTGCCCGACTCGAACCCTGCAGATTTCGAACACACCGTCCTGCTGGCGCGGACGTTGCGCAACGAACTCGCGCACGGGAGTGAGCACTTGTCGATGCCCGGCATGGCGCTGCGATCTCTTGAGGACTGCGCGCTCTTGATCAATCACCTCTTCGCGCCGGGCGCGTCCGGTGCACCATAAGGTTCGCGCCAACGTGGCCGTTCAAATCTTCCAGTTGTCCTCCCAGGTGTCGAGTGCGAGTGGCATCAGCATTGTGCGATCGCTTGAACCTTGGCTCTCCTCCACTCTCACAGCGAGCGAGAGATAGATTAGCGCGGCCCGCGCCTTCTTGAGGAGACGCAGCGCCTTATGCTCGAAATCACCACGCTCTAGCGAGTGACGGATTCCGCCACTTCGTCCCGCACCCATCGTGTGCAGTTGCAGGTATTTGTGTTCAAGGTGATTGCGGATGTCGGCGAGAGCCTCAGCGTCCGGTTCCAGCACGCCTTTCAATTCCGGATCGTAGAGGTCCTTGGACAACCAAAACAGGCCGCGCAGCGGAAGGTTCGGGTGCGCCACAAATCGATCCAGCAACGTCTGGGTTTGCCCTGCGTAGAAGACATTGCGAAACTGGACCTTATGCGCGGGCCGGCCAATCTGCAGGTACGCGTTGATAAAGACGCCCACCTTGTCGAGCAAAGAATAGGACAGCCGAAACGCCGTTCGCACGCGCTCCACCGCCAGGCCATATGCCGGATAGTCGAGCGTATTGTAGAGGAGAACATCGCGGTCGGAGAAATGCGCGCCGCCAGGCTCCAAACCCTCGAATAGCGTATAGCGCGCCGAGACGAACTCCTGCTTCATCTGGTTGTAGAAGCCGATGAACGCAGGCGGCATGATGTCGTCGCTGGCATCGACGATCGACGGCAAGGTCAGAATGTCGCGCGCGGCGATCGATCGGGCGCCAAGGTCGTTCAACGGATTGAGGAAGAGGCGCTCATTGAGGCACCAGGTCCGATAGCGCCGCTCCCGCTTCGACCGGCCGAGCGGATATTTGTCCACGCGCACGGCGGCGCGGATGGCCTTGACGTCGATGTGCTTGGCGATGACGCGCCGGGCGTCCTTGAAAATGGGCCGCGCAATACCGCCGTCCTCATAGAAGGCCTTGCGCGACAAGGAACGCGACAGCGAAGCATGGGCTTCGGCGAGCAGCACGCCGGCATGTCCGCTGTCATAGAGCATCCGCGCGTAGGTCCGGAGACCAAGACCGCGATTGCCGAGCGCGTTCCCGAACGTCGCCATCAACGCGATCACGCGGTCCCACATGTCGATCGCTTCGATGGGGCGGCCGACGCAGCTCAGCATGTTCGCGAGATTGGTCATGATCTGGAGCGCGCGAACCGCGTCGAGCTGATTGAACGCGGGATGCACCAGCGCCCGGCGGAGTTCGAGGATCTGGTTCTGCCGCTCGCTCTGCTCCCATGCCCAGGCGCGATCTGAACCGGATTCGATCAGGCGATTGTTCCAGGCGTTGGCCCTGAAATAATGCGCAAGGGCGCCGAGCGGCGATGCTGGCGGGATACGTGGATCGACTTCATCAAGAAGCGAGAACGCGCGCGTCGTCGCATGCGGCGCGCTGAAATCCATCGCCGCATCGATGAGGACGCCGATGTGATCCAGCGCCGTCTCGACCGGCTCTCCGCTGCTGTCGCGGGCGATGAGTGCATCGAGGTCTGGCATCGTCTGCACGCCCGCTTAGCTCAGTGCGTCGGCGGCCGCGTCGATGCGCGCCGTCACTTGCTCGACGGTGTCGCCGAGTTGCCGCAGAACACGCAGATAGTCGGTCCGGCGCCAGCCTTTTTCCGCAAGGCCAAAACTCTTCGCCGCACTGGCCGCCTTAGCCGGACTTGGCG
>JAUIJZ010000073.1 GCA_030430715.1 Alphaproteobacteria bacterium
GCGCTTGGATTGGCCGCTTCAGCATTAGGCGGCGGCGTTGCCGGTGTGGGTGCGGCCGCTTGCGTCGCCGCGGCGGGTGCGCCGGCAGGGGCGGGGGCCGCGGAACTGGCGCTCGCAGCCGCCGGCTTCGTTGCGGAGGAAGCAGGCGCGGCCGTTGCGCCGGCGGGCGCGGGCGCGGACGCCGTGACGGGCGGCGCGGTGGGCGGCGCTGCTGTCGTTGGCGCGGGCGCTTCGGCGGGCTGCTGGGCCTTGGCCTGATCCGGCTTGGACTCGGTGCTTTGCTCGCTGGCGCGTTCAGCTCGCGGTGTCGGTTCGGGGCGCGCTTCGGGCGTTGCCGGGACTTCGCGCGCCGCAACCTCATCTGCCGGGGCGTCTTCCTGCAGCGCTTTATCGAGATGGTCGCCGAAGCTCGCTTCGCTGTCGGCGCGATGCGTCCGTCCGCCAGCGCGCGCTGGCGGTGGCGCGGGCGCGTCGAATATTGGCGCTGGCATATCCATCTATAAAGCGTCCCCCAGCCGCAGGCGGTGTTCCCGATGCGGTGCATGGCCTGCAGCAAATGGCGGGCCAGTCCGCTAACCATATTCCAATCCAATAAAATCAAAGACTTATGCCGAGGCGTCGCGGGCGTGTCCGGCGCTCCTCTAGGCAAATGGCGCCGGGAAGGCGGCAGCATGTGCCGCCCCGTTAAGCATGGCCCCAAGCTTGCGAAGCTTTACGGCGCGGGCGCGTCACAGCGCCGGCCAGCGGGCCCTGTCCGTGGGAGAAAAGCGTGATTCGACAACGGCTTAGACAGGCGCGCGGCGTGCGCAATGAGCGATCCGAGGCCCGGCAAAATCCGCCGGGCGATAGGTCTATTCTGCCGGGGGCGCGCTCATGAGCTTCGGTTCGGTTCTGCTGACGGGGCTGAGCGGGCTGCGCGCGGCGCAGACCGGCATGTCGGTGGTCTCGCAGAATATCTCCAACGCCAACACGCCCGGCTATGTGCGCACGGAGATGCACCTGGCGCCGCGCACCAATCTTGGGCCGGGCGCGGGGGTGGACGTCGCGGCCGTCCGGCGCGCGGCGGATCAATTTCTTTCCACCGCAAGCTATATCTCGGTCGCCGCGCATGGCGCTGCTGCGGCGCGCGCCGATTTGTTGGCGCGGGCGCAATCGAGCTTCGGCGATCCGGCCAGCGAAACGTCGATGTTCGCCATGCTCGACAGTTTCTGGTCGTCGCTCACCGAATTGGGCGTCGATCCGGCCTCGACCCTGCGGCGGGTGAATGCCGTCAGCGATCTCGAAACCACCTATGCCGAAGTGCACCGCATCGGCCAATCGCTGCAGGATCTGATCGCTGAAGCAGACCAGCGCATTGGCGACGCCGTGGCCGATGCGCAGAGCCTGATCAATCGTATCGCGCAATTGAATGAAGAGATCCGTCTCAACAAGCGCACGGATGCGGATGCGAGCGCGGCGGAAAACGCCCAATCGGCATTGATCGACGAATTGTCCAGGCTGATCGATGTGCGTGTTTCGGCCTTGCCAGAAGGCGGCGTGCACGTGCGCACAAGCGGCGGGGGATTGCTGGTGGGCGCGCAAGCGGCGACGCTGAGCTATTCGCCAAACACGGCGCCGTTCTCCGCCAATGGCGTCATTGCTTTCAATGCGGAGCTTGGCACGCAATCGAACATCGAGCCTTTTTTGCTGGGCGGCGAAATCAAGGGGCTGATCGAAGTCCGCGATGTGGATCTTGCGGGGCTTGCCGAGGCGCTCGGCGGATTTGCCGCCGAATTGGCGGATACGCTGAACCAAGTTCACAACGAGAATGCTTCATCGCCGGCCGCGAGCACGCTGGTGGGACGTCAGACGGGTCTTTTGGGAACCGATGCGCTCGGTTTTACCGGCAACGCAATCGTCGGAATCGTCGATTCCGAAGGAGATCTGGCGCAGCGTCTGAGCATCGATTTCGATGCCCAGACCATTACCGGCGAAAACCCCGCGGCAGTGTACAACTTTGCCGGCGGGACCGTTGCCGATTTCGCTACGGCGCTGAATGCGGCGCTCGCCGCCGCGACGCCCCCGGGCAGCGCCAATTTCACCGGCGGCAAACTCACGATGAGCGCCGGCACAGGCGGAATGGTCATCCAGCAAGACCCGGCCGACCCTAGCGCGCGCGCGGGCAGGGGCTTTGCGCACTTCTTCGGAATGAATGATTTGGTGTCACGGCCGACGCCGATTTTTTTCCAAAGCGGCATTCAGGGCGGCGACGCACACGGCTTCAATGCGGGCGGCGAAATTTCCTATCAGGTTCGCGATGCGGCCGGCCGTTTCATTGCCGACCGAACCATATCGATCAGCGGCGCCTTGGCTGCGCCGGGCGCCGATTGGGACGATCTGATCGCCGCTCTTAATGCGAGCGGCACGGGCGTCGGCGAATTTGGCTCTTTTGCCTTGGACAATGCGACGGGGCGTTTGAGCTTCACGCCGAACCCCGCGTTTGAGGTCATACAGGTCCACGATACGACGCAGCGTGGCGCGACCGGCGTTTCCGTTTCAGGTTTGCATGGCCTTTCCGACCAAGCGACGGCGGGCCGCGCGCTCGAGCTTCAGGTCAAAAGCGCGATCTCATCGGACCCAAGTCTCTTGGCCGTGGGACGGCCCGATCTCACCTCCGCGCTCGGCGACCGCATCATCGAGGCGGGAGACAATCGCGGTTCGGCCGCGCTCCTGGCTGCGCGCGACACCCAGCGGACATTCGCGCGCGCCGGCGTGATGACAGGCCAAACGACGACAGTGGCGGTTTACGCCGCGCGTTTGGGCGGCGAGGCGGGGCGTTTGTCCCAGGCGGCGCAACGTTCCGCGGAAGGCGCGGAAGCGGTGGCGACAGCCTCGAATGATCGGCGCGCCCAGGTCGAAGGCGTGAGCCTTGATGACGAATTATTGAAGATGACGACGTATCAGAATGCGTACGCCGCGGCCGCCCGCGTCATCCAGGCGGCGAAGGAGATGCTCGATGTGCTTATGGCCATCGGCTATCGCTAATAAAGGAGTAACCACGTGGACGGGACGCTAACGCTGCGTTTCGCGACCCAGGCGACGCTCGACATCAAGCGCATTACGCGTGAGCTGTCCGAGTTGCAGCGCCAAGTGGCGTCCGGTGCGGCGGCAAACGATCTGCGCGGTTTTGGCGGCGCGTCGAGCCAATTGCTCAACGCGCGCGGGCTTAAGGCCGGTTCGGATGCGCGCGCGTCCGTGCTGAATCAATTGCAAGCGCGTTTCGGCGTTCAGGGCGCGGCGCTTGGCCAAGTCGCGCAAAGTGCTTCTTTGTTGTCCAACTCGATCCGTGACGCCATCAGCGCCAATGACGGGCGCGGCATCGCGCTGGAAATGGACATGAGCTTCTCAGGCATCGTGGCGGCGCTCAACGAAACGTGGAACGGCCAACCGCTGTTCGCGGGCGAGCGTCAGGGAAGCGGTCCGATCAAAATCACTTCGCTCGACGCGTTGCAGGCGGCGTCGGGGCCTGATGACATTTATAATGAGGCCGAACGGCATCAAACGCTTGATCTCGGTTCGGGTGCGCCGGTCGTCCTCTCGAAAAAAGCGTCGGAGCTGTCCGATGGCTTGTTCGATACGATGTTGCAGCTGAAGCAGCTGGTTGAAGGCGCGGGCGGCTCGATCGGTCAGCCGATCGATCAAGGCACGCGCGCTCAGCTTCAACTCATCGCCGACGCGCTCGATACGCAGGCTGGCAATTTCATCAATGAAGAAGGGCGCGCCGGCCAATTGCGTGCACGCTTCACAAGCGAACAGGTGCGCCTGCAGGAGCGCTCGAACCTGTTGCTGAAGGAAATCGGCGAGCAGGCGGATGCGGACGTCGCCATGGTTTCGGTGCAGCTCAATACGCTGATCGTGCAGTATCAGGCTGCGGCTAAGACATTCTCCGACCTTTCAAAATTGTCCTTGCTGGATTATCTCTGAGCCATCGCGCCGGGCCTTGAACCCGGCGGGAGGAGAGAGATGACGCAAGCAGACCTCGCCGCGGCGCCTGATGGGCGCGCGCGAACGCTTAATTCCCTTGGGTTCGCCAAGCCGCCGGCGCAAACGCGCGTCGTCGCGGCGATGTCGGGCGGAGTGGATTCCTCCGTTGTCGCCGCGATGTTGAAGCGCGAAGGCTATGACGTGGTCGGCGTCACGCTGCAGCTTTACGATCATGGCGCGGCGGTCAACAAGCCGGGGGCGTGTTGCGCCGGGCAGGACATTCACGATGCGCGCCGCGTCGCCGATGCATTCGATATTCCCCATTACGTGCTCGATTATGAAAACCGCTTCCGCGAAGCGGTGATGGAAGATTTCGCCGACACGTATCTGGCCGGCGCCACGCCGATCCCGTGCGTGCGCTGCAATCAAACGGTTAAGTTCGCCGATCTGAAGCGCGTGGCGATGGATCTCGGCGCCGATTGCCTTGCAACGGGCCATTATGTGCGGCGTGTCGAAGGCGACGACGGCGCCGAATTGCATCGCGCCGCCGATGCAAGCCGCGACCAAACTTATTTTCTGTTCGCCACCACGCGCGCGCAGCTTGAATATTTGCGCTTTCCGCTGGGCGCCATGCCGAAGTCTGACGTGCGCGCGCTCGCGGCCGAACTCGGTCTGCGTGTTGCCGACAAGCCGGACAGTCAGGACATCTGTTTCGTGCCGCAGGGCAAATACCAGGACGTGGTGGAAAAGTTGCGGCCCGGCGCCATTGAGTCAGGCGAGATTGTACATGTCGATGGGCGCGTGATGGGCCGCCATGACGGCGTCATCAATTTCACCGTGGGGCAAAGGCGCGGGCTTGGCGTGGCGACGGGCGAGCCGCTGTTCGTGGTGAAGCTGGACGCCGCCAAAAAGCGCGTGATCGTCGGCCCGCGTGAGGCTTTGGGCGTCTCGCGCATTAGATTGAAGGATGTGAACTGGATCGGCGAAGCCGCCGCAAGCGAGGATGAATTGGATGGACGCGAGCTCCTTGTCCGCGTCCGCTCCACGCGCCCGCCCATTCCGGCGCGGCTTTCCGTTGGGGCCGGTTGGGGCGTCGTGCTTGACGTTCCGGAAGAGGGCGTCGCGCCTGGGCAAGCGGCGGTGTTCTACGCTAAGGATGGCGCGCGCGTATTGGGCGGCGGTTGGATAGCGGGGACGGCGTGAGCGGCGAAGAACCGAAGAAGCGGCGCGATCTTACGCAGATGTCCGGGCTCGAAGCGATGCGCTCGGTGATCGACAATCCCGGCCATAAAGCGTCCATCGCCTCGACCATGAATTTCCGTCTCGTCGAAGTCGATGAAGGGCGCGCCGTGTTCGAGGGCGAGCCGTTCGACGGCATCCGCAATCCGTTCGGCATGATCCATGGCGGCTGGGCGCTGACCTTGATCGACAGTTGCTGCGGCTGCGCCGGTCACACCACGCTGGAGGCGGGCCTCGCCTATTCGAGCCTTGAGACCAAGGTGAATTTCGTGCGCCCGATCTTCACCGGCACGGGCAAGGTCCGCGCCGAGGGGCGAGTGGTGGCGCGCGGCAAAACCATCATCACCGCCGAAGGGCGATTGACCGATTCCAACGGCAAATTGTTGGCGCACGGCACCTCGACGCTTATGGTGCTGAAGCCAGAAGGGAAGATGAAGCAATGAGCGAAGAGATTGTGATTGTCGGCATGGCGCGCACGCCCATGGGCGGTTTGCTGGGCGAAGCCGCGAACTTGAGCGCGAACGAACTTGGCGCCGTCGCCGTGAAGGCGGCGATGAAGGAAGCCAAGCTCGACGCCGCCGATCAGATCATCATGGGCAATGTGCTGCAGGCCGGCCAAGGCCAGGCGCCGGCGCGCCAGGCGGCGCTGAAGGCGGGCCTCGACAAGGGCACGGAAGCCAACACGCTCAACAAGATGTGCGGCTCTGGTTTGCAAGCGGTGGTGATGGCGCGTCAGGCGCTGCTCGCGGGCGAAGCCGATGTCATCGTCGCCGGCGGCATGGAAAGCATGACGCAAGCGCCGTTCATGATGGCCAAGCATCGCAGCGGCCAGAAGTTCGGCCATGACAAGCTGCTCGACCATATGGCGCTCGATGGGCTTGAGGATGCGTATGAGCATCTCGCCATGGGCGTCTATGCCGACCAAGCGGCGAAGGAATATCAGTTCACGCGCGAAGCGCAGGATAAGTATGCGCTGGAAACGCTGAGCCGCGCGCAAAACGCGACCAAGGAAGGCCGCTTCAAACGCGAGATCGCACCGCTCGAAACCAAGGCGGGCGTGATCGATACCGACGAATTGCCGCGCAAAGCCAAGCCGGAAAAAATTCCGAGCCTCCGGCCCGCATTCACGCCGGACGGCACGGTGACGGCGGCAAATGCGTCGGCGATTTCCGATGGCGCGGCGGCGCTGGTGCTGATGCGCGCTTCCGATGCGAAGAAGAAGGGCCTGAAGCCGATCGCCAAGATCGTCTCGCAAGCCGGCCACGCGCAGGAGCCGTCGAAATTTACTTCCGCGCCGGTGCCGGCGATCCAGAAGGCGCTGCAGCGCGCGGGCTGGAAAGTCGCGGACGTCGATCTTTGGGAAGTGAACGAAGCGTTCGCGGTGGTGCCGATGATCGCCATGCGCGATCTCGACATCAGCCATGACAAGCTCAACGTGAATGGCGGCGCGTGCGCGCTTGGTCACCCGATCGGCGCTTCAGGCGCGCGCGTGTTGGTGACGTTGCTCGCGGCGATGGAATCGCAAGACGCCAAGAAGGGTGTTGCTTCGCTCTGCATTGGCGGCGGCGAAGGCATCGCCGTCTGCGTGGAACGCGATTGAGCGCGAACGTCCTCGTAAGCGATAATCATAGAAATAGATGAGGCACGCTGGACCAGATCCAGCATGCCTCATCGTTCGCGCCGCCACGGGGGGCTGCGTCAAGCGGCGCGCAAACGTTTGTGCGGGTTACGGCGTATTCGGGTTGCCGTCGTGCGTTTCGTTCGCGGTTTCTTCGATCTCTTCGCCGGCATTTTCGATGTCTTGGCCGGCGCCCGCGAGCGTATTGCTGCACGCACCAAGCGAAACGGCGCCAAGCAGCGCGAGGGCGATCAGGGGCGTAGCGGTCTTATTCGACATAAGAGTCTCCAAATTCTTTGCGCCAGCAGTGGCGTCTGCTGTTGAACGCAAACGCCCACGCCCTGTTCCGCAAAATACCGCCATTGGCGGGCGGAACTTTTTTGGCGCGAGAAGCGGCGCCGCTTGAAGTGGGGGCTAGTGCCCTTCAAACGCGCAGAGGCTTTGCACCACCAGCCCACGCTGACGCAGCTTTTCGGCGCCGCCGATCTCCGGCAGGTCAATCACGAAGCTTGCGCCGACGACGTGGCCTTTCAAACGCTCAATCAAATCAATCGCGGCGCCCGCCGTGCCGCCCGTGGCGATGAGGTCGTCGATCAATAGAACACGGTCGCCGGGCGCGATGGCGTCTTCATGCATCTCGACAACGTCCGAGCCGTATTCGAGCGCGTAATCTTGCGCCACCGTGCGCCAGGGCAGTTTGCCCTTCTTGCGGATCGGCGCGAAGCCGACGGAGAGTTGATGCGCGACCGCGCCGCCGAGGATGAAGCCGCGCGCTTCGATGCCGGCGACTTTATCGATGCCCGCGCCTGCGTGCGGCTGCACCAATTCATCCACCACGCGTCGGAACGCGCGCGCATCGCCGAGCAGCGTTGTGATGTCGCGAAACATGATGCCCGGCTTGGGATAGTCGGGAATGGTGCGAACGGCTTGCTTGATGTCCATGCGCGTTTGTCCTGTTCAACGGCTGCGTAGCGCGCGTCCGGCCACGGCGTCGAGTTTGGCGATCATGTCCGGGTCGCGCGCCGCGGGTGCGGTGATAATAGCGGTGTCGAGGCAGGTTTCGATGCCGAGCGGCGAGGGCGTGCGCGCCGGGCCGAGCAATGGGGCGACGCGGCGCGCGAGCGCGCATGCCTTGGCGGCGTTCTCTTGCAGCACGCGCACGATGGCGGCGACATCGACATTGTCATGATCCGGATGCCAGCAATCGTAATCGGTCACCATGGCGACGCTCGCATACGGAAGCTCGGCTTCGCGGGCGAGTTTGGCTTCGGGCATGTTGGTCATGCCGATCACGTCGCAGCCCCAGGCGCGATAGAGTTCGGATTCCGCTAGGGACGAAAATTGCGGGCCTTCCATTGCCAAATAAGTTCCGCCGCGCCTGTGCGCGATGTCTTCTTCGCGCGCGGCGCGTTCCAAGGCGCCGAGCAATTTCGGGCACACCGGATGCGCCATGGATACATGTGCGACCAAGCCACGGCCAAAGAAGCTTTTCTCGCGTGCGAAGGTGCGGTCGATGAATTGATCGACGAGAACGAATGTGCCGGGCGGCAAGTCTTCGCGCAGCGAACCGCAGGCGGAAAGTGAGATGATGTCCGTGACGCCGGCGCGTTTCAGGGCGTCGATATTGGCGCGATAATTGATGTCGGTCGGCGAGAAGATGTGGCCGCGCCCGTGCCGCGCAAGAAAAACGACGTCCACGCCTGCCAAACGCCCGAAACGCAAAGCGTCGGAAGCTTCGCCCCAGGGCGTGGCGACGCGCTCGTCGCGGCTCACGTCCAGGCCGTCCATGTCGTAGAGGCCGCTGCCGCCAATCAGGCCAAGAACGGTTTTGCTCACGCGCGTCTCTTCGCTCAAGTGTCGCCGGGTTAGGCGCGGCTGAAATAATCGTCGAAATACGCGATCGTGCGCTGCAATCCCTCGCGCAATTCGGTGCGCGGCTGCCAGTCCAGCAGGTCGCGGGCCTTGGCGATGTTGGGCTGACGCTGACGCGGATCGTCATGCGGCAGCGGCTTGCGCACGAGTTTCGATTTCGTGTTGGTCAGTTCGATCACAAGCTCAGCCAAGGCGAGGATGGTGAATTCGTTCGGGTTGCCGATATTGATCGGTCCGGTGATTTCACGCGGCGAGTCCATCAGGCGCAGGAAACCGTCGATCAGATCGTCGACGTAGCAGAAGGAACGCGTCTGCGCGCCGTCGCCGAAAATGGTGATGTCTTCGCCGTGCAGCGCTTGCACGATGAAATTGGAAACGACGCGGCCGTCATTGGGATGCATGCGCGGGCCGTAGGTATTGAAGATACGCGCGACCTTGATCTCGAGCTTGTGCTGACGGTGATAGTCAAAAAATAGCGTTTCCGCGCAGCGCTTGCCTTCATCATAGCAAGAGCGCAGGCCGATCGGATTGACGTTGCCCCAATATTCTTCGTTCTGCGGATGCTGGGTTGGATCGCCGTAAACTTCCGAGGTCGAAGCTTGCAGAATCCGCGCCCGAACGCGCTTGGCCAGGCCGAGCATGTTGATGGCGCCGTGGACGCTGGTCTTAGTGGTTTGCACGGGGTCGTGCTGGTAGTGAATCGGCGAGGCTGGACAGGCCAGATTGTAAATCTGATCCACCTCGACAAAGAGCGGAAACGTCACGTCGTGGCGCATGAATTCGAAGCGCTCATGGCCGAGCAAATGCTGGATGTTCCGGCGCTGTCCGGTGAACAGATTGTCCACACACAGCACGTCATGGCCGCGGGCGAGCAATTGCTCACAGAGGTGCGAGCCGAGGAAGCCGGCGCCGCCCGTGACGAGAACGCGGCGTTCGTGGATCGAGGAGGGCGGCCTCATAGCTAGCGAGCTTAGAGCGGCGCGGAGGTGGAAAAGTCAAGCGGCGCGCAATACCGCCTAATTGTGGAGGTTTGGCAATATCTTGCACGCCCGCAGGAAATGACCGCGACGCTTGCGAAAGCAGCGGCTTTGCCGTGCGCGGTTTGGCGGAGCAAAATTCACTTGCACATTCAGTCGCTGTCCGCTTGTTGGACCCTGCGCGCGCGCGACAAATCCGTGTCAAAATTTGTTCGCATGCGGAGCGTATCAGGTATCGCGTGCTGACGTCTTGAATATTGGGGCGGCTGCGGGCTGGCAGACAAAAGATTGAGCGCATCGGCGCTCTAACGATGGCGACGGAACGCTTGGAGAAGCGCGTTCAAACATCAAAGCTGGGCGGCGTGTCCTGGGGGTTTGAGAGTGCGGGTTGGGCGGCGATTTCTAGTCTGGTTTTGGTCGAGCGGCGGCGGCGGGAGCCAGTTTGCTGTCCGATTGGCCTACCGTCTGGGCAAGCGTTACGGCGCGGAAAATGTCACGTTGTCCCTGCGAGCCGACGACCCGACCGCCGATTGGGCGCGCGCCAAGGGCGTGCGGGTGCTGACCGCGGATATCGTCTCTGACCGCACGCGGCCGCTGCGCACGCTAACCGATCTCAGCAAAGGCGCGGCCGTTCTTAAGGAGCACATCCGTGAGAGTGGGGCTGATGCAGTCATTCTCGCGATGAATTTCGCCGCCGCGGCGCCGCTCAGCACCACGCTGCAAGTGCCGCTGGTCTATTGCGCGCATGATCCGCTGCCGCACACAGGCGATTATGCCGTCCGTATGCAGCGCATGACGCAAGGCTTCCTGTTGCGGCGCGCGGACACCATTTTGGCTTTGTCCGAATACGCCGCCGGACAATTGCGCGGAATGGGCGTGAGCGAAGACAAGCTCGTTACGATGCCCTTGGCGTCGGTGTTCGATCCCCATGAGAGCGTCGTGCGCACCGCGCAGAAGCAGGTCCAACTCTTATTTGTCGGCCGCATGATCGCTTACAAAGGCCTGGACACGCTTGCGGCGGTGCTCCGTCGCATCGCGCATCGGGACGATTGGCATTTGCGGATAGCCGGCAAGGGGCCCGCGCTTACGCAGCAAGCGCTGGACAAACTGACCATGCCGCAGGTCGAAATCGTGTCACAGCGCTGGATGAGCCACGAACAGATCGACAATCTGTTTCAGGGCAGCGACGTGTTGCTCGCCCCCTACAGCGAAGCGACGCAATCGGGCGTGGTGGCTGACGCCATGGCCTGGGGCGTTCCTGTGGTGGCGACGCCGGTCGGCGCGCTGCGCGAGCAATTGGGCGACGGCGCGGCCGGATGGCTGGCGCGCGATGCTTCTCCGGAGGCGTTCGCCGAGTTGCTGGAAACGGTGCTGCAAGACCGGATCGCCATTGCTGACAAAGCCGCCGCCGCCGCGCGTTATTCACAGAAGCTCTGGTCGGAGGATCGCTGGAGCTGGCTCGGCGAGGCCGCTGCCGACCCGCAGCCCGCGCCTGAACTCGCCGTCCCGCCCGCCCGCGCGCTATCGGCCGGTTAAGTTCTCGGTATTCGCCCCTGGACAGACAAAGGTCCGATTGCGTAGGTCGGGCCATCAATTGGAGGACAGCCGGTGGGCGATCTGATCGGTGCAGTCGTCGAATCCGAGCTGTATCATATACGTCGTGCGGATTTTGAACGGGTTGCGCGCTTAAATGCTTCCGCGCCCGCTATCGGCGCGCTTTACGCGGACATGGCGCGTCTGAACGCGCTCTACATGATCGCCAAGGCCGGTTCGGGCCATATCGGCTCCTCTTTCTCGGCGCTCGATATCGTCACCTATCTCTATCTGCAGGAGATGAAGGGCCCGGGCGACGTATTCTTCTCCTCCAAGGGCCATGACGCGCCTGGGCTCTATGCGGTGCTGATCGCGCAGGGCGTTTTACCGGAAGAGAAGCTGCACGTGCTGCGGCGGCTTGAGGGGCTTCCCGGCCACCCGGACATTCACGTCCCTGGACTGGTCACCAATACAGGTTCGCTGGGCATGGGCGTGTCCAAGGCGAAGGGCATGGTCGAGTCGGCGCGCGCCAAGGGCGAAGCAGCGCGTATTTTCGTCATGACCGGCGACGGCGAATTGCAGGAAGGGCAGATCTGGGAATCGCTCGTCAGCGCCGCCAATCGCGGCATGGATGAGATCACCATGATCGTCGATCACAACAAGTTTCAGTCCGACTATGCGGTGTCGAAAACGTCCGATCTTGGCGATCTGGGCGCCAAGTTCGCGTCCTTTGGCTGGCATGTTGTCCGTGTGGACGGCAACAATCACGAAGCGCTGAAGCAATGCTTCGAAGATTTGCGCGGCGTCAGCGGTATTCCCAAAGTGGTGATCGCCGACACCATAAAGGGCAAGGGCGTCTCCTTCATGGAGGGCACGTCGATCGATTCCGACGTGGACATGTTCAAGTTTCACTCTGGCGCGCCGTCCGCCGATCAATACCAGCGCGCGGTGGAAGAGATCGAAAGCCGCATTGCCGAAAAGCTTGCGGAATTGGGCGCGGAGCCGATCAAGGTCGCGGTGGAAGACCGGCCCAAAATCATACCGCCGGCGGGTGAGCAGAAGCGGCTGTTTCCGGCTTACACCAAGGCTCTGCTGGCGCAGGCCGCCAAGCGTAAAGAGCTGATCGCGCTCGATGCCGATCTCATTCTCGACATGGGCCTGATCGAATTCCGCGACGCGTATCCCGAGCGTTTTATCGAATGCGGCATCGCCGAGCAGGACATGGTGAGCCAGGCTGGCGGCATGGCGCTGACGGGCATGCTGCCGGTCGTCCACTCGTTCTCGTGCTTCCTCTCCACGCGCCCGAACGAGCAGATTTACAACAACGCCACCGAAGAGACGAAGATCGTCTATGTCGGCGGCTTGTCCGGCGTGATCCCGGCGGGGCCGGGCCATTCGCACCAAAGCGTGCGCGAGATTTCCGCGCTCGGCGGCATTCCCGGCATGGTGATGGTCGAGCCGTGCTGCCCCGAAGATGTGGCGCCGCTGTTCGATTGGTGCGTGGACGATCATGACGGGCCGAGCTTTCTGCGTCTCGCCTCCATGCCGTACGCGACCAGCGCCGCGCCGCCGGCGAATTGGCGTCCGCGTAAGGGCGAAGGTTATGAAGTGCGCGCCGGCAAGGATGGCGCGATCATCGCGGCGGGTCTGCTTGGCGTTGCTGAAGCGCTGAACGCGGCGGACATCCTGGCCAAGCGCGGCTTAGAGATCGCCGTGATCGCGCTGCCTTGGCTCAACGTGATTGACGCCGCATGGATTGCCGATGTCGCGGCGCGTTATCCGCTAATCGCCACGGTGGACAATCATTATCGGACCGGCGGGCAGGGGACGATGGTGCTGGCCGCTATCGCTGAACACGCCAAGGCGCGTCCGCGCTGCGTTTCGATCGGCCTGGAAGCGGTGCCGCCTTCAGGCCGCAACGATGAAGTGCTCGCCGCGACAGGCCTCGACGGCGCATCGATCGCGCGGCGGATCGAGTCGCTTCACGGCGCATGATGGCCAGCTTGCGCGATGCATTGCGCCGCTGGCCGCCAGCGTCGCGGGCGCGTTTGCTTCGTCTCAATCTGATCGCGCGGGGCGAAGCGCATCAGGATTTTTCCGCGTTCATCGAACCTGAGCTTTGGCGCGCGGCGTTGGCGCGCGGCGCGGGCGGCAAGGGCGTGCTGATCGCGACCAATCTTGGCGGGCACTTTGCGCTCTCCGCTATCGACCGCATGCTCGCCGTCGCGCTGACGCTGCGCGGCGCGGCGGTGACGAGCGTGCTGTGCGATGCGGCGCTGCCGGCGTGTCAGATGTGCGAGTTCGGACTGACGCCGAGCATCAGCGCTTTAGCCAAGAGCGGCCCGGACGCTCTGCTATGTGGCTATTGCCATAAGCCTGCCGCGGCTCAGCTTGAGCGCATTGCACTGCCGCAGGCGCGCTTAAGCGCTTACATCACTGACGAAGATCGCGCCGAAGCGCGGCGTCTTGCAGGGGCCGAGGATGTCGCGGCGCTGCAATGGGGCGGCATGAATGTCGGTGAGCACGCGCTTGCCGGCGCGCTGCGCTTTTATGCGCGCGGCGATCTTGAGGCGCAGCCGCACGCGCGCGCGATTTTGGCGCGCTATGTCGAGAGCGCGGTGCTGACGGCGGCCGCATACAGACGCATGATCGAGGTGCTGAAGCCGGAAGTGCTGGTGGCGCACCACGGCATCTATACGCCGCAAGGTCTGGCGGCGGAGGCGGCGCGCGCGAAGGGCGTGCGCGTGGTGACGTGGAATCCGGCCTACCGGCGCCATTGCTTCATCTTCAGCCACGACGACACCTATCATCATACGCTCATGCATGAGCCGGTTGAGGTTTGGCGCGACGCGCCATTCAGTGACGCCGACCGCGAGAAAACCCGCGCTTATTTGGAAAGCCGCAGCGGCGGCGCTGGCGATTGGATCCGGTTTCACCGCGATCCCGAGACGAATTTCGCGGCGCTCGGTCTCGATCGGGATAAGCCGCTCATCGTGGCGCTGACCAATGTATTCTGGGACGCGCAATTGCATTATCCGGCGAACGCCTTTGCCAGTCAGCGCGATTGGCTTGAAGCGACGATCGCGTGGTTCGCCGAACGGCCCGATCTGCAATTGGTGATCCGCGTGCATCCCGCCGAAGCATCCGGCAGCCCGCCTTCACGCCAGCGCGCGCAAGAAATTGTCGCCGCGCGTTTTCCCGTACTGCCCCAGAATGTGAAGCTGATTGCGCCGGAGAGTGCGCTTTCGACCTACGCCTTGGCGCGGCGCGCCGATGCGGCGCTGATCTATGGCACCAAGACGGGGGTAGAACTCAGCGCCATGGGCGTGCCGGTCATTGTCGCTGGCGAGGCATGGTCGCGCGGCAAGGGCTTCACCATCGATGCGGCATCGGCGCAGGATTATCGTACACAATTGGGCAAGTTGCCCTTGCGCGCGCCGCTTAGTGGCAAAATGCAAGATTTGGCGCTGCGCTATGCGCACCATTTCTTCTTCCGCCGTATGATCGAACTGCCGTTTGTCGAGCCCGCGACCGGCGCGCGCCGCTTCACCATTGCCGCCGATTCGCTCGCGTCGCTTGAGCGCGGCGCTTGTGCGGGGCTGGATGTGATCTGTGACGGCGTGCTGGACGGCGCGCCGTTCCTCGCGTGAAACGCCCATTCGCGTTCTGATGAAAAACCGGGCGCCGCTCGGGGCGCGCGCAGAGGCCGCTGTCCGCGCGGCGGTCCCGGTATGGCGCCTGCTAATTTTCTAGGCTAAGAGCCGAGGCCAAACTTAGCGGTGGGAAATCATATGGCGGTGCGGTTTTGCAAGGCGTGTCTCTATCCGGACACCAAGCCTGACCTGCTCTTCGACGAGCACGGCGTGTGCAATGCATGCCGCAATTTTGAAGCGCGCACCGAGGTCGATTGGGAAGCCCGCCGCAAGGAATTCCTGGAGACGGTGGAAGCCTATCGCTCCAAGGACGGCACGAATTACGATTGCCTCGTGCCGGTGAGCGGCGGCAAAGACAGCACGTATCAGGTGCTGCGCCTGCTCGAATGCGGCATGAACCCGCTCTGCGTGACGGCGACGACGGATCAGCTCTCCGAGATCGGCATCAACGTCACCGTCGAGGTGATGGAGTCGGGAGCCTTCCTCGACGCGTCTGCCGCCGGCGAGTTGCCGATGTACATGCTCGGTTGGGGCGCTGACTACCCGGACGCAACCAACTTCTTGGACTTCCACTTCGGGGTCGGCGCGTCCGACCAGTTCGGAGCCGGGTTCGACGACATCCACGCCGTCCTCTCCGAGGCGGGCCAAGTCGCCGACCAGGACGCCCGACTCGACCTGTACATGCAGGCCACCGAGCTCATCAAGGCGAACGTCCCGATGGTGCCCGTCGCACACGGTGGGTCCGGGACG
>JAUIJZ010000074.1 GCA_030430715.1 Alphaproteobacteria bacterium
CGATCACGTCTCGCCGTTTGCTGCGCCGGTTATGTTGGAGATGGGACGTGTCGGTGTGCAGGGCGCGGCGGAAGAGGCGGCTCTGGAAGATGCGGCGGCGCTGATTGCGGAGGCGATGAATTAGCTTGCAGAGGCGCCGCTGTGCGCCGAAATTCGCAAGCAGGGGAGGCGCACATGAACAGCGCGAAGATTTCCATCGATTCCATCAGCGGCATGGGACAGCCGCCGCCGCAATTCGTGGAGCTCGCGGCGAAGCTTGGCTGTGATCATGTTGGGCTGGGCTTGATGCCGCTCACGGCCAATCCGCACAATTTCACGCCGTGGGCGCTGCACATGGACGCGCAATTGCGGCGCGACACAAAACAAGCGCTGACCGATCACGGGCTCTCGGTCGCTGTCTGCGACGGCTTTTTTTCCATGCCGAACGGCTGGATGGTCGAGCCTGAATTGGCGCTGGATGCGTTTTGCGAATTGGGCGCTGCGCGCGCGATTGCCGTCAATCTCGACGCTGATGAGAGCCGCGCCATCGATCGATTGGCGGCGTTCGCGGAATTGGCGCGTGGGCGCGGCGTGCAGCCGTTGTTCGAGTTTCTCGCTGATCAGCCGTTTGGCACGGCGCGGACCGCTGCGGACTTGGCGCGCAAGATCGATGGGTTGCAGATCGTCGTCGACCTGCTGCATCTGGTTCGCTCGGGCGGCGGCGCCACGGACCTCGCCATGCTCGATCCCGATGTGATCGGCTATGTACAAGTTTGTGACGGGACGCTGGCGCGCGTGGCCGATTATGGCGATGAGGGAGCCAATCAGCGCATCAGTGTGGGGAAAGGCGAGTTTCCAATCCTGGAGATGCTCAACGCCTTGCCGCGTGAGCGCGTGTTCGGCATTGAAATGCCGTTGCGCGACAAAGCGGAAGCGGGCGTGAGTTTGTTCGATGCGCTGAAGCCGAACGTGGACGCCACGCGCGCCTTGCTCGCCCAGCGTACTTAGCTTGCCTGAATAGGGCCGACCAATTCGATGATATGGCCCTCCGGATCGGCGACGATGGCGGCGCGCACTTGATGTTCGGGCTGATCCTTGCCCGCGCGCACAACGCTTCCGCCGGCCTGCTTCACGGTTTCGCACGCCGCCTCAATGTCGGCGACAAACATGGCGAGCCACGCTTCGCCCGGATAGGCGATCGGGCGGGGCGGCGGTAGTTCCGTGAATTCGCTGACGACAATGAGATGTGTGCTCATGTCGCCGCTGGCGGAGAGCCAGCTCTGCTTTTGCCGTGTTTCGGCTTCGCCGCCGACATTGCGACTGACGAGTTTGAAGCCGAGCGCGCTGTAGAAGCGCTCAGCCGCATCGGCATCGCGCACGACCAGCTTGGTGGCGGTGATCGCCGGGTTCATCGCGTCCCTCCCTGTTCCGAGCTTAGCAGCGGCGAGGATTTTTTGTCAGCGATCTGTGCAAAGCGGTGAAGGGCCCGCTTTCGCCGGCTGGAATCGCGGCTAGTCTGCAGCCCATGCCGATGCTTTCTCCACGTCCGCGTCCCAGGCCGCCGCGCGCCAAGCGTGCGCCGGTTGTGCGCAGCGTTATGCCGGTCGCTCTTGCCGGCGCGACCGCGGAATTTAAGCTCGGCGGCGTGACGGCGGCAGCGCATCCGGAAGGCGCGCTTTGGCTTGCCGAAGCCAGGACGCTGATCGTTTCCGATCTACATTTGGAGAAGGGCTCGTCGTTCGCGCTGCGCGGCCAGATGCTGCCGCCCTACGATACGCATGCCGCGCTGACGAAACTCGATGCGCTGATGCGGCGTCTGGCGCCGGATATCGTGGTTTCGCTCGGCGACAGTTTTCACGATCGCGGCGGCCCTGCGCGCATGCATTACGAAGATCGCGCATTGTTGCAGGATATGATTGGCCGCTGTGATTGGATTTGGGTTGAAGGCAATCATGACGGCAAGGCGGCGGAGACACTGGGCGGCGTCGCGCGCGAAGACCTGCATCTCGGCGCGTTGATTTTACGCCACCATCCGCGCGCCGGCGCAGCGCCCGGCGAGATCGCCGGACATTTGCATCCGTGCGCGCGCGTTAGCGGCAGAGGGCGCAGCGTACGCCGGCGTTGCTTTGCCACTGATGGCGCACGTTTGGTGATGCCGGCGTTCGGCGCCTTCACGGGCGGGCTCAACATTTGCGACGATGCATTCGCGCCGCTGTTTCCCGAAGGCGCGATGGCGTTGGTGCTGGGACGCGAGCGGGTGCTGCCTGCGCCACAGGAGCGCTTGTTGCACGATTAAATGCGCCGCAGCGCCGTCGCGAGCGGGATCAGCATGCAAGCGATCATGGCGCCGCCGGTGAGCACTTGGCGCAGCATCGGGTACCAATCCGGCGCGCCCGCATCGCGCGCGCTGCGCCAATCCCACACATATTGCGCGGCGAACAATCCGGAAAAGGCGGCGGAAGCGCCCAGAACCGGTGTGGCATAGGTTACCATCACCGCCAGCACCCATCCGGCCAAAGCGGGCAGGGCGCTGTAGAAGAGCCGCAAGTTGTTCGGTCCGTCGGGGGCGCGCATCAATTCAAAACCGCAGCGCACGCCGCCAAGAAACGAGAGCAGCACGGCGGCGTAGAGCGAGAACGCAATCGCGCCGAGGCGCGCCGTGCTCGGATGCTCAGAGAGGCAGACCAGCGCGCTGATCGCAAGCGGCGCGAGTCCAAGAAAACCAAGCCGCACAGCTGCGCGTGGAAAGAAAGGGGGCTGCGTCATCAGACGCGCCGGAAGATGAGCGAAGCGAGCCAGCCGGCGGAGAGCGCGAGCAAGACGGTCAAAATGCCGTAGAAGAAGGACGCGTTCACGGCGAGATCATGAATGCGCCGCTCGATGCCAACGCGCGAGATGGTAATGGGGATATTGCGCTGGGAGGAAATAAGGCGTCCGTCCCGAAACACATACGCGTCGGCGTGATATTGCGCGATCGGTGCATTGGCCGGCAGCCGAACGACGGCGCGGAATAAACCACCGCGATAGATGGTGAGGCCGCCGCGCTGATCTTGCTGTGGTTGGCCGGAATAATCCTGATAGAGCCCCTGCGAACGTCGCAGACGCACCAATGCGGCGCGATAGGCGGAAGGGTCGGCGCCGACCGGCACGGCGCTGTCGAGCTGCGCCGTCGCGGCCGGATCGAGCTGGTGCCGCCAGATCTGCTGTGGGCTCGCGATCTGGCGCACGGGACGGCTGCTGAGCACGGCGAAAAAGGAGGGCGCTTCGCTGAACCGGACCGGATCGCCGTTTACCAGCACGCCGAACACGCGGCGCTTGCGCATGACGGTGGCAGTGCTTGACGGGCCGCGCACGACCACGACGACATCGCCGCGCCCGCGCCGGTCCGGATTGACGCCGAATACAGTGATGTATGAGCCGCGATAGTCGGAACTGACCGTGATCTGTTCCTCGGCCACGGCGGCAGGCAAATCCGAGCCGGTTTCCTGCGCACGCGCTGGCGCGGCGAAAAGCAGTGTCCACAGCAGCGCGAGGGATGCGAGCGCCCGGATCACCAGAGGCCTCCGCCAAGCACGTATTGCTCCGGCGGCATGATCACGATGTCCCAGAGGAATTTGACGCTGGCGGCCAGCAGGATCGCGCCAAGCAGCGCGCGAATATGCTCACCTTTGAGGCCGGCTCCGAGCCGTGCGCCAAGCTGAGCGCCGACCACGCCGCCAAGCATCAGGATTGCCGCGAGCGCGAGATCGACGGTCTGTGTCGCTGTGGATTGCAGGATCACCACTAGAGAGGCGACGACGGCCACCTGGAACAGCGATGTGCCCACAACAACGCCGGTCGGCATGCGCAGCAGGTAGATCATGGCGGGGATGAGGATGAAGCCGCCGCCCACCCCCATGATCGCCGCCAGCGCACCAATGATGAAGCCAAGCGCTAACGGTGGGATGATGCTGATGTAGAGGCCCGAACGCGGGAAGCGCATGCGGAAGGGCAGCGTATGCGCGATCGTGCGGATTGGACGCTTGAGAATGCGTACGGTCGGCATGTCGCGCCCGCGCATAACCGCCAAGCCTTCGGCAAGCATCATTGCCCCGACAAGCGACAAGAGCAGCAGGTAGAGCAGAGAAATGACGAGATCGAGCTGGCCTAGCACCAGCAATTGCTGGAACAGCCACACGCCGGACGCGCTGCCGGCGACGCCGCCGATCGAGAGCAAAAGCCCCATGCGCCAATCGACATTCTTGCGCCGTGTCTGCGCCATGATGCCGGAAAAGGACGTGGCCGCGATCTGACTGGCGCCCGTCGCCACCGCCACGGGGGCGGGCACGCCGAGGAAGATCAGCGATGGCGTCATGATGAAGCCGCCGCCGACGCCAACTAGGCCAGACAAAAAGCCGACGCCGCCACTCACCAATAAGACGAGCAACACGTTCACCGGCATTTCGGCGATCGGCAGGTAGATCAATATTTCTGCTCTGAACGGACGCGACGCGCGGCCCAAAAGCGGACACTAGCGGGCGTCGTTATGGGCAGGGTCGGCAGAGCTGGCAATGTCGCGGCGCGCAATTCGCGGGAAAGTGTGCGCATGCGCCTCGCCGAGGCCGCGCTCACGCCCACGATCGGCCGGCCTTAGGCGCCCGAGCGGGTCGCCCAGGGGCGGGGGCCGAAATTGCCGTTGGCGACCGCGATGGCGGCCCGGGGGCGGAAAGCCTGGGCGCGGGCTCGGGCCTGCTCCACCTGGGACTGCGACAATTCCGTCTCCAGCGCGGTGGCGCGCGCGGCGGCGTCTTGATCGCCTTGGCGGGCCGCGACCGAGAACCAGAACAGCGCTTCGGCCGGGTTGCCGTTGACGCCGCGTCCCTGCTGATAGAGCACGCCGAGATTATATTGGCTGTCGGCGACGCCCAGTTCTGCAGCTTGCCGGAACCAGCGGAAGGCGGCGGCTTCGTCTTGCGGCGCGCCTTCGCCGCGCGCGAAATAGACGCCGAGATCATGCATGGCGCGGCGATTGCCGCCCGCTGCCGCGCGTTCCGTCCATTGCCGCGCCGCATTCAGATCGGTGGGGACGCCTTCGCCGCGCTCATAGATTTTGGCCAGGCGGTATTGCGCCATGATCATGCCGCGATCGGCCGCGCCGCGCAGCATTTGCACGCCAGCTTCGGTGCGGCCGGCGGCGATGCGCTGCAGCGCCAGTTCATATTGCGCAATCAGATTGCCCGATTGAGCCGCTTGTTCGAGCGAAACACTGCGTGTTGGCAGGGGGCCAGCCACGGCAGCTTGCTGTTGTCCAGGCGCTGCTTGCGCCACCGGCGCGTCGGCGCCTTCGGGAAGCGGTTCCGTTGGTTCCGCGCCGGCTTCAGTGTCCAGCATCGGATCGGCGAACGGATCGATAGCGCCATCCACGGGCGCCGCGAATGGATCGATGGCCTCAGCGCTTGGCGCGAGCACATGTTCCGGTTCCGGCGCGGTTTGTGGTTCGCCGGGGGCAGGCTCACTACCTTGTTGCGCATACCAAGCGCCGCCGGCCAGCATCAGCGCAATGGCGCCGCTTACGCCCCACAGCACGACGCGGCTGGGCCCGCGGAGTTTCGCGGCGGAAGCGTTTTTGGCTGGCTTTTCCGATTTTGCGTTTGGCGCGGATTGAGCCTGCGCCGCGCGGCGCGCATTGGCGAGGTAATCGTTCTTGCCGGGCGGCTGCTCAAGTTCGGGCGCTGTTTCGTCGGCGGGCGCAGCTGCCTGCATTTGCGGAGCAGGCGCATCCTCTGTCGGCGCGGTTAGATCCAGCGTCGGCTCGGAGATATCGAGGTCGTCATCGACAGCGTAATCGGAAGTGGCCGCTTCCTGAGGTTGCTCGGGCTGCGCGGTTTCATTTTCCGGCGCCCAGAATGGATCGTCATCCTCGGGAGGGCGTGCAAACGCGTCGATGTCTTCTGCGTCGTCAATGAGCAGATCGTCGGCTTGGGCGACGACGCTGGGCATGGGAGGCGCTTCGAAGCTCTCGGCGACCGGAGGCGCCTCGACCGCTTCTTCCGGCTCTTCGGTAAAGTAGATGTCTAATTCTTCGTCGTCATTGTTGGACGTTGCCTGCGGTTCAGGCGTGCTTGGCGGCAGCGGCGCCGCGCGCAGCGGCTGGGCGGCGTCCATTGGCGAAACGTAAGGCTCTGCGTTCTCGCCAAAATCGGCGAAATCATTGACGTCATCGGCGCGTCGCTGCGGCGTGACCGGAATTTCCTCCGGTGCGGCGGCCTGACCGCTTTCATACGCTTCGAGTTTGGAGGCGACGCTCGACACCGCTTTCTGCATCGGCGCCAGCGCTTCGGCGGAGCTCTCTTCAACTTCGGCGAGCCGCGCCATGATCGAACTGATCGCTTCCGACACGCGTGCGCCCGAGCGTTCTTCACTGTCGATCATGCGCTCGCCGAGATCGCGCGCAAGCATTTCATGACGCTGATTGAAGCGCTCTGCCATGCGCGCGACTTGCTCGCCGACATGCTCGATGGCTTGGGCGCTGCGCGTTTCGACCGCGCCGACGCGCTCTTCGAGACGCTCGGAGAGGCGTCCGACTTCAAGGCCCATGCGGTCGAACGCTGCGGCTTCGCGGCGCTCGATTTCATCGAAGCGGGCTTCGAGTGAGCTGGACATATGGGACAATTCTTCGCGCACGGCGGCGGCCGCGGCGTCGTCATTGCGCGCCTCGACGGCGCGCAGGCGCTTGTCCACGGTTTCGGACATGCGCTTGATCTCAAGCGAGATGGCTTCGATCGTCTGCGCTTGGCGGCGTTCGGCGGAGGCTAGGCGGCGGTTGACGTCGGAGATGGCGTCTTCGAGGCCGTTGTCCTGTCCGCCTTGCAGCGCGGCTTGCACCTGGTCTTGCAACTCGGCCTGAGCCTGGCCGACCATTTCCTGAACCGACTGCGCCATGGAATCGAGGCGTTGCTCGAGCATGGCCCGCAACGCTTCGGTTTCGTCGTTGCCGTCATCTTCGACGCGAGCGCCGAGCGCGGAAACCGTTTCCTCAAGCTTGCGGATGGCGGTGTTGGCGGTCGATTCCGTTTCCGCCAAGCGCTGGGCGAGGCGCTGCAGGGAATCGTCCAGCGTTTGGACGGCGCCGTTGTTCTCGATGTCGGCGATGCGCTGCTCGAACGAGGCGAGGGCGTCCGCGACGGGGCTTTGCTCGGTCTTGGTTTCGAGCGCCGCGAGGCGTTCGGCGATATCTTGTTGGGTCTGACGCACATCGCTGAGATCGACGCTGCCGCCGCCGTTCTCCTCGATGCTCTTCAATCGCGCCGAGATAGTGAGCTGTGAATTGCGCAGATCGGCGATGGCCGCGCCGGCTGCTTGACGCAGACCCGCCGTGGCTTCGCGCGCGCCGGCTTCGGCCCGTTCGATGCGGCTGACGAGGCCGGCTTGTTCGGATTTCAATTGTTCGGCCGCAGCGAGGCGGTGCGAGATTTCGGTCTCAAGCCGCGCCACTTCCTGCAGCAGCGTTTCGCGCGCGCCTTGCGAAGCGCGCTCGCCGATATCGGTGCGAACTTCCTCGATGGCGCTTTCAACGGCGCGGCGCGTGGAATTTTCGCTTTCGGCGAGGCGATCGCTGAGCGATTCCTGCAATTGGCGCAGCTCCGCGACAGCATCGGCTGAAGCGGAAGAGGCTTGGCGCGCGGCTTCTTCGGCGATGGTGCGCGCCTGGTTCAGATTTTCGCTGAGCGCTTCGCGAGTGGCGGCTTCGCGCGATTCAAGCTCGGTGGTGAGATAAGCCGCCGCCGCTTCGGCGCGGCGCGCCACTTCATCGGCGAGAGCAACTTGGCTTTCGAGGCGCTCTTTCGCGCCCGACATTTCCTGCCGCGCTTCGCCGAGCGCATCGCGGCTTTCGCTGGCTTCTTGTTCGGCTTGTTGAAGGCGTCCGCTCAGCGTTTCTCCGGCGATGCGGAAATGTTCGATCGCTTCGGCAATGCGCTCGGCGCTTTCGTTGGACGCAGCTTCAGCGTCTTCGATGCGCGCGGCGAGGCCAAGCACGGAGCGGTCAATTGTTGAGACGGCGCGGTCAAGGCCGGTGACGGCGAGTTGCGTGCGGCGTTCGATGGTTTCGATGCGCTGGGAAAGGCGCACGGGATCGGTGGCGCGCATCGGGCTTGGGCCCGAGACGTTCCAATCTTCTTCCTCGCCATTGTCGTCAAACGTCGCCGGGACGCCGAGGCGCCCCGCGCGCGTGCGCGAGCCGGTGAAAGAGTGAACAGGGCCGGGCGCGGATGGCGCGCCGCCGCCTTGATGCGTTTGCAAGGCTTGGCTGAGATACTCGCCCAGCGTCATGCCTTGGCGCGCAGCGGCTTCGCGTACCGCTTCACGAACCTTGGGGTCGATCCCCTTCACGCTCCAGCTTTGCGCGCCGCTCATAATTCGCCCTCGCCGCGTTTGCGCCGCGCCTGCCCTGGCACGGCTCACGCCCAACCCCCAGACGAAATTCGAAAGATTCGAGAATCGCCTACGACTTTGCAGTGTCGATCAAAGGCGTCTGCATGTTAATGCCACGTAAAATCGTAAACGCAGGTTATCCATGATTGATGACGCGCGTCGTTTCGGCCCGGAAACACAAGGCGCGATTTATTTGCGCGGTTTGAGCGGCGCCAAACCGGATTTGCCTACGCGCTATGGGGCGCTTGAGGCGCAGGCGCAGGTCAATATGTCGCCGGAGGCGTGGGCTTATACCGCGGGCGGCGCCGGCATTGAGGCCAGCATGGTGGCCAATCGCGCCGCCTTTGCGCGCATGGCCATCGCGCCGCGCATGCTAGCGGGCGGCGGCAATGCGCGACTCGGATGCGAAATATTGGGTGTCGACGTTGCGGCGCCTGTGTTCGCTTCGCCAATTGGCGTTCTGGAAATGGCGCACAAGGACGCCGACCTTGCCGTTGCGCGGGCGCTCGGGCGCTTAAAGCTGCCCATGATCATTTCCAGTCAGGCTTCGTTTCCGATGGAAGAGATCGCGGAAGCCAATGGCGATGGGCCGCGCTTCTTCCAATTGTATTGGGGGCAATCCGATGCGGTTGCGGAAAGTTTCGTGCGGCGGGCAGAGGCGTGCGGCTGCGCGGCGATATTTCTCACCCTCGATACGCAAGTGCTCGGCTGGCGCCCGCGCGACCTCGATCTCGGCTATTCGCCCTTTCTCCGGGGGCTGGGCATTGCGCAATACACATCCGACCCGGCGTTCCGCGCCATGTTGCAGGAGGCGCCGGAGAACAATCCGCAGGCCGCCGCAATCCAATTCGCGCGGCTTTTTCCAAACCCGAGCCTCGATTGGGCGCACATCGCCAAAATCCGTGCTTGGACCAAGCTGCCTATTATCTTGAAGGGGATTATGCGCCCTGACGACGCCGCCAAGGCGGCGGCTGAAGGTTATGGGGTGATGGTCTCCAACCATGGCGGGCGTCAGATCGATGGCGGGCTCGGCGCGTTCGCGGCGTTGCCGGGGATCGTGGATGCCGTGGCCGGGCGGGCGCCGGTTCTGTTCGACAGTGGAATTCGCTGCGGGGCTGACATTTTTAAAGCGCTGGCGGTTGGCGCTCAGGCTGTCGGGATTGGGCGTCCTTATGTCTACGGGCTGGCGCTGGCGGGTGAGGCGGGGGTATCTGCGGTCATGGAATACCTCATGGCGGAGCTCGATTTCACAATGACGCTCATGGGTTGCTCGATTCCGGAAGAAATTACTCCAGATCTGCTGGTGAAGGGTGCTGACTAGGTTGACGTTCGCGTCAACGTAAGGCTAGATCGGGGCAATCAGATTAGAGGGCCGCCGATGACCAAGGAACGCACCTACACCATCTCCGAACTCTCCCGAGAGTTCGACGTCACCCCGCGGGCCCTGCGCTTCTACGAGGATAAGGGGTTGCTTGCGCCGGCGCGTGACGGGCTTAACCGCATCTATTCGTATCGTGACCGCGGGCGTCTGCAGATCATCCTGCGCGGCAAGCGCGTGGGGCTGTCGCTGGTTGAGATCAAAGACATTCTCGACCTCTACAAAATCGACCAACGCAGTCAGGCCTTGGCGGCGTTACAAAAGTATAGGGAGCGCGTGGTCGCGCTCGAGGCGCAACGTCTCGACATCGATGAGGCCATCAAGATCGTGCAGGAGCAGATCGGTCACATCGAAACGGCGCTGGCTGATCCTGGCTTTGGCGCGGCGAGCGGCGCCGAAGCGCGCGGCGCGGCGCGGGCTTACGAAGCCGAAGCCCGGCGCAGACTCGAAGACGCGCACTAGCGACAATAAATGGGAGGCGGTAGGCAATCGCGGCGCTGTCTGCGTTCGATTGCCGCCGCAGTATCGAGGGAGCCGACGAATGCCGTCATATAAAGCCCCACTTCGCGAATACCGTTTTTTGCTGAGAGACGTGCTCGAAATTGAGCGCTACGCAAATTTGCCTACGTTCGCAGATGCGCCGATGGATCTGGTCGATCAGGTGCTCGAAGAAGGCGCAAAATTTTGCGAAGGCGTGCTGGCGCCGCTAAACGCGGTCGGCGACGCGCATGGCTGCAAGCGCAATGAAGACGGCAGCGTGGAAACGCCGCCCGGATTCAAGGACGCCTATAAGCAATATGTTGAAGGCGGCTGGCCGGCGCTGTCGGCCGATCCCAATTATGGCGGGCAAGGTCTGCCGCACATTATCGGGCTTGCGTGGAATGAAATGGTGGCGAGCGCCAATATGGCGTTCGGCATGTATCCAGGGCTGTCGCACGGCGCCTATGAAGCCATTCATTTGCATGGCACCGACGAGCAAAAGCAAACCTATCTGCCCAAGCTGGTGACCGGCGAGTGGACCGGCACCATGAACCTGACGGAGCCGCATTGCGGCACCGATCTTGGCTTGTTGCGCACGAAAGCCGTGCCGCAGGCCGACGGCAGCTACAAGATTACCGGGCAGAAGATTTTCATATCGGCCGGTGAGCACGATATGGCCGACAATATCATCCACCTTGTGCTCGCGCGCATTGAAGGCGCGCCGGGCGGCACGAAGGGCATCTCTCTGTTCATCGTGCCCAAATTCATCGTCAAGGAGGATGGCGCGCTCGGCGAACGCAATGGCGTCGTGTGCGGCAAGCTCGAAGAGAAGATGGGCATCCACGGCAACTCGACGTGCGTGCTCAATTATGACGATGCGGTCGGCTATCTGATCGGCGCTGAAAACAAGGGCCTCAGCGCGATGTTCACGATGATGAATGTGGCGCGTCTCGGCGTGGGGCTGCAGGGTCTCAGTCAATCGGAAGTCGCGTATCAGAATGGCGTCATCTACGCGAAGGACCGCGTGCAGGGGCGTTCGCTGACGGGGCCGAAGAACGCGGACGGTCCGGCCGATCCGATTATTGTGCATCCAGATGTGCGGCGCATGCTGATGGATGCGAAGAGTTTCAATGAAGGTGCGCGCGCGTTTGCGTTCTGGACCGCGCTGCATGGCGATCTGTTGAATGTGTCGCCGGATGAGAAGGTGCGCGAGAAGGCCGAAGATTACATGGCGCTGATGACGCCGGTGATCAAAAGCTATCTCACCGAGAAGGGCTATCTCACCGCGACCGATTGCCAGCAAATCTTCGGCGGTCACGGCTATATCGAAGAACATGGCATGAGCCAGTTCGTGCGCGATGCGCGCATCACAATGATCTATGAGGGTGCCAATGGCATTCAGGCGCTCGATCTGGTGGGGCGCAAGCTCGGCGCCAATGGCGGACGCGCGCTGTTTTCGTTCTTCGCCGAGATCGACGACTTTATTCACGAAAACGAAAACGACGCCGAGCTGAAGGATTTCGTCGAAGCGCTGCAAAAGTCGAAGGGCGAATTGCAGGAGGGCGCGATGTGGCTGATGCAGAACGGCATGTCGAATTTCGACAATGCCGGCGCTGCGAGCCACGATTTCCTCAACCTCTTCGGCATCGCCGCGCTCACCTATATGTGGGCGTTGCAGGCAAAGGCGGCGCTGGCCGGCAAGAAAGCCAACGGCGCGGATGCGTATTTCGACACCAAGCTGGCGACGGGCCGCTATTTCATCGCCCGCGTGACGCCGGAGGCGGGCGCGCACCTGGCGAAGCTGAAATCCGGCGCCGATCCGGTGATGGCGCTTCCTGCGGAGGCGTTCTGATCCATGACGGAATGTCACGCTAAGATCGCATGGAAGCGCGACGACGGAGACTTTGCGAAGGGCAAGTATTCGCGTGCGCATGAAATGAGCTTCGATGGCGGCGTGACGGTTCCGGCTTCGTCTTCCCCCAGCGTGGTGCGCGTGCCGCTTTCGCGTGAGGATGCGGTCGATCCCGAGGAGATGCTCGTTGCGTCGCTCTCCTCGTGCCACATGCTGACGTTCCTGGATGTCGCGCGGCGGGCGGGCTTTGTGATCGATTCTTATGTCGATTGCGCAGCAGGCATTTTGGGCAAGAACGACGAAGGCCGCATCAGCCTCACGAAAGTAACGCTGAAGCCGGATATTGCTTGGTCCGAAGATAAGCGGCCCGACGCCGCGCAATTGCACGATCTGCATCATCGCGCGCACGAGATGTGCTTCATCGCCAATTCGTTTCGTGGCGAAGTGGTGGTGGAAGAATAATTTTGCCGCGCTCGCGCCGGCCCGGTGCGAGCGGTCAGCGGAGTAGGCGCCTGGATGGGCGTCACGGGACGACTCCGGTCCCGCCTAGGGTGCGAAGTTTGGAGTACGAACCATGCGTGAGGCTTATATTTATGACGCGGTGCGCACGCCGCGCGGCAAGGGCAAGGCGACCGGCACGCTGCACGAAGTGACGTCGGTCGAACTGGCGGCGCAAGTGCTTGAGGCGCTACGTGAGCGCAATGATCTCGACACGTCGAAAGTGGATGACGTGATGCTCGGCTGTGTCATGCCGATCGGCGAGCAAGGCGGCGACATCGCCCGCATCGCCGTGCTGGCCGCCGACTATTCAGAGAGCGTCGCCGGCGCGCAGGTTGACCGCTTCTGCGCCTCGGGCCTCGAAGCTGTGAACATCGCCGCGGCGAAGGTGAAGTCGGGCGAAGCCGACATGGCGATTGGCGGCGGCGTGGAATCGATGAGCCGCGTGCCGATGCTGTCGAACGGCAGCGCCTGGCCGACCGATCCCGAGATCGCCATGAAGATCCATTTCGTGCCGCAAGGCATCAGCGCCGACACCATCGCGACGAAATACGGCTTCTCCCGCACGGACGTCGATGCGTTCGCGGTGCAGAGCCAGCAGCGCGCCGCGAAAGCGTGGCAGGAAGGCCGCTTCAAGAAATCGATCGTGCCGGTCAAGGATCAGCTCGGCCAAGTGCTGCTCGATCGTGACGAGCACATGCGTCCGGATGCGAGCATGCAATCGATGGCGTCGCTGGAGCCGAGCTTCAAAGCGCAGGGCGAAATGATGCCGGGCTTCGACGCGGTGATTCAACAGCGCTATCCCGAACTTGAGAAGATCGATCACGTACACACGGCCGGCAATTCCTCCGGCATCGTCGACGGCGCGGCAGGCGTGCTGATCGGCACCAAGGAAATGGGCGAAGCGCTGGGCCTCAAGCCGCGCGCGCGCATTGTCGGCGCTGCTTCGATCGGGTCGGAGCCGTCTATCATGCTGACGGGGCCTGAGTTCGTGACCAAGAAGCTGATGACCAAGCTTGGCATGACCAAGAAGGACATCGACCTTTGGGAATTGAACGAAGCATTCGCGGCGATCGTGTTGCGCTGGGTGCAGGCGCTCGATCTCGACATGGAAAAGGTCAACGTCAATGGCGGCGCCATCGCCATGGGTCACCCGCTCGGCGCCACCGGCGCGATGATCCTCGGCACGATGGTCGACGAGCTTGAGCGCGCCGACAAAGAGCGTGCGCTGGTCACGCTCTGCATCGGCGCTGGCATGGGCACGGCCACGGTGATCGAACGCGTGTGATTAAGGATGGCGGCGGCTCAGGCCGCCGCCGTCAACCGGGTATAGGAGTGAGGGTCATGGAAAACTGGAAGATCGAAATCGATGGCGACGGCATAGCCCTCATTACCTTCGATGTGCCCGGGCGCTCGATGAACACGATGACGCTCAAAGCCGTTCAGGAACTCGGCGACATCGCCAAGCGCATCAAAACGGAAGACGCCATCAAGGGCGCGGTGTTTCAATCCGGCAAAGCGACGGGCTTTTGCGCGGGCGCCGATCTCGACGAGTTGGAAGCTGGCGCCGATGCGGCCAAGACCGAAGAGGAGCGGCTCAAGCTCTATTTCGATGTCTCGTACAAAACCACGCGCATCTATCGTGAGCTCGAAACGTGCGGCAAGCCTGTCGCGGTTGCGCTCGAAGGGCTCGCGCTTGGCGGCGGCTTGGAGCTATGTCTCGCCTGCCATTATCGCGTTGTCGCGGACAATCCAAAGATCAAGCTCGGCCTGCCGGAAGCGAAGGTCGGCCTGCTGCCCGGCGCCGGCGGCACGCAGCGTCTGCCGCGCCTGATCGGCGTGCAGAATGCGGCCATGCTCATTCTGCAAGGCGGTGATAAGTCGCCGCAGGAAGCCAAAGCGCTCGGCTATGTGAATGAAGTCGTGCCGGCTGGAGAAACGGTCGAAGCGGCGAAGACATGGGTGAAGGCGAACCCGAAGGCGGTCGCGCCGTGGGATGTGAAAGGGTATCGCGTCAAGGACGGCCCGCACTCGCCGGCCGGCACGATGATCGCCATTGGCGGCAATGCGATGGTCTCGAAGCAGACCAATCTGAACTTCCCGGCGCAACGCCACATCATGTCCTGCATCTATGAAGGCGTGCAGGTGCCGATGGACGCGGCCTTGCGCATCGAAAGCCGCTACTTCGCCAAGACCGCCGCGACGCCGCAAGCCAAAGGCATGATGCGCTCGCTGTTCGTGTCGATGCAGGCGCTGGCCAAGGGCGGCAACCGCCCGAAAGATGTGCCGCAATACGAGATCAAGAAGGTCGCTGTGATCGGCGCGGGCCTGATGGGCGCGGGCATTGCCTATGTGCAGGCTAAAGCCGGCATTGAAACCGTGGTCGGCCAGTTTCCGCTGATGGCCAATGGCCGTGCTCTGACGATGGAAGCCGGTGAAAGTGGTGGTTTTGTGCGTGTCACGGCCCGGAAAGATAACCATGTGATCGTTGGTATCCACGCGGTTGGCCCTCATATTTCGGAATTATCCGGTGAATTTGCACTGGCGCTTGAAATGGGGTCAAGGCTGGAGGATATCGCGGACAGTATTCATGTGCATCCAACGCTCAGTGAAAGCTTTGCTGAATCAACGCTTGCGGCCCTTGGGCATGCTATACATATATAAAGCTTGACATTGCTACGGAAAGGCGGCACAT
>JAUIJZ010000075.1 GCA_030430715.1 Alphaproteobacteria bacterium
TAGCGTGCTCTTTGCGTCTGCGGGTGCCGCAACGGCGCAGCCTGCAAGTATCGAATTCGGCCCCTATCGACTGGGTATGCCGATGAGTGAACTCGTGACGACGCTCACGACCGCGACCCCGGAAAGCATCGGCTTGGACCGTGAAATGCCTGTGCTTCGAGGGCCGCCGCCGGTCAGGTTGGGTGAGCTTTCGTTCGGTGTCGACATCATGTTGACGCACGACACCTTAGACGTGCTCACGTTCGTGCGTGATGAATCAGTTGAAGTTCAGGAGCAATGTTTCGATGTGCTCACGGACCTAGTCGCTTCCATTGAAGAGCGAACAGGCGCGTTGCAAGCGGCTCAGGCGGCTCAGCCAGAGGTGGAAGGTGAGCTGGTGTCCACTTCGCGCACTCCCACCGGTTTCGAGGTGCATCACTATCGCATCTCCGATGCTGAGGGTGGCAGTGAGGTTCAGGTCGGTGCAGCGAACGGCTCCGGCCCAGTTCGCGTGATCGCGCGAAGCCGAGCAGAGCCAGCAAAAGAGGCGGGTGTTTTTGCTTGCTCGTTAAGAGCAAGCGTTGGCTTTGATCCGTCGCGCGCAGAGCTCACGGGCGCCGCGCCAACAACAGCCGAACTGGCGGCAGCTGAGTTAATAGAGCGATTACAATGGCGGGTTCAGATCGACGGTCGCCAAGCTCTTGAGGCATTTCCCTCCATCGCGCTCGCCCAACACGTCAGTGGGCTGGCCGAACTCGACTGCCTTGTCGGTACTGAAGGTGCGCTTCGGTGCGCTATCGCTTCAGAAAGTCCACCGGAACATGGATTCGGTCTTGCGGCCCTGGAGATCGCGTCGCAGATGCGTCTTGAGAGTGAAATAGACGGGCGGCCAACGGAAGGTCGCCGCGTTCATTTGCGTATCCCCTTCAGGCTCGAATAACGAAGAAATCTTGTAATGCGCGCCCTTATCATCGCTGCGGTTTTGCTTGCCGGCTGCGCGTCAGCGCAGCCGGTCAATCGTGCTGAGCTGCCCGAACACATTCGCATGGACCTTGAACAGCGCGACGCCGCGCTTGCCGAGCCGGGAATCGTAGCTGCGGGCATTGGCGAAACCGCCGATCTTGGCGGCGGCTTGCGCGTGCGGCCGCTTGAGGTGCTGGAGGATAGCCGCTGCCCGCAAGATGCGCGTTGCGTATGGGGCGGGCGCTTGCGTCTACGCGTGGATATTGAAGGCGTAGGCCGGCGCGAACTCTCGCTTGATGGCTTCCCAGTCGAAACGCCCCACGGCGCACTGACGCTCGTCGCCGTTTCACCCGGTCCGTGGGCGGGGTGGCCCCAAGACAGGCTGCCGCCATATCGGTTTGGTTTCAGCAAAAGCTAATTGCAGAGAAAACCGTCATCCCGGAGCGGCGAAGCCGCATTCTCGTCGTGGGGCAAACGCATCGTGGGCGCAGCACCGGACGCATCAAACGAGCTTGAGGCTTCTAGCGTTGTAACGCGGCCATGATCGCTTCACGGAAAAACTTCGGATCATTTGTCTGAAACGATGCGGTCTTTCCGTTCGAGCCAACGATTTGTACGTCAGCCGGTGATAAACCTTCACTCGTGCGGACATCTGTGACCTCCCTCAAAGGGATTTCATGCACAACGAAGCCGCCCATTGACTGGTACTCAAACAGAAGAATGCCCGATTTATTCATCAAGAATCGGGCATGTTTTCGGTAGCCAAGCGCGAAGTTGAACAAGCCTTTATTACGTATCGTTGGCTCGTCGATGTATGCTCCTCCGAACCGCTCCACCTTAGGGTAGGTTCCATGTTTGAGCATCTCAATGTTTGTGAAGGTTGTTTCCCAACGCTCGAATAGCTCAGTCATCCACATAGGCCTCTTGCGGCAGGAATAGAGTATTTTCCGTAGTCAGTCGCAGCGCGCATGCCATGTCTTCATGGGGCGAAAGGCGGCGCTCACCCCCGCGTCTCACGCCTGCGCAGCGTCATCAGCGTCATGTTGGCCAGCAGCAGCGCCAGCGCGATGCCAAACCCAATCATGTTCAGCATCGGGATGAAGCCGGGGTCTTCGGCCTGACGCGCATCGATCTCGGCGACGATCTCGCCGCGCACGCTCTGCGCCTCGTCTTGGCGCTCGCTGGCCAATTGGCTGGCTTGCTGGCCCAGTTCGCCAAAATCCACGCTCGGCGGCAGCCCGACCTGCACCAGCGACAGCCCGCTCACGCTCGGCAGGCGCTGCGGCGCATAGATAAGGTGTGAGCCGAACACGACCGCGAAGGTGGCCAGGATCGCCAGCAGCCAGCGCGAGCCGGCAATGGCGCTCAACGAGCCGCCGATCCGGCGCGCTTCGCGGCCGACAAGCTGCTTGGCCTCGGTTAGGTTGCGCGGCGTCTGCATCGGCGTCTCCCCAGGGGCGTTAAGCATAAGCCGGGCGGCCCCGCGCCGCCAGCGCTGAGCGGGCATTGCTTTGAGGGCCGGGGCCATGCTAAACGCCCGCCCTTCTCTGGATCGCCCGGCGAAACGGCATGCCGTGGCGGTCCTTTTGGCGTCTCCGGACGCCTGTTTGTCCCAATCAGGAGGACCAAATGCCGAAGATGAAGACGAAGAGCGGCGTGAAAAAGCGCTTTAAGCTCACCGCGTCGGGTAAGGTGAAGGCTGGCGTCGCCGGCAAACGCCACCGCCTGATCAGCCATAGCGGCAAGTATATCCGCCAGAACCGCGGCACCGCCGTGCTGGCCGAGCCGGACGCCAAGCGCGTCAAGCTCTGGATCCCCTACGGCCTCGATTAAGCGGAGACTGACCCATGGCACGCGTCAAAGGGGGCGTCACCGCGCACGCCCGTCACAAGAAAGTTCTGAAGAAGGCGAAAGGCTATTATGGCCGCCGCAAGAACACCTTCCGCACGGCCAATGCCGCCGTCGAGAAGGCCGGCCTCTACGCCTATCGCGACCGCAAGAATAAGAAGCGCACGTTCCGCGCGCTCTGGATTCAGCGCATCAACGCCGCTGTGCGGGAAGAGGGCCTGACCTATTCCCGATTTATCAGCGGGCTCGCCAAGGCGGGCATCGAGCTGGACCGCAAGGTCATGGCCGACATCGCCATGAACGAGCCGGCGGCTTTCAAGGGTCTTGTTGCGCAAGCCCAAGCCGCACTGAAGTAAGCGGTGAAGACCTTCTCCCCATGTGGGAGAAGGTGTCCGCCGCGAACGAGCGGCGGACGGATGAGGGGTGCGTCCGCTACTCCAAATAGTTTCGTTTATACCCCTCACCCGGTCGTGCTTGCGCACGACCCCCCTCTCCCTCAAGGGGAGAGGGACGGGGAGCGCCAATGAACGCGACGAACAACGATCTGGATTCTCTCGAACGCGATTTGCTCGCGCGCGCCGAAGCGGCGGGCGATGAAGCGTCGCTTGAGACGCTGCGCGTTGAAGCGCTCGGCAAGCAGGGCTCAATCTCGGCGCTGATGCGTAATCTCGGCCAGATGAGCCCGGATGAGCGCAAAACCTATGGCGCGGCGCTCAACGTGCTGAAGGACAAAGTCAGCGAAGCCATCCTCACCAAGAAGGCCGCACTGGCCGAAGCCGCGCTGGAGCGTCAGCTGCAAGCCGAGGCGGTCGACGTCACGCTGCCGCCGATCAAGCCGCGCATCGGCGCGATCCATCCGGTCTCACAAGTGATGGAAGAACTCGCGGCGATCTTTGGCGAGATGGGCTTCGCGGTCGAGGAAGGCCCCGACATCGAGACCGACTTCAACAATTTCACCGCGCTCAACTTTCCGCCCAACCATCCCGCGCGCGAAACGCACGATACCTTCTTCCTCGATGCGAAGGGCGAAGATGGCGCGCGCAAAGTGCTGCGCACGCACACCTCGCCGGTACAAGTGCGTACCATGCTGAAGCAGAAGCCGCCCATCCGCATGGTCTGCATGGGCCGCACCTTCCGCAAGGATTCCGACGCCACGCACACGCCGATGTTTCACCAGATCGAAGGGCTCGTCATCGACGAGACCACGAGCATGGCCGATCTCAAGGGCGTGCTGATTGCCGCCATCAAAGCCTTCTTCGAAGTCGATGATGTGCGCCTGCGTTTCCGTCCGCACCATTTCCCGTTCACGGAGCCATCAGCGGAAGTCGATGTCGGCTGCGATCGTTCTGGCGGTCAGATCAAAATCGGCGCCGGCAATGATTGGCTGGAAATTCTTGGCTCCGGCATGGTGCATCCGAACGTGCTGAAGAATTGCGGCATCGATCCCGACAAATACCAGGGCTACGCCTTCGGCATGGGCATCGATCGGCTCGCCATGCTGAAATACGGCATGCCGGATCTGCGTGCCTTCTTCGACGCCGACACGCGCTGGCTCAAGCATTATGGCTTCAGCCCGTATCTGCTGCCCGGCCTCGCGCAGGGGATTGGCTGATGAAATTCACGCTCTCCTGGCTCAAAGAGCATCTCGCCACCGATGCGAGCATCGACGAGATCGTCGAGCGCATGACCATGACCGGGCTTGAGGTCGAAAGCGTCGAGGATGCGGGCGAAAAGCTCAAAGCCTTCACCGTCGCGCGCGTCATCAGCGCCGCCAAGCACCCGAACGCCGACAAGCTGCAGGTCTGCCAGGTCGAAACCGCGCAGGGCCAGCTTGAAATCGTCTGCGGCGCGCCGAATGCGCGCGCGGGCCTCGTCACCGCGTTCGCGCCGATCGGCGCCTATGTTCCCGGCCTCGATGTAACGCTAGAAGCGCGGCCCGTGCGCGGCGTGGTCTCCAACGGCATGTTGTGCTCCGGCGCCGAGCTTGAACTCGACGACGAAGCCGACGGCATTCTTGAACTCGATCCCGAACTCAAAGTCGGCACGCCTGTCGCTGAAGCGCTCGGCCTCAACGATCCGGTGATCGACATTGAAGTCACGCCCAATCGCCCCGATTGGCTCGGCGTGCATGGCATCGCGCGCGATCTTGCCGCCGCCGGTCTTGGCAAAACGACCGCAAAGCAAATCCTGCCCGTGCGCGGCGCGTTCCCGTGTTCGATCAAGATCGAAACCGACGACAAGGATGCGTGCCCGCTGTTCGCCGGCCGCGTCATTCGCGGCGTGAAGAACGGCCCGTCGCCGGCGTGGCTGCAACAGCGCTTGCGCGCCGTGGGCCTGCGTCCGCGCAATGCGCTTGTCGATGTCACCAATCTGCTCTCGCTCGATCGCGCGCGCCCGCTGCACGTCTATGACGCGTCGAAGGTTAAGGGCGTGATCCGCGCGCGCCTGGGCCGCGACGGCGAAAGCTTCAAAGCGCTCGACGGCAATGTGTACAACGTCACGCCGGATATGTGCGTGATCGCCGACGACGACAAAGTGCTCGGACTTGGCGGCGTGATGGGCGGCGAGGAATCCGGCTCCAGCGAAGCCACCACGGATGTCTTCATCGAAAGCGCTTATTTCGATCCGGCGCGCACGCACCGCACCGGCCGCGCGACAGGCATCGTCTCCGATGCGCAATATCGTTTCGCGCGCGGCGTCGATCCCGATTTCACGCTGCCGGGCCTCGAACTCGCCACGCGCCTCATCCTCGATCTGTGCGGCGGTGAGCCGAGCGAAGTCTATGTCGCCGGCGAAACCATTGCGCCGCCCGCGCCGGTGACGTTCGATCCCGACCGCGTGCGCCGCATCGCCGGCATCGAAGTGAAGGCGCCGCGCGTGCGCGCCGTGCTGAAGGATCTCGGCTTCGAAGTAAGTGGCGAGGGGCAGGGCTCCAAGAATTTCATCGTGCAGCCGCCCTCATGGCGGCGCGACATCGAAGGCGCCGCTGATCTGGTCGAAGAGGTCGCGCGCATCGAAGGCTACGACAAAATGCCGGAACTGGCGCCGCCGCGCGCGTCTGGTTTCCGCGCGCCTCCGGCCAGCGTCGGCGAAAGCCGCACGCGCCTGGCGCGCCGCGCCGCCGCATCGCTCGGCTATCTCGAAGCCATCACCTGGAGTTTTTGTTCGCGCGCGCAAGCGCGAGCGTTCGGCGGCGGCGCTGAAGAGATGCTCGTCGCCAATCCGATTGCTTCCGATCTCGATTGCATGCGCCCCAGCGCGTTGCCGCAATTGCTCGCCGCCGCGCAGAAGAACGCCGACCGCGGCTTTGAAGATGCGCGCCTATTCGAAGCCGGCCCGGCCTATGGCAGCACCGAAGACAGCGGCCAGCAGCGTACCGTCGCAGCCGTGTGGCGCGCGCGTCCGCCGCGCCATTGGCGGGCGGCGCCGCAGCCCGACATTTTCGACATCAAGCGCGATTGCCTCGTCGTGCTCGAAGCGCTTGGCGCCCCGGTGGCGTCATTGCAAACGTCGAGCGATGTGCCCGCGCATTGGCGTCCGGGCCGGGCGGGCGCTTTGCGCCTCGGCAACAAAGTGCTCGCCATATTCGGCGAGATCCATCCGCGTGCATTGAAGGCGATTGGCGTCGATGCGCCGGCGCTTGCGTTCGAAATTTTCCTCGATGCGGTGCCCGCGCCGCGTGCGAAAGGCTCGCGCGCCAAGCCGCCGCTGGAGAAGCTGGAGTTGCAGCCGCTATCGCGTGACTTCGCTTTCATCGTCGATGACGGCGTCCCTGCCGCCGATGTCGTGCGTGCTGCGTTTGGCGCCGATAAGCAGCTTATCGCCGATGTCGCGCTGTTCGACATCTATCGCGGTGAGCGCATGGCCGCCGGCAAGAAGTCGCTCGCTATCGAAGTAACGCTGCAGCCGCGCGAGAAAACGCTCACCGATGCCGACATCGAAGCGGCGAGCGCCAAGATCGTCAGCGCCGTGATGAAAGCGACTGGCGGAACGCTCAGGGGCTAGGACGCGCGGCGATAGCGCCCCATATAGTGCGAGCGCAGGACGGCCTGCGCGTATCCGCGATGTTTGGGGACGGCCCCTTTAAGGAGGCCGTCAATGCATGCCTGGCTCATGCTCCTCGCCGCAGGCGCGCTCGAAATCGTCTGGGCGATTGGATTGAAATACACGCGCGGATTTTCCGCCCTGGCGCCATCCGCGATCACCATCGCGGCGATTGCCGCTTCTCTTTATCTGCTGGCCCGCGCCGCGCAGAGCCTGCCCATCGGCACGGCTTACGCCATTTGGACGGGCATCGGCGCTGTCGGCGTGGCGATCGTGGGTATCGTCGCATTCGAGGAAAGCGCGAACCTCGCCCGGCTTGCCTGCATTGCACTAATCGTTGCGGGCGTTGTGGGCCTAAAGCTCACGGCGCCAATCTGACATTGGCGAGCGGAACGCTCAGGGGCTAGGGCGTGCAAACGCCTGAACGGCTTCGTTGCCGCGCACGGCCGCGCGCCCGCCCGCGATCAGCGCATCGATCGTCTCGCGCGGCAAAGATACAAGCGTGGGCGTTTGGATGAGATCGTCCGGGCCGCCTTCGGCGTCGCGCAGCGAGATGACCTCCAACGCAATCTCAAGCGCCGCGCAATCCTCCGCGGCCTCCGGCGCGGCGCAGCGATAGCGCACGATTTCGTCGCGCCAATCGCCCAGGCTGGCGCGGAAGGCGTCCAAAGCGCTCCGTTTTGCGGCGTCGGTCGCGACATCAATCGTCGTCGCCAACGCGTCGACGCCATTGGGACCAGAGGCTTCGTGCGGCCAGGGGCGTTCGCGCCGCCGCTCGGCGTTCACCACCAGCACGAGCATCCGCCGTGCCTCGCGCGCCTCGCTTTCCGTGAGCGGAGAGGGCGGCGGCCCCGCGGCGCGCATCACGGCGATGCTTGAGAGGCCGAAATTGTCAAACACGCCGCCATCGGCCAGGTGAAGATATGTCTGCGCGGCGCTGTCGCTGTAATTCTCAAACGCGCGCGCGGTGGCGCGCACCGCTTCCGGCGTGGACCGATCCTGTAAGATGGCGTCCGGCCAAGCCGGCGCCGCGCACTGTTCGGTATAGGTTTCCACAAGGACTGGCCGGAAGATCAGTGGCACGGCCATGGAAGCGGCGACCGCATCGGCTACGCGGATGCTGCTCAAATCGCTGCAGATGCCGGTGAAGAATGTCTCCGTGAATGCAAACGGTGTCGCATTATAGAGGTCAGTGGCGTTGATGATGACGCGCGGTCCGCGCGTGGCGTCGCGCATAAGTGCGCCATCATAGATTTCGCGGTCGAGCCAGTCCGCAAGCTGATCTGGTCCATTGGCGCCGCCGCGCACCGCGCGCCACCAAGTCGTCGGCGCGAACAGATTATTCAGCCGCCAATCCTTATCGAGATAAGTGGCGCGAAAGCTATCGAGCCCATCATCGCCGTGCAGAGCGAAATAAGCCGATAGGATTGCGCCTCCCGATACTGCGGTGGCAAATCCCACATGTTCAGTCAGTGGACGATTGTCGGCGCCATGCGTGGCGCGCAATTCCTGTAAAACGCCAAGCTGAAACGCCGCCGCGCGGGCGCCGCCGCCGGAGAACGCCAGCACCAACACATCTTCACCGGGTTGAGATATGTGATGGACTGCCGCTTCCGGGGTAAATCGCGGGGCATTAATCGGCGCTGGCGATGTTGCGCAGGCGCCGAGAAGAAGAATTGTAAGGAACGCGATGAAGCGCATGCGCGCACCTCGTCACAGGTGCGCGCATATTGCAAATAATCACGCGCGATTAGTGCAAATCCACTTTGCGCTGATCGCCCATATCGGGCTTCGCGCCGGTTGCTGCCGCAAGCGTAAGCTGCACCATCGCTGTAGCCCCATGTGGGCCATCCCAGAATTGGGCGTCCTGGGGCGTTACTTCTATTGCGCGCACGCGCGGATCGTCAGGGCCGTCCCACCACGCTTCGGCGCCGATGCTCCAAAGCTCATGAATAAGCGGTCGGTCTTCCAGTATGCGCGCCCTGCCTGTGACCACAAGGTATTTGCCGTTGTCCGGCTCAGCAAAACTGAGGCAGACCTCATCCTCATTCTGCAACTCATCATCGGTATGGCCGTCAGTGCTTGTCAGAAAATAGATTGCGTTCTCAGGTTCGCGCGCTGTCGGGTGCATCGGGCGGGCGCGGATTTTATCGCCATCCTTTGATGCGAGCATACAGACATTGATTTGCTCCATCAGCTTCCAGACGCGAGCGGCATCGTTGCGGGGTTCGGTGCTCATGCAATCCTCCATGGTTTGATATGGAACGGAGTGCGCCCGTGCATGTTCCGCACTAAAGCAGTGATACGGGAACGGGCTTGCCGCGCCCGCGTTTTCCGCTATTCCGGCGCGCGTGCCGGAATAGGAGCACCTACATGCATAAAACTGTCATACTTGCGGTGAGCGCGCTTGCCTTGACGGCGTGCGGTCAACAAGCACAAACCGCGTCAGATGATGCGGCTTCGGAAATAGCCGCGCCGCAGGTGGCGGCCATGAGTGACGCCGATTTTGTCGCCGCTGCGGCTAACGCCAACCATTACGAGATTGCGTTGTCTCAATTGGCGGCTGACCGCGCCGAACGCGAAGACGTCAAAGCGTTAGCGGCCATGCTCTTGGAAAATCATAATAGTACGGCGCAGCAATTCGTTGAAGCCGTCGCTGCCGCGGACATGGCCGCGCCTTCGCCTGCATTGGATACAGGTCAAAGCGATCGCATCAACAATTTGCGCAACAATTCCGGTGAAAGCTTCGACGATGCGTTCCTCGATACGCAGGTCGAAGTGCATGAGGATGCGGTGCAGATTTTCGAGCGTTACGCCACCACCGCTCCGACGGGGCCTTTGCGCACGTTTGCGGAGGACAACTTGCCGACCTTGCGCGCGCATCTTGAGCGCGTTCAATCCTTGGAGAATGCGACCTAACGCGCGAGATTCTTTGAGTAATGAGAGGGGGCGCTTGCTGAGCGCTCCCTCTTTATGAGCGGTGCGCGAACCGTTCTGCTTCGCGCAGCGCCCGCAATAAATTGCCGCCAGCCAAAGCGGCGATCTCCGCGTCGCTCCAGCCGCGCCGCATAAGCTCCGCAAAGAGCGGCGTGTAGCCGTCGACGCCTTCCATGCCCTCGGGCAGATAAAAGACGCCGTCATAATCCGCGCCGAGGCCGACATGGGCGTGTCCGGCCACGCGCGCGATGTGCTCGACATGATCGGCGACGTCGCTCACCGTCACGCGCGGGTGCGGGTTCGCTTCCATCCAAGCGGCGAGCCCTGCGTGCGCCGCTTCCGCGTTGCCTGGGTTGAGGCTGTTCAGCCGCGCGTCTTCGGCGCGGCGTTGCGCGCTCCACGCGCGCATGGCTTCGGAAACGAAGGGCGCATTGAAATTGACCATCACCACGCCGCCATTGGCGCGCATCATCTCTAAAACATCGTCGGGCACGTTGCGCGGATGCGCCGTTATGGCGAAGGCGGAAGAGTGGGAGAAGATCACCGGCGCTTCGCTCACGCGGATCGCGTCGCGCATGGCGTCGGCGGAGACGTGTGAGAGGTCCGCCAGCATGCCGATGCGGTTCATTTCCCGCACCACTTCTTCGCCGAATGGCGACAATCCCTCATGCTGCGGCGCGTCCGTGGCGCTATCGACCCAATCGATCGTCGTCGCGTGCGTGAGCGTCATGTAAAGCACGCCGGCGCGGCGGAAACTCCGCAGCAGCGCCAGATTGTTGTTGATCGCTTCGCCGCCTTCCATGCCGAACATGGAGGCGATGCGGCCGGCGCGATGGATGCGCACGATGTCGCCGGCGCTGTCGGCGAATTCGAGCTGGCGCGGATAGCGCGCGATAATACGCTGCATCAGATCGATTTGTTCGAACACCAGCGCCGTGGATTCGGGCGCGCTATAGCGCGCCGGCACATAGACCGACCAGAATTGCGCGCCGACGCCGCCCGCGCGCAGGCGCGGAAAATCCGTATGCATTGGCGTGGAAAGTTCGCGCGTGTCGCTATTGAGATCGACGCGCTCAAGGTCGCTGTCGAAATTGGCGCGCAGTGACCAGGCGAGGTCATTGTGGCCATCGATAAGCGGCGTGCGCCGCAGAATGCGCTCGATCCGTGCGCTCTCGCGGGCGCTGACATCCTGCGCATGGGATGCGGGCGCGAACGCGGAGAACGCCAATGCCAACAGCGGTAGAAACAAACGCATAAATCCATCCCAGACGCAGCGATGTGGGATGGGCAGCATAAACGCATGCAGCTTGGCTTGAGAAGCCGTTGCGCCTGCGCGGCGCTAGAAGTCCCAGTGCGCGGCAATTGCGGCGGACAAGCTAAAATAGGCGACCGACGCGATCAGCAGCGCGGCGATGATGTGGGCCTGTTTCATGGCGTGCATGACGCCACAAAAACGCGCCCGTTCGCGGTGACTGCCGTCACATCACGCGCTTTGCGCTTCGTGCGCAGGCTGGCCCGCGCGCTGCGGCGCGGCGTTCGGCACGGTCTCCGCGCGCAGGCGCGGCAACGCTTCCGGATGCCGGGTTTGCAGCCAAACGATCATTTCCTCGCGGATGAAGCAGCGCAAATCCCAGGCGTCCTGCGCGTTGGGGGCGCTGGCCAGGGCGCGAATGGAAATGGTGCGCTCGTTCGTGTCGGTCACCTGCAGATTGGCGATGCGGCTGTCCCAGAGCGGACTGCGGCGGCAAATGGCGTGCAATTCCTCGCGCATGGCGGCGATGGGGGCGCGATGATCCACTTCCCAGATGATGCTGCCGATAATGGTGCCGGATTCGCGGGTCCAATTCTGGAATGGCTTTTCGATGAAATGCGAGAGCGGCACGACAAGGCGGCGCCAATCCCACACACGGATCACCACATAAAAGAGGCCGATCTCTTCGATCCAGCCCCATTCGTTTTCGACCACCACCGCATCCTCGATGCGGATCGGTTGTGTGAAGGCGATTTGCAGGCCGGCGATCAGGTTCGCCAGCATCGGCCGCGCCGCGATGCCGAGCGCAATGCCGGCGATGCCGGCGGAGGCAAACATCGAAACGCCGATCTGCCGCGCCCAGGGGATGACGGTGAACACCGCCGCCATCGTCGCGACGCCGCCGATCACATTCCAAACGCGCCGCAGCACATCCAAGCGTGTTGTGCGGCGGCGCATGTCGAGGTCGTTCGACCAGCGTTGCCGCAACATAGATAATTGACGGGCAATCGCGGCATCGACGGTATTGGTGATGGCCCAGCCGATCGCGCCAGCTGTACAAATCTTCGCAGCCAGAACGAGCGCGGAGGTATAATTTTCTTCCAACTCCAGCCGTTCGCCGAGCAGAGCGAACCCAAGCGCCGCAAGCATGAGCAGAATGGGGCCGCGCAAACGACGCAACAAACGCGGCACGCGAAAAAATGCGCGCGCGCGCTGCTTGTCGGGGGAGTGAGAAGAATCTGGCATGGGCTGTTTTGTAAATTAAGCGGTGGCGCCCGCAATTTCCGCGTTGCGGGCCATGTTCCATGGTGATCGCGCTGATGATGCGGGTGCAGGGAGCAAGATCAGAACCGGCGCCCCACGATTAGGCGCCGAGTCTTTGAGGAACAGCCGGAAAGCGAGCCCTTGGCGGCCCGTCTAAATTCACAGTTTTTCGAGAAGGGCGCCGATGTCCGGGCCCTGCGTGGCGGCGTCCGCATCATAGGCGAATGCTTCATCGGGGCCGCCATCGCCGATGCGTACCTCTGTCGCCGTGCGCACGATCGAAACCGGCCCCACATTGCTCTCGATGCGCAGCGAGGCGCCCCATGGCGTGATGCATGTCCGTGTGCCGGCCAGTGCCCAATAGGAGCATTCATGCCCCGCGACCGTCGCTGTTTCGCCCGTCGGCTGCGCGCCCATTTGCGTCATCAACATCTGGCCATACTCGACGCCATCCTGATCGCCCATCGCCGCAACAAGGTTGGCATAGAGCGGGTTGGTCGTGATTGTCGTCGCGCCAGTCTCCTGGTTGATGTTGATGATCTGATCGCCGTTATAGACCGTGCGGTCGTTTTGCGTTTGCGTCTGTGTCGGCAAACCGGGGACCGTCATCGACATGGTCAGGTTCTTGATCTCGACCCGCTGATCGCCCCAGTCTCGCACATGCTCGGTCCAAGAGCCGGACTGGTTTCCGGTCTGCTCGTACAGGATCGTAAAGCTCTGTTCGCCGTAGAAGCGTGGCCCATCGCCGCCGCTTGTGGCGTCCGCGCTATCTTGTGATGCTTGCGGATTGCACGCTGCGAGCGCTGCACTCATTGCGAGTGCGATAACGAAATGTCTCATGCCGCCCTCCCTTTATCAGGCTAAGTTGGCAACAAAAGCCGCTCAGTGCAAATGCGTGTATCCGGGCGTCCGCGAATAACAACTAAAGCCCATACGCCTTCGCCATCTCCGGATCTTTGCTCGCCACCAGCTTGGCCAGATCGACCATCACCTTGGCCTGTTTCCAGGTGGCGTCGTCCTGCATCTTGCCGTCGAGCATGGCGACGCCCGAACCGTCTGGCATCGCTTCCAGAATGCGCATCGCGAATTTCACTTCATCGACGTCCGGATTGAATACCTTCTTGGCGATGGCGATTTGCGAGGGATGCAGCGACCATGCGCCGACGCAGCCCATCAGAAACGCATTGCGGAATTGCTGTTCGCACGCTTCGGGATCGTCGATGGCGCCGAATGGGCCATAGAATGGTTTGATGTCGTGCATCGCGCACGCATCGACCATTTTCGCGAACGTGTAGTGCCACAAATCCTGTTGTGCGCTTTCACGCGCGCCGCCTTCGCCGGCGGGATCGGAAATCACGCGATAGCCGGGATGGCCGCCGCCGACGCGCGTCGTTTTCATTTTGCGTGACGCGGCGAGATCGGCGGGGCCGAGCGAAATGCCCTGCATGCGTGGGCTGGCGCCGCAAATCGCTTCCACGTTCGCCACGCCCTGCGCCGTTTCCAACAGCGCGTGCAGCAGGATCGGCTTGGTCAGTCCGTGCTTGGCTTCGAGCAAAGCCAAGAACTGATCCATGTAATGGATGTCCCACGGGCCCTCGACCTTCGGCACCATGATCACGTCGAGCCGGTCGCCCAGGCCCGCCACCAATTCGGTCACGTCATCGAGGTGCCAGGGCGAGTTCAGCGCATTGATACGGCTCCAATAGCCGACAGCCTTGCCCTTGAGCGCCTGGCCCATTTCCACCGCCCCGGCTCGCGCCGCATCCTTGGCGTCGGCGGGGATGGCGTCTTCCAGATTGGCCAGCAGCACATCGACCTGGCTGGCCATGTCCGGGGCCTTGGCCCGCACTTTCTCCAAATGAGACGGCACGAAATGGATCATTCGCTCCAGCGTTGTCGGCAGCTCACGCAGCGGGGCGGGGGCGCCGGTGGCCAAAGGGGAGAAAAACTGGCGGGGCGGCTTGGTCATGGCTGCTTTCCTGGTTCGTTCGCACCTGCAACATGAACCCGGCGGCCCGGCCTGTGCAAGGTTCCTGTCGTTGTTAGGGCAATGCCTTGAAGACGGCGTGGCCGCTTGTATTGTCCGCCGCTCCGGGGCGGTCCGGGGCCGGGAACATTCTCTTTTGCGCAGCTATCTCGATTTCGAAAAGCCGATCGCGGAGATCGAGGCCAAGATTGAGGAATTGTCCGCCTTAGCGGAAGCCTCGGGCGCCGACGCCATATCCCAAGGCATTGAGCTTTCGCGCCTGAAGGTCAAGGCCGAAAGCCAGCTCGCCGCGATCTACGCCAAGCTCGATCCTTGGCAAAAGACGCTGGTCGCGCGCCATCCGGAGCGGCCGCACCTCAAGGATTATATCGCCGCGCTCGTCACTGATTTCGTCGAACTCGCCGGCGACCGCGCTTTCGGCGAGGACGCAGCCATTGTCGGCGGCACTGGCAAGTTTCTTGGCCGGCCGTGCGTCGTGTTCGGCCACGAGAAGGGCCGCACCACGCAGGATCGCCTGAAGCACAATTTCGGCATGGCGCGCCCTGAAGGTTATCGCAAAGCCGTGCGCCTGATGGATTTGGCAGATCGCTTCTCGCTGCCTGTGGTCAGCTTCGTCGATACGGCGGGCGCCTATCCTGGCATTGGCGCTGAAGAACGCGGCCAGGGCGAAGCGATCGCGCGCTCCACCGAACGGTGCCTCATGCTCGGCGTGCCAATGGTGGCGGTGGTTTCGGGCGAGGGCGGCTCGGGCGGCGCCATCGCCATTGCCGCGGCCAATAAAGTTCTGATGCTGGAGCACTCGATCTATTCGGTGATCAGCCCCGAGGGCGCGGCTTCCAT
>JAUIJZ010000169.1 GCA_030430715.1 Alphaproteobacteria bacterium
AGCCGCCGTTGAGATCATTGTGCGCGATTCCAATGACCGGCTGATCGCAGCGCAGACCAGCGAAGTCTCGATCTATGATGAGGCCGAGACCTTCATCGCGCCGGTCTTGCTGTTCGACACGGGCTGCGAGCCGTTGACGGTGAGCGCGCGACTCGTCGGCGACGTCGCCGAAAGCTCGGAAATGAGCGCCGAAATACCGTTTGCATGCGGAGAGTAAGGCGCGCGGCGCAGCGGCTTCATTGGTCGCTGTCGGTCGTCACTTCCCCGGCGCTAACGAATCGGATCTCCCACGCTTCCGAATAGGCCGGCGCGGTTTCAGCGACGCGGCCCCGTTCGGCGGCGAAGCGGTCGTCTTCCACGGTAGTGAAAACAACAGGCGTCAAATTCTCGCTGTCGAGCACGGCGCCGGGCGGATAATCCCATGTGTTCGGCCCGAAGATCAGGCGCTGCCAACGCATTGCTGGCGCGCCGTCCACGGAGCGGCGCAAGAGATAGTTATATCCTGGCCAGTAATCGCCTTGCTCGTCATTGCGGCGGAAGGTCCGAGCACGCTCAAGTTGGCTGTCCTGGCTCAGACCTGCGCACTCGGACGTGAAGCGGGTGAAATAGTCGTCCCCGAACGGCGCCAGCTCGATCACGCAGCTGGACTCGATCATGGCGCCTTCTCTAGGCGCAACCGCGTTACCAGGGCTGTGACGGACACTGACGATTGCGCGTTGCGTGAAATCAGCGTCGCTCAGCGCATTGATGGCTTCCATGCGGGATTCAGCGCTGCGGCCGCGGTCAGTGAGGTTGAACCACATGGCGGCGACGGCGGCGGCGAGGATGAGAAAAGTGATGCGGCCCAAATTGGTGCGCGCCATCCAAAGCAGCGCCCGAAATGTCCAGGCGATTAATCTGAACGGCAAAAGCAGGAGCGCGGCGAGGGGGGCTCCGCCGGAATAGGAGGCGCCGGAGAAAGAAGGGCCGGACGATGCGTGGGATTGCGCGTTTCGCTGGGTGGCGGCGCGCTCGGCTTGCCCGGCCTGATAATTCTGACGCGCCTGAAGCCAATCTTCACCTTGGCGCGACGCTGGCGCGGAATGGCCGTCGCGACCGGCGCGAAAGGCTCGGCTGTTCTTGTCGGTGGCCATGATCGGCGCTCCCCCACACACTCAACGCAACATGACGCGCTTATATGTTCAACCGCCCCTCAAGCGCCAGCGACGCGAAGGCGACGGCCGCGCAGATGACGCCGGCCAGCATGACGCGGCCGAACATCCGTCCAATGCGCAATTTGTGGCCGACCGCAAATCCGACCGGCAACAGGAAAATCGCAAGCGAGCCTAGAACGATGCTTCCGACCAGCGCGATGGCGGCGGGCTCGTTGCGGAAAACCTCGGGGTTGTGTTCAAGCTCGAGCAAAAGCTCGCCGAAACGGCCGGGGAAGCACTCGCCCAGATTCGTGCCTGTCCCGATCTGAGCGAAACACTCATTCACGCCCGAAATGCGCTCGCCGACCTCTATGCCGCCCAATATGGCGTAAGCAACAATCAGTATAATGACGAGCAATGCGAAGAGGAGCCCGCCGATCATGCGCCGGAACCAGCCATTGGGCACGGAAAACGAGCTTCGACGCGGCCGGGAGGCGGCGATCCAGAACAGAAGCGGGAAGAAGAGCAGCCCGAGCACGATATGCAGTACGGCGTAGAACCAGGCGAGCACGCCCACGCCGGGCTTCAGATTCATCAAGGTGATCGCAAACAGCGAAATGACATAGAGCACGACATAAGCGACGACCGCGATGGGTGCGAAATCGATGTCGAACATCGCGCTTAAGACATTGCCGATAGAGGTGACGATGATCGCCAGCGGCTCGCGGAATAAATCCGCCAGCGTGCCCAGGTCGATCTGCATGTCCACGGCGCCGAGCATCATGCTCGACAGCGCAAACACGGCATAGGCCGACAGCGCCGACCATATCCAGGATCGTTGCGACATTCGCCCCACTCACGCGTCCCCGCACGCATGATAGCGCAAGCATCGCAGCGGTGCAGTTTGCTTGTTCAGCGCGCGCTTACGGCTTCAGCCTGCCGCCGAGTTGCTCGCGCAATTGCTTGTTGGGGATTTCAGCGGCCGCGCCTTTTGGCAGGCTGCCGAGCTGAAACGGGCCATAGGCCGTGCGGATGAGCCGGTTCACGCGCAGGCCGATTGATTCCAGCGCGCGCCGCACTTCGCGGTTTTTGCCTTCCTTCAGACTGACGGTGATCCAGACATTGCCGCCTGTTCGGCTTTCCAGCTTGGCCTCGATGGGTCCGAAGCGCACGCCGTCCACCGTCACGCCGTCCTTCAGCTTGGCGAAGTCGGCGTCGTCGGCCTTGCCGAAGGCGCGCGCGCGGTAACGGCGCAGCCAGCCCGTCGCAGGCAGTTCAAGCGTGCGCGCCAAGGCGCCGTCATTGGTGAGCAGCAGCAGGCCTTCCGAGTTAAGGTCGAGCCGACCGACGGAAATGAGGCGCGGCAAGCCTTCCGGCAGATTGTCGAACACGGTCGGCCGGCCCTGCGGATCGGTGCGCGTCACGATGAGGCCCGTCGGCTTGTGATAGCGGAAGAGCCGCGGCGGAGCGGCCGTTGGCAGGCTGGTTCCGTCGACGATGATGTCCTGATCGGGCGTGACGTTCAGCGCCGGCGATTTGATGGTGGCGC
>JAUIJZ010000076.1 GCA_030430715.1 Alphaproteobacteria bacterium
ATGTCCAGTTAGCGCCTTGGTGGCCTGGATCCATGGAAAAACTTGCTGGCTTTCTGTGAGCTCAGATTCTTTCAAACTCTTCGCATTCAACCAAAGATTTCGGAATGCCCTGGATTCAGCCAGATCATTCAACCGAGTCCCAGTGCCGTGCGAGTGGATGAGATCAATATCACCAGTGCATGAACCACATCGATTCAGCAGTCCAGCGATCAATCGCTCAATAGCCTGACCCGACTCATCCACCGCAGCGCGTCCTGCCGGCTCCATTCCGGTCATCCAACCCCGAAGGCGAGCCAACATCCGAGCGCCGCGACGCAAAGCATCCGACTCTCTTTCCAAAATAAAAAAAGCAGCAGCCTCTCCAAGGGCAGACCCAGAACGTCGTCGATCAAAAGCACGACAAAGATTTTCACGATCTGATCCATCTGCCAATATTCCCGCAGCTTCAAACAACTCTCGTACCCCTTCAGCCAATGGCGCTTCCGCTCCTCCGGCAATCATGATGTCGGCATGACCCAGAAGTAATTGATCGGCAGCCTGAGCAATGGCCGCTGTTGAAGAGGCGCAAGTGGCAGAGACCGTTTGCGCTGGCCCCTCGATTTCCAGAAACTGACAAATCGCGCCACTCATGGAAGCCACAGCAGTGTGCAATGCTTCTGAAGGACGGATCCGTGAACGGGATGCTCGCGATCTGTCAGCAGATTTAAGGGTCCGAGCAGTCACCTGGCATATCAAATCATTTGCAGCGCGCGAAGTCCCGGCCACGCCCGAAGCGCGCCCCGAGCCAACACCGCGAGCTGAACGCGCCAGCGAGCAAAGCACCGAGTCCAAGCCGGATCAGGCCAAGGCCCAGCAGCCCAACGAAGCGCCCGCGCCAACGACAGCAGCGCCGCCCACCGCGCCCCCTGTCACGGCGTCCGCGCCCGCGCCAGCCGGCGCAACGGCCGCGCCTGCTTCCTCCGCAACGAAGCCGGCGGCTGCGAGCGCCAGTTCCGCGGCCCCCGCCCCTGCCGGCGCACCCGCCGCGGCGACGCAAGCGGCCGCACCCACACCGGCAACGCCGCCGCCCACTGCTGAAGCGGCCAATCCAAGCGCGCCCGAAACGCCTGCAAACGCAGCGCCCGCGCAACAGACGAACCAAACACAAGCCGGCGCGCCCAGCACGCCACAAGCCGCAACCGCCGCGCCCGTGGATGGCGGCGAGGCTGCCGCGCCCACAAGCATAGCCACGCCCGCCACGGCGCCGATCACGCCGGAAGCACAGCAAACGCTGGCCACGCAGAATACGCCCGCCGCCACGCAAGCGACGCAGAGCGCGTCACTTGTACAACCTGTGCGGCATGACGCGCCGATACAGCCCAAAGCGGTCACACCAGCGGACAAGCCTTCGCCTCAAGCCGGACAAGGGCAAACGGGCAACACGAAATCCGCAGCAGCGAAGAGCGCACCGGCAAACATCGCCGCGGCGGCGGCGGCAGCCGTTCAGGAAGCATTCGCACCCAGCGCCAGCAGCGACGGGGCCTCCTCTTCATCGCAATCGGTGAGCGCGGCCTCCGCCGCCGCGACCAACGCCGCTTCAGCTCAGAGCGCTCACGCAGCGCCGGAGCACGCCGCGCGCGCAGCCCCGGTGGCCTCCCAGGTCAGCCGAGAGATCGTGCGCCGCTTCGAAGGCGGCTCGACCAAGTTCGAGCTTCGCCTCGATCCGCCGGAGCTTGGCCGCATCGAAGTGCGCCTTGAAGTTTCACGCGACCATCGCGTTACAGCGCATGTCGTTGCGGACAGCCCGCAAGCGCTGAGCGAACTCTCGCGTCACGCCCGCGACCTTGAACAGCAATTGCAATCGTCGGGCCTTGATCTCGCCGAGAACGGCCTTTCGTTCGATCTGCGTCAGGACGGCGCCGAGAACGCGGAAAGCGAAAATAACGGCGGACGCAGCGCGCGCGCGGGCGGAGGCGAAGAATCTTCTCCGGAATCGGCGCCTACAGTCGCAAGGCCGATTGGACTTGAACGCTGGCGCGGCGTGCGCGTCGACGTGATGGCTTAGGGAGCGAAGCGTATGAGCATACCCGGCATTAGCGGCGCGGACGACGCGACAACAGCCGGCGCACGCACGCGCCTATCGGACAATTACGATACCTTTCTGGTGCTGCTCACCGCGCAACTGCAGAACCAAGATCCGCTCGCGCCGATGGATTCGACGCAATTCACGCAGCAGCTGGTTCAGTTCAGCCAGGTCGAGCAACAGATCCGCACCAATGAGCAGCTCGAAGGCCTGGTGACGCAATATCAGGCCGCAAGCGCCGGCGCCGCCCTCTCCTATTTGGGCAAGGACGCCATCATCGAAAGCAACCGCACCTACCTCGCCAATGGCGAAGCCAATTGGGCCTATTCCTTACCCGAAAACGCCGAGCAAATGCGGATTGAAGTACGTGACGCTTCAAACCGCACTGTGTTCTCGACCACGACCGCCGCACGCACCGCCGGCGAACACTTGTTCACTTGGGACGGAACGACGGCCAATGGCGAGGCTGCGGACGGATCGTACACGATGGTCATCACTGCAAAAGATGCCAGCGGCGAGACGATCACACCAAACATTCATGTACGAGAACCGATAATGGGCGTCGATTTCACGGGATCGACCCCGCTAGTCATGACGCCGTCCGGAACGCGCGGATTGGATACCATCCGCTCCGTTCTGACCAACGGCTAATAGAAGAAGCGCCCGCCGAATGCGGGCGCTTACGCGCAGAAGCGCTCCATAATTTAAATCAAGGCCGGGCGCGGGGGCGCGCGCGGCAATGGAGCTGGGACAATGTCAATTTATACCGCTCTGCGCGCGGGCGTTTCAGGCCTTACGGCCAATTCAAGCGCGCTGGCCGTCATTTCGGACAACATCGCCAATGTGAACACCGTCGGCTATAAGCGCGGCGGCGTCGATTTCAGCGCGCTCGTCAACGCGCAGAACTCGAACACCACCTATAATGCGGGCGGCGTGCTGCCGCTCACGCGTCAGCAGATTTCGCTGCAAGGCTCGCTGGAGCAATCGCGTTCCACCACCGACCTCGCCATTTCCGGCGAAGGCTTTTTCATCGTTTCCACCAACAACCAGCAGCTTGCCAATGGCGGCAGCGTGCTGTTCACGCGCGCCGGCTCCTTCACCATCGACGCCGACGGCTTCATGGTGAATGCGCAGGGCTTGTATCTGCAAGGGTGGCCGGTCGGCGCGGACGGCGGCGTCACCTCCTCGCCCACCAGCCTCTCGGCGATCGAGCCGGTCAACATTTCCGGCGTCGGCGGCCTCGCCGAGCCCACAGCGAATGTCGGCCTCAACGCCAATCTGTTTTCGGGCCAGGCGGACTACAATCCCGCCACGCAAGGCGCCTACGATGTCGGCGATCTCGCCACCGGCACCATCACGCCGCACTTCGAAAGCTCTCTTGAAGTTTACGACAGTCTGGGCGCGCCGCGCACCATCGCCTTCGGCTTCCTGAAAACGGGCCCCAATACGTGGGTCGTCGAATCCTACGCGCGTCCGCAAAGCAACATTACCGGCGGCGCCGGCACAGGCGGCGTGCTCGCCGCCGGCGTCCTCACCTTCAACTCGGACGGCACGGTGCAATCTGTCGCCGGTCACGGCACGGCCTCGGCGGTGCAAGACATCGACGGCGCCTTCACCATCGACTGGGCCGCTTCCACCGGCGCCGCCGATCAGGACATCACGCTCAACCTCACCGCCGGCATGACGCAGTTCGCCAACAATTACGGCGTCACCAGCGTCACCGCCGATGGCGTGCCGCCCGGCGATCTTGTCGGCTTGGTGCTTGAGGGCGACGGCATGTTGACGGCGCAATTCTCGAACGGCCGCGCCCGCGCGCTCTATCAGATCCCGCTGGCGACGTTCCTGAACCCGAACGGCCTTAAGCCCGACGTAGGCGGCGCTTTCCGCACGACGCTGGAATCCGGCCTCTACAATATCAACGCGGCGAATGCCGGCGGCGCCGGCCGTCTCGTGTCAGGCGCACTGGAAGCGTCGAACGTCGATCTCGCGGCAGAGTTCACAAGCCTCATCACCACGCAACGCGCTTATTCCGCTTCATCGCGCATCATCACGACCGCCGATGAAATGCTGGAAGAGTTGTTGCGAGTAAAACGATAATCGGAGCGATCGCATAAGAAATGAGTAAGAACTCCGATGTACTGTTTCGGGACATGCGCCTAACCAGGATTAACCTCTGGTCTTAGTCGTTTCTTTAGCCGTCTGATCTATAGTGACGGCAAGAACGAGGAGAAAGGCGCCATGCAGAAGCAACGCCGCTATGATGGGGTGGTGATGGGTCCTGATGGGAATCCCCTCACCTTGGACGATCTGCCGCCTCCGGGCACGACGCGCTGGGTGATCCGGCGCAAGGCCGAAGTGGTTGCCGCCGTGCGCGGCGGTCTGCTGACGCTTGAAGACGCTTGCGCACGCTATGGGCTCTCTGAAGAAGAGTTCGACGGCTGGCGTAAGTCGATCGAAAAGCACGGCATGCCTGGCCTGCGCACCACGCGCATCCAGCACTACCGGGCAGCGACGCTCTAAGACTCCACAAGCGATCTTAAAGCCGCAAGGCTGCAAAACCCTCGCTGCAAAGCGGGGGTTTTTGCTTTGGGGGCCGCCCCGGCCGCACCCGCAGCGTCAACGCGCTTAACCATTGTTTCATCCCCGCCCCGGCAATTTCTGCCGACCGGCGAGATTTGCCCAGCTGATTCTGTCAGCGGCGTGGGCGCTCGCCATTGTGCAGAGGCGGGCGTGAACGGCATCACCAATCTCCTGCTGAAGGCTGGACCGACGCGGCTGTTCGCTGCGCTCGGCATAGCCGCAGTGGCGGCGGCGATCCTCTTTACGCTCGTACTGCGCATGGGCGACGAGTCGAAATCGCTGTTGTTCGCGGGCGTCGAAACGCGCGAAGCGGCGGAAATCACCCAGCGCCTGGAAGCCGCCGACATTCCCTACGAACTGCGCGGCGACGGCGGCTCCATCTATGTACCGCATTCGCGTGTGCTGGATGCGCGCATGATGCTCTCGGCCGAAGGCCTGCCCTCGCGCGGTTCGATCGGCTACGAAATTTTCGACCAGCCCGACGCGCTGGGCCAAACCCAGTTCCAGCAAAACATCAATCGGCTGCGCGCGCTCGAAGGCGAGCTGGCGCGCACGATCGGATCGCTCGACGGCATCTCCAGCGCCCGCGTCCATTTGGTGTTGCCGGAGCGGCAATTGTTCGCGCGCGAAACAGAGCAGCCCACCGCCTCCATCGTGTTGGGGCTGCGCCGCGATGAACTCACACAGCAGCAAGTGCGGGCCATCCGCAATCTCGTCGCTTCGGCCACGCCGGGTCTGACCTCCAATCGCGTCACCATCATCGACGAGGCCGGACGCCTGCTCGCCGCCGCGGAATCCGGCGAAGGCGGCGGCGTGGGCGAAGGCGTCGACGAACGCCAGATCGCGGTCGAGGAACGCATCCGGCGCACAGTGACGAACATTGTCGAGGGCGTGGTCGGCGCCGGCAATGCGCGCGTGCAAGTCAGCGCGGAAATGGATTTTAGCCGCGTCAGCGAAACCTCCGAGCGCTTCGACCCGGAAGGCCGCGTGGTGCGTTCGACGTCGACGACGGAAGAAACCTCCACCAGCGCCGAAGCCTCGCGCGGCGTCAGCGCCGGCATCAACACGCCGGACACCGCCGCCGGGCCATCGCAGAGCGGCGCGCAGGACAACAACAGTTCAAGCCAGGAAACCGTCAATTACGAGATCTCGCGCACCACGCGCACTGAGATCAGCGAAGGCGGCCGCATCCGCCGCCTCTCGGTCGCGGTCGCGGTCGATGGCGTCACCACTCCGGGCGAAGGCGAAGAGGCCGAGCCGGCCTATGCGCCACGCAGCGAAGAAGAAATGCAGCGCCTGACGCAGCTGGTTCGCTCCGCGGTCGGCTTCAGCCAAGAGCGCGGCGACACGGTGGACGTGGTGAACACGCGCTTTGCCCGCGCACCCGCGCCGACGGAAGGCACGTCATCTTCGGGCGGGTTTCTGGAATCACTCGATCTGATGCGCATCATCGAGATCGTCGCTTCGCTCTTGGCGGCGCTCGCCTTCGTGTTCTTCGTGTTGCGTCCGCTCATTGGCGGCCTTCTGCGCGGCGGCGGCGGCGCAGCGGCTGGCGCTCAGCCGGCGATCGCGGGCGTACCTGGCGCACCCGCCCTGCCCGCGCCTGCTGACGGCGGCGGCGGCGGCGCGGCGCCCGCGCTTGAAAATCAGTCCAATATCGACCTCGCACAAATCGAAGGCCGCGTCCGCGGCTCGTCCGTCAAGAAAATGGCGGACGTCGTGAGCCAACACCCTGACGAGTCCGCGCAAATCATCCGCGGCTGGTTGAACAACGCGTTGTGACGTCATGAATGCGCTGACCAAACCCACCGCAGGCAAAGACGTCGCCCCGGCAGAGCCGCCGGCGGCGAAGGTCGACCTTTCTCGCTATACCGGCGCGCAAAAGGCCGCCATCGTGCTGATGAGCCTCGGCGACGACGCCAAGAAGCTCTGGGGCGTGCTCGAAGAGGAAGAGATCAAGGAAGTCTCGCAGGCGATGTCCTCGCTCGGCGTCGTCTCAGCGGCCGTCGTCGAAGGCGTGGTGCAGGAATTCGTACAGAAACTGTCCGGCTCGGGTTCGCTGATGGGCTCGCTGGAGCAAACGCAGCGCATGCTCGCCAACGTTTTGCCGGCGGACAAAATCGACAACCTGATGGAAGAAATTCGCGGCCCTGCCGGCCGCAATATCTGGGACAAGCTCGCCAATGTGAACGAGACGGTGCTCGCGAGCTATCTGAAGAACGAATACCCGCAAACTGTCGCCGTGGTCCTGGCCAAGGTGCGCCCAGAGCACGCCGCCAAAGTGCTTGCCGAACTGCCGGACGATTTCGCCGCCGATTGCATCGTGCGCATGCTCTCCATGGAGCCGGTGCAGCGCGATATCCTGGAAAAGATCGAGACGACGCTGCGCACGGAATTCATGTCCAACCTTGCGCGGACTTCCAAGCGCGATTCCCATGAATTGATGGCCGAGATCTTCAACAATTTCGATCGTCAGACGGAATCGCGCTTTATCGGCGCGCTGGAAGACAAGAGCCGGGACAGCGCCGATCGCATCCGCGCGCTGATGTTTGTGTTCGAGGATCTGGGCAAACTCGATTCCGGCGGCGTGCAGACGCTGTTGCGCGCGGTCGACAAATCCGATCTGGCGCTCGCGCTCAAAGGCGCCTCGGATTCACTGCGCGATCTGTTCTTCTCGAACATGTCCGAGCGCGGCGGCAAACTTCTGAAAGAAGACATGGCGGGCATGGGCCCGGTTCGCCTCAAGGATGTCGACGCCGCGCAAACGCGCATGGTCGCCACCGCGAAGGAATTGTCGGCCAAGGGCGAGATCGTTCTATCCGACGGCAAGTCTGAAGATGAGTTGATCTATTGATGAGCGGCGCACGCAAATTCGCCTTCGACACTGAGTTCGCACCGGACGGCGCGATCCTGAGCGAAGCGCCCAAGCCGCTCGCCGCCGCGGAAGTGGAGGCCGAGCGCAACGCCGCGTTCGAACGCGGCAAGCAAGACGCTGCCGCGCAAGCCGAACGGCAAACCGCCGCCGCGCTGGAAGCCTTGGCCAAGACCACCGCCATGTTGCTGGCGCAACTCGATGGCGAAAGCCGCGCCATGCGCGAGGAAGCGGCGCGCGTCGCGTTCGCCGCGGCGCGTAAAATTTCCGGCGCGGCGCTCGATGCCTTCGGCCATGAACGCGCCGCCGCCGCGATTGAAGCGGCAATGGATGCGCTACGCGCGCAACCGCGCCTTGTCGTGCGCCTCGAGCCAGGCCTTGCGGAAAAGCTCGGCGCACGCATCACTGAAATCTGCGAAGCGCATGCTTATGCAGGCGCCGTTCTCATTCGCGCCGAACCGAATATGCGCACCGGAGATGTCGCCATCGATTGGTCCGATGGCGTCGTCTCGCTCAGCGCTGAAGACGCCGCCGAGCGTATCGGCGCGCTGATCGATTCCGCACTCGCCGCCGACACGCCATCAACGAGGACGACATGAGCTCCGATCTCAAGCTCGACGAACTGACCCCGGAACCTCGGGATTCCAGCGCGCCTGCCGAAGCGGGTGAGCGGAGCGCTTCCGATCTTGCGCCTGTCTATGACGTGCCGGTCAACATCCAGGCCGTGCTCGGACGCGCCAATCTCGAAGTGGCCTCCCTGCTCCGCCTTACACGCGGATCGGTCATCGAACTCGACCGCAAGGTCGGCGAAGCGATCGACATTTACGTCAACAACCGCCTCGTCGCGCGCGGCGAAGTCGTCGTTGTCGACGAACGCCTTGGCGTGACCATGACGGAAATCATCAAGGACGGCGATTCCTGATGCGCCGCTCCATTGCACCGCTTGCCGCTCAAATGAGGAAAATCCCATGCGTCTCTTGATCGTCGGCCCGCTCGGAGGACAAATCTCCGCCGCCACGAAGATCGCCATGGACCATGGCGCGAAGGTCGCTCACGTCGAGGGCATCGAACAAGCGACGCATGCTCTGCGCGCAGGACGCGGCGCTGACTTGCTGATGGTGGATGCGCGGCTCGACATCGCCGCTCTGATCGCCGCCAACGAAGCCGAGCACATCGTCGTGCCGATTGTGGCCGCGGGCGTGGGCATCGATCCCAACATGGCCGCGCGCGCCATCCGCGCCGGCGCGCGCGAATATATCTCGCTGCCGCCCGAGCCCGAACTGATCGCCGCCGTACTCGCCGCCGTTTGCGACGACGAACGCCCGATCATCGCCGAAGACGCGTCCATGAAGCAGGTGATCGGGCTCGCCGATCAAATCGCGGCGTCCGACGCTTCGATCATGATCACCGGCGAAAGCGGCGTCGGCAAGGAAGTGCTGGCGCGCTACGTGCACAAGAAATCGAAGCGCAAGGACAAGCCGTTCATTGCGGTCAATTGCGCCGCCATTCCCGAGCATTTGCTCGAAAGCGAATTGTTCGGCCACGAGAAAGGCGCCTTCACCGGCGCCGTGGCGCGCCGCATCGGCAAGTTCGAGGAAGCGGATGGCGGCACGCTGCTGCTGGACGAAATTTCGGAAATGGATTTGCGCCTGCAATCCAAATTGTTGCGCGCGCTGCAAGAGCGCGTGATTGACCGCGTTGGCGGCGGCAAGCCCGTGCCGGTCAATATTCGCGTGCTCGCCACCTCCAACCGCGACCTCTCAAGCCAAGTGCGCGCGGGCGAGTTTCGCGAGGATTTGCTCTATCGCCTCAATGTCGTGAACCTGCGCATCCCCGCCCTGCGCGAGCGCAAGGACGATCTGTCCGCGCTGGCGCAATTCTTCATCGACAAATACGCGCGCGCCAATGGCCGCCCTGCGCGCCGCCTTTCGCCCGAAGGGCTGACCCAGGTGCTTGCGCACGCTTGGCCGGGCAATGTGCGCGAATTGGAAAACGCGATGCACCGCGCCGTCTTGCTTGCCGGCGGCGAGGATGTCGGCGCCGAAGCGATCCGCGCGCCCGACGGCGCGCCAGTCGGCGCGCGCGACGCCACCGGCGCCGCCATTGAAGCGGCGCAGGAAGCCGCACGTCATCTCGTCGGACGCACGGTCGCGGAAGTGGAGCAGGATCTCATCCTTGAAACGCTGACGCATTGCCTCGGCAACCGTACGCACGCGGCCCACATTCTTGGCATCTCAATCCGCACGCTGCGCAACAAGCTCAAAATTTATTCCGATGACGGCGTGAAAGTGCCGCCGCCGCCGACCGGACAAGCCGCCTAAAACATGACTGACGCCGCCCAACCACAAGGCTCCGGCTTTACGCTGAACGATTTGCCGCGCCTGCTGATGCGTGGCGAGATCGCGCTTGCGGCGGGCGTGCTCGGCATTCTGTGCATCATGCTGGTGCCGCTGCCGCCGGTGCTGCTGGATTTGTTGCTGGCGGTTTCGATCACGTTCTCGATTCTGGTGCTGATGACGGCGCTGCTGATCAAGAAGCCCGTCGAATTCACGTCCTTTCCCTCCGTGTTGCTGCTCGCGACGCTGTTGCGCCTCGCACTCAACATCGCATCGACCAGGCTGATCCTCACCAACGGGCAAAGCGGCGATCATGCGGCGGGCGAAGTGATCGCCGCGTTCGCGCAATTCGTCATGGGCGGCGAGTTCGTGATCGGCGTGATCGTGTTCGCCATCCTGGTGATCGTGAACTTCGTCGTCATCACACGCGGCTCGACGCGCATCGCCGAAGTCGCCGCGCGCTTCACCTTGGACGCCATGCCCGGCAAGCAGATGGCCGTTGACGCCGATCTCTCCGCCGGCCTCATCAATGAGCAACAGGCGCGCGAGCGCCGCAAATCGCTCGAAGACGAGAGCGCATTTTACGGCGCCATGGACGGCGCCTCGAAATTCGTGCGCGGCGATGCGATCGCCGGCTTGCTCATTGTCGCCATCAACATTATCGGCGGCATCATTATCGGCGTGACGTCGCACGGCATGGACGTCATGGAGGCGGGCCATTCCTACGTCCTGCTGACGGTCGGCGACGGCCTCGTCACGCAAATTCCGGCGCTGATCATTTCCGTCGCCGCCGGTCTGCTCGTGTCCAAGGGCGGCATTGACGGCGCCGCGGACCAAGCGCTCGCGAAGCAATTCGCCGCCTACCCGATGGGGCTCGGCATCGTCGCCGCCTGCTCCGCCGGCGTTGCCCTGCTGCCGGGCATTCCGAAACTTCCGTTTTTTGTGCTGGCCGCCGCAGCGGGCATGCTTGCGTATCGTCTGCGCGAGACACAACGCGCCGCAGCGGTCGCGGCCGCCGCCGAGCCTCCACCGCCGGCGCCGGTTGAGGAAACGCCCGCTGCTTCGCTGAAGATGGACGATGTGCGCATCGAGCTCGGCTTCTCGCTGCTGCCGCTGATCAATGACGTGCAGGGCCGCCGTCTCACGGACCAAATCAAAGCGCTGCGCAAAACGCTGGCGCAGGAATACGGCTTCGTCATGCCGAGCGTGCGCATCCTCGACAATGTGCAATTGCCGCCCGACGCGTACACGATCCGCGTGCGCGAGATGGACGCCGGCGACGGCAAATTGAAAATGGGCGCCCTGCTTGTGATGGACCCGACAGGCGCCGGCGTCGCCATCCCCGGCCAGGCCGTCAAAGAGCCCGCCTTCGGCCTCGACGCGGTTTGGATCGACGAGCGCGCGCGCGAGGAAGCCAGCTTCCGCGGCTATACCGTGGTCGATCCGGCCACAGTGCTCGCCACGCACCTCACCGAAATCATCAAAGAGCACATGTCGGAGCTGCTCACCTTCGCCGAGGTGAAAGGGCTCATCAAAGACCTGCCGAAGGACACGCAAACGCTGCTCGACGATGTCGCCCCGGCGCATGTCTCTTGGTCGGGCGTGCAGCGCATCCTGCAAAACCTGCTCAAGGAGCGCGTTTCGATCCGCGACCTCACCACCATCGTCGAAGCGATCGCCGAAGCCGCCCCCGCCATGCACGACCTCGTGCTCATCACCGAGCATGTGCGCGGCCGGCTTTCGCGCCAGATCTGCCACCAGCACCGCAACCCGGACGGCTCGCTGCCCATCGTTACGCTGTCGCCGGTCTGGGAACAGGCGTTCGCGGACTCGCTGATCGGCGAAGGCCAAAGCCGTCAACTCGCGCTCGCGCCGTCGAAGCTGCATGAATTGGTGGCCGACGTGCGCGCCGCGTTCGAGAAAGCCGCGCAAATGGGCGAGACGCCCGTCCTGCTCACATCGCCTGTGATCCGCCCGTTCGTGCGCTCACTGATCGAGCGCTTCCGGCCCGCGACCGCCGTGCTCAGCCAAGCTGAAGTGCACGCGAAAGTGCGCCTCAAGGCGATGGGCCAAGTTTAGCGCGCACAGCAAAAGGGCGGCCCCCAGGACCGCCCTTCTTCAAGCTGTGTTTTAGAAGCTAGTGCGCCGCCGCTTCTTCCTCTTGCGGCGCCCATGACATGCAATGGCCAGAGCCCGGTGTCGCGCGGTGCATCATCTCGCACGCACCGCAGGCGCCGGTTTCATCCGCATTCCAGAAATGACAATTGCGGCACCATTGATCCGCAGTCTCGGACTCATCCACATATTGCAGCGTGCCGGGAAGCCCATCGCTGGTGTCCACCGGACATGCCGGCGCGGCATCTTGAGCGCGGGCGGACTTGCCGCCGACAAACAGCAGCGCCGCGGGCGCGAGTGACAATGAGCGCAGAAAAATCCGGCGCGACGACGAGCGCGATTTGCTCATCCCATTCCTCCTCTAGATCGCCCTCAATCGAGGCTTGAGCCAAGAATGTGACCTGCGTTTGTCTGGCGTCAACCGACGATATGCGCGGCCAACAGATAGATCGGCGCTGTCGCGGCGCTGACGATCACATAGGCGGCGGCCAACCACAGAGCGCGTTGTTGAATGCTAATCATGTGCAACTCCATCCTTGGTGTTGTGCAGTGGGTCCTTTCTAGCGCCCGCTTGCCACGCGGCTTTGACCGCCTGTGTCAGCCTATTGCGGCTGCGCGGGGGATTTTGCCGAGATGTCACGGCGGCGGATTTTGGCAAAAATCGCCATCAAAAACTTCGCGGCCCGTGGCGGCCCAGACCAGCGCGCCGCTGAAATCCTTAACTGCATCTTCACCAAACAAAGTCCGCGCGCTAACGGCCCAGCAATTGTTCTAGGCTCAAATCACCCCCATGACCGGCGCAGCAGCCATGTCCGACACGCCCCTTCCGCGCACGCGGGCGGCGCCGATATTCGCGGTGGCGTCCGGCAAGGGCGGCGTCGGCAAGACTTGGTTATCGACCATGCTGTCGATCGCCTTCGGCCGCGCCGGCCAGCGCGCGCTCTTGGTCGATTGCGATCTCGGGCTGGCCAATGTCGATGTACAGCTTGGCGTGCAGCCGCAGGCCGACGTCCATTCGGTCGTGCGCGGCTTCCTTGAACTCGACGCCGCCGTCACTCCCGTCATGGGCGGACCGGGCCGCAATGGCGGCTTCGATCTGATCGCCGGCCACTCAGGTTCTGGCGCGCTCGGCGCGGCCAAGCTGGAAGAAGTGGGCCGCATCGCATCCGGACTTTCGCGGCTCGCGCCGCACTATGACCGCATCATTCTCGACCTCGCCGCCGGCATCGACCCGACCGTGCTGCGCTTTGCACGCGCCGCCGACCGCCTCGTGCTCGTGACTACCGAAGAACCCACCGCCCTCACCGACGCTTACGCCATGGTGAAGCTGCTGCGCCTGCAGGGCGCGCAAGTGGTGCCGTGGGTAATCGTCAACATGGCCGAGAACCGGGTCAAAGGCCGCAAGGTGTTCGACCAATTCGCGCTGGCCTGTAACGAATATCTCGGCTTCAAGCCGAAATTCGCCGGCGCCATCACCCGCGATCCGCGCGTGCCGGATTCGATCCGCGCACAAACCCCGCTACCCGTGCGCCACCCGCAAAGCCAAGCCTATGAAGACGTCATCCGCATCGTCGAAACGCTGAACGCGAACTGAGTTCGCGGCGGCGGCATTTCGCCGAACTCGGACGGAAAGGCTTGAAGAAGTTACGCCAAGTCGGCAACTTCTGCAGCATGGCAATTAGAGATTGGCCTCGCCCGCTACGTCGAGCGATAGGCTGGCTGTTGGTGATGCTAGCCTTTGCAATCGCAATAGCGCCGGTTGCGCTGATAGTGTCAGCGGCGCGCGCGGACGAACCGATTTCTTGGACGCGGCTGCTCGGTGGCTATTCACTCGCGATAACGGTGCCCACCACGTTGGTGATAGCGGTTTTTGTGTGGTTGAAGCGTCCGAGGGACAAACGGTCTCCCTTTACTTTAGCTGTCCTCATGGGAACCACAGTCGGCCTGTTTGTCGGTCTAGTGCTCGGCTTGGTGACCGGCGGCTATTCGCTCCTCTCCGCGCCAGCAACTGGCTTGCTGACTTTCATCGTCGCATGGGCGGTGCAAACTCAGCAGTCCGGCGAACAAATCTGACGCTAGTGACTGCAATGGGCCAAGAGCAGATTCTTCGTCATTCCGGGGCGTCGCGCAGCGACGAACCCGGGGGCGGAAGCGCTCTTGGACCGCCGGCTTCCAGCCGGCAATCCTGCAAAGCTCTCGACACTGAACAGCAATGCCGGCTGGAAGCCGGCCGTCCGAAATACGCGGATAGATCGCGCTCTATCCTCCACCCATTTCCGGATGCGCCCGTCCGGGAATGGGTGAAGCGCACGCTTGTACAAAATCTATCCGACCGGCTTCACGCCGCGCCTATCATCCCCTTGCCGCACACGGGAGATTTCGAAGACGTCCGATAACTTTGGGATGTGCGGCAAACGGTTGGTGTGGTGAGTGCAGACGCGAAAGCCGAAGCGCTCTGAAAATCTGCTCGGTGGGGATGCAAA
>JAUIJZ010000077.1 GCA_030430715.1 Alphaproteobacteria bacterium
CACGGTAACGCCGTTGGCGCGGCCTGCGACTTCCAGCCGGCGTTTCGTGCCGGCAAATCCTTCCAGCGCGCGCGCAGCTTCTTCGAGTGTCAGACCGTAGGCGCGTGCGGCGGAAAGCGCGGCCAATGCATTGGCGACATTGTGCTCACCTGGCGTATCGAGCCGCACAGCGGCGCGGACGCCGCTCTCGCGATCTTGTGCAGCGAACGAGATGCCATCGGGCGCGGGTTTGATGTCAGTTGCGCGTAAATCAGCCAAGGGCGAGTGCAGGCTGAAGGTCAGCACGCGCACGGGCGCGTCGAGCACCATTGCAGCCGTCTCCTCATTGTCGAGATTGAGCACGGCGACATCCGCTTTGGCGACGAAGCCGCGAAACAGCGCGCGCAACTCGTCCATCGTTTTGTGGTCGAGCGCGACATTGTTCACGACAGCGATGCTGGGATTGTAGCGCGCAATCGAGCCATCGCTCTCATCGACCTCGGACACAAACGCATCGCCCTGGCCGACCAATGCGGAAGCGAACAGGGCGTCCGGCGTCACGAAGTTCTTCATCACGGCGCCGTTCATGACGGTGGGCGCGCGGCCGGTGCGGTGCAGGATCCACGCGATCATGGCCGTTGTCGTGCTCTTGCCGCTTGTGCCGGCTACGCCGATCCGGACCGTGGCGGCATTGAAGAGCTCAGCGAGCAATTCAGGACGCTTCATGTCGCGCGCGCCGACATGACGGGCAGCGACCACATCAGGAACGGTATCTTCAACGGCCGCTGAGCGGACGAAAGTTTGCTCCGCCGAAACAATCCCGCTGCCGTCTTGCGGGTAAAGGCCAATGCCCTGGGCCTCCAGGAACGCGAACTTGGCGCCGAGCCGCCCCTGATCCAACGAACGGTCGGAACCGGCCACCGCGTAGCCGCGCGCGCGCAGGATCAGCGCCAGCGGCAGCATGCCCGAGCCGCCAATACCGGCGAGGAAATAGGACTTGCCCAAATTCATTTGAGCGAACTCATCTTTGATGACTCATCGCTGCCGTTTATGACCATAATTGCTTTCAACGTGAAGGACGCGAAACCGCATGAATGCACCGGTCCGCATCGGCGTCGTGGCGCCCGGCGTGCGCATCGAGCAAGAGCTCGCCGAGCGGATCAAGGCGTTGGCGGCAGACTCGTTTCTCGATCGCGCGCCGCAGATTGTTTTTCATCCGCAATGTTTTCTCTCTGCGGGACATTTTGCCGGTGATGACGCCGCGCGCGCGGAAGCCTTTCTGGATTTCGCCAACGACCCCAAGCTCGATGCGATCTGGTTCGCGCGCGGCGGCTATGGAGCGTGCCGCATCGCCGAAGCCATTATGCGCGGCTACCACGAGAATGCGCGCAACAAGACGTATCTCGGCTACAGCGATGGCGGCGCCATATTGGGCGCGCTTTACAAGCTGGGTTTCCCGAACATCGCGCATGGGCCGATGCCGATCGATCTCATCCGTGACGGCGGCGTCGCGGCGGTGAGGAGGGCGCTCGGCTATCTCGTCGACCGTGAGGCGGAATCTTTGGAGCTGACTGTGATGGGCGAGGGCAAGCACGCCGCCTTCAACATCATGGTGCTTTCTTCGATGCTTGGCACGCCGCTTGAGCCCGATTTGAGCGATCACGTGCTGATGCTGGAAGACGTGAAGGAGTATCAGTACCGCATCGACCGCGCCCTCTTCCACATTACCTCCTCACCAAACATGCGAAGGGTGAGGGGCATCAAGCTGGGCCGCTTGTCCGACCTGCTTGAGAACGACAAGCCCTTCGGCGCCAGTGAGGAAGAGATGGTGCGCTATTGGTGTGAAAAGAGCAGCATTCCGTATCTAGGCCGCGCCGATATCGGCCACGATGTCGAAAACAAGGTCGTGCCGTTCGGCATGTGGAAGCGCTAGCCGGACTTTCAGCGAACTACTTCGTTTGCTCCAGACGCTTCGCCTCAATCCACAACGCCTCCATATCGTCCAGCGGCTGCGGGCCTGTGCGACCTTGTTCGGCCAGCCTTTGCTCAATGTGATTGAACCGGCGGGTGAATTTGGCGTTGGCGCGTCGCAATGCTTCCTCGGGATCGACCTTCAGTTTGCGCGCTAGATTGGCGACGACGAATAGCACGTCGCCCATTTCGTCCGTAAGCGCATCGTGATCGCCAGTCGTCTCGGCCTCCTTCAGCTCAGCCAGCTCCTCATCGAGCTTCGCCAGAACCTCGGCACTCGTCGGCCAATCGAAGTTGATGCGCGCGGCGCGCTTGGTGAGCTTCTCGGCGCGCATCAGGGCGGGGAGCGCCATCGGCACGTCGTCGAGAAGGGAGGCGCCCTTAGCCGCGCGCTTTTCGGCTTTCAGCGTCTCCCAGGCTTTGGTCTGTTCTTCTGCGGTCCGCTCAATCTTCTCGGCAAACACGTGAGGATGCCGCTCGATCATCTTGTCAGCGAGCGCTCGCGCGACGTCGGCAAAATCGAACGCACCCAGCTCTTCAGCCATGCGGGCATGGAACGCGACCTGGAAGAGGAGGTCGCCAAGCTCTTCCTTGAGCGCGCTCATATCTTTGCGCTCGATCGCGTCGGCTACCTCGTAGGCTTCCTCGATCGTGTAAGGCGCGATTGTCTCAAAGTTCTGCTCAATATCCCATGGGCAGCCGTGTTCACGATCACGGAGGCGCGCCATCACATCAAGGAAAGCCTGTGTGGCGGCGGCATTGCGCTCTTCATTATACAGCTTTTCTCTATCTTTTTCAGTAGCTTGCGTGGGCATTCGCATCTCGCATAAGATAGATTATGGGAAATAATATTCTGGCTAAAGGCGACTCAGTTCGCCAGGTCGATAGTCCAGCCATCATACGCAGGTTCGACCCCCGCAGGCAGCCTAGCCTTGAGCGCATTGTAGTCGAGGTCGATATGCATGTTGGTGAGCACCGCCCGTCCAGGTGTGAGCCGCGCGATCCACTCTAGCGACCGGCCAAGATGTGCATGCGTCGGGTGCGGCTTTTCTCGCAGCGCATCCACAATCCAAAGCTCCAACCCGTCCAGCGCTGAAAAGGTCGCCTCTGGCATGGCGACGACGTCGTTCGAATACGCGGCAGGCCCGCAGCGAAATCCTAGCGAGCGTGAAAAGCCGTGATCCTGCTCAAGCGGAAGAATTTCCATCTTACCGCCCGGCCCGTCGATCCGTACGGGTACAAGCGGTGCGAGATGCCCACCCTCACGTACAATTGCCGGATAGCCGCCCTTGCTCTCAAAAGCGTAGCCGAACCTGCCCATGAAAGTGCGGCGCGCATCGTCTCCGATCCACATCGGGATGGTGCGACGCTGCTTCAGGAAGAATGCGCGCACGTCGTCGAAGCCGTTGGTCTGATCGGCATGATCGTGACTAATCAGTACAGCGTCGATGTGTGCCGGGCGCGCCGCAGCCAATTGCTGGCGTAGATCGGGCGGAGTGTCGATCAGAACGGTTGTAGCCTCTTCCGCCGCGCCCGCCGCGCCGCGCCATTGCTGCAGTAACAAGCCGCAGCGCGTGCGCCTGTTCTTCGTCTCGTTCGGATCGCATGCGCCCCAATCGCCGGTGGCGCGCGGCACGCCGCCGGAAGAGCCGCAACCCAGTATGGTGACACGCAGCGTGTTGCTCATGGCCGAACGACTTCTGGAAACACGCGGAAGAAGTTCTCCGCGAGTAGGGCGCTCCCCTCCTCCTCGCCTAGCCCCCGCAGCCGGCAAAAGGCAGCCTGCACTTCGCGCACATGCATCGGTTCGCAACGCTGCCCGCGAAACGGCACGGGCGTCAGATAAGGGCAATCGGTTTCGACGATGACCCGATCCAGCGGCGCCTCCAAAGCGATTGCACGCACATCGTCGGCGTTTTTGAACGTCATGATTCCAGAGAATGAAATGAAAGCGCCAAGTTTCAAGGCGCGCCGCGCGAGTTCTGGTCCGCTCGTATAGCAATGCAGCAGGATGCGTATCGGCCCCTTGCCGGCTTCCTCTTCCAGCAAATCCGCCATTTCGGCGTCAGCTTCCCGCGTATGGATGATCAGCGTTTTATCGAGCTTTCGCGCGGCTTCAGCGTGCGCACGAAAAACCTGAACCTGATTGGAAAACGGGCTGTGCTTATAGTGTTGGTCGAGGCCGGTTTCGCCGACGCCAGTCACCTTGGGATGCCGTCCGAGTTCAATGAGGCGCTCCGCCGTCAGATCGAGGTGATCCTTCGCATAATGCGGGTGTGCGCCAACGCTGGCATAGATGTCCTCATGCGCTTCGGCGATAGCGATTACGTCCGGAAAATTCTCAATGCGGTCACAGATCGTGACCATGCGCATCACGCCAGACTCGCGCGCTCGCGCGATTACCGTGTCGCGGTCTTCTGCGTAGGTGTGATGGTGGAGATTTACGTGACTGTCGATCAGCATCATCGCGCTCTCTGCGCGGCGGCGCGGTCGAGGATGGCAATCGCCCGCGCCAGTGCGTGGCGTGTATCCATATCCAGATCCTCGCCCTCTGCGCGCAGAGCCTCCAGCGCCGACCATGCCTCTGCCCAGCTCTCGCTATTGTCCTCAAGCGCGGCGGCGCGGGTCCATTCTCCTGCAAGTTCGAGCACTGCAGACAGACGCTCAAATGGCTCGCCGCTGGCTTTATCGTAGAGTGCCGTCAACGCACCGTGGGCCTCGCCGCGTGAGAAAGCGCGTGCAGCGCTATCAATGAGGCCTCCCAACTCATCCATGCCTTGTGCTTTGAGTGCGATCGCTCGGCCTGGCCGGCCCTTGGCGAGACGAATGAGTGTCGCGTCATCACCACCAAGAGCTGCGCTCACTTGCTCATCCTCAAGCGGCCGCAGAGCCAAGCGGCGGCAGCGTGAACGTATGGTTGGCAATGCAGCGCCGGGCGCATGGCTGACTAGCAGCAGCACCGAGCGCGCCGGCGGCTCTTCCAGCGTCTTCAAGATCGCATTGGCTGCGTTGCGATTGAGATCGTCGACTGCATCGATAATGGCAACCCGCATGCCTCCCAGACTGGGCGCCAGCGAAAAGAACGCCCCAAGTTCGCGCGCGTCATCGACAGCGATATCGCGACGTGGCTTACCCCGGTCGTTGAGGCCACGCCGCAGCACAAACAAATCGGGATGCGACAGGGCTCTCACCTTGCGCGCAATTGGATCCTCGGGATCCACATCCAATGGACGTGGCCCGGAACGCTGCGCGCCCAGCGCCACACGTGCAAAGCGATAGGCCAGGCTTGCCTTGCCAAGTCCCTTGGCGCCGCCAATCAACCACGAATGGTGCATGCGTCCGCCCATGAGCGCTTCCGCGAGCATGCGCTCCTGCGCATCGTGACCGACGAATGAGAATGTCTCGCGCGGATGCGGCGCGTTCGGCTCCTTATCCGTTTCCAAAGCTGGCTTTTCGGTTTTCACAGCCGCGCCTCGATTGCGTTGAGCGCCTGCGCCAACACGGCGGCCGCTGGCTGCGCGGAACTTATGACGACGCAGCGCTCTGGTTCACGTTTGGCAATGGCCAGGAACTCAGCACGCACGCGCTGGTGAAATGCGGCGTCCTTTTTCTCGAAGCGGTCTTCGCCTTTGAGCGCGCCACGCGAACGGCCAATTCCAGATTCAGGATCAAGATCGAGCACCAGCGTGAGATCCGGCGCAGGCGCGTGGATCAACGTGTTCAGCGTATCGAGCGTCTCCGGCGCCAGACCGCCAGCCGCGACCTGATAGGCGCGTGTGGAATCGTAATAGCGGTCGCAAATGACCCAGCCGCCGCGCGCAAGCGCGGGGCGGATCGTGTGCGTCAGATGATTGAGCCGCGCCGCCGCGAACAGCAGCGCTTCTTCCGTCGCGCTCCATCGTGAGGCGTCACCAGATACGAGCAGCGCCCGGATAGTGTCCGCGCCTGGCGCGCCACCCGGTTCGCGTGTCAGCACGATCTCAGCGCCCTGCGCGCCCAGGGCATCGGCCAATCCGCGCGCCAGCGTGGACTTGCCGGCGCCTTCTCCGCCTTCCAAGGTAATGAACCGACCGGGGCTCGTCGTGGACGCCATGGGGCCTATCAAGGGCCGAACAGCGTCAGGCGCAAGCCCTCCCACGCCCGTGAAAACCAGTTCGCTCGGCCAATGCGCCGGCCGGCTGCGAGTGGGAATTCCTGTGGCTCGAAGCCTGGGCCTTCAATCACCAATCGCGCCACCACGTCGCCTTCGTTGATCGGGCTTGGCAGCGGGCCGTCATAGACAATGTGTGCGCTCAAGCCCGTTTGGACATTGCGCGGTCCGCCAATGAGGATGTCTTCGGACGCGACCAAGGGCACTGTGCGCCGTCCGCCGAGGCGCACGTCAGCTTGCCCGATTTCGTCTCCGGCGGCAGCCAGCCGCGTGATGCTGAAATCATGGAAGGCAGCGTTCATGATGCGGAGCGCTTCGCTGCGGCGCTCAGCCATGGAGCGGGCGCCATTGAATACAATGATACGCCGCTGGCCATTCAACATGGCGGAGCCGACGAGCCCGTATCCGGAGACATTGGTATGCCCCGTCTTCACGCCATCGGCGCCTTCAAACGCGCCGAGCAACGGATTGCGGTTCTGTTGTGTGCGGTTGTTGTAGGTAAAGCTGCGCTGGGAATAGAGCTGATACAGTTCAGGGTAATCGCGGATGAGAACGCGTGCGAGGTTCGCCAAATCGGCCGCGCTAATGACGTGATCCGGATCAGGCAAGCCCGTAACATTGCGAAAGCGGGCGCTTGTCAGACCGAGCTGCTGCGCCTGCCGGTTCATCTCCACCACAAAGCTCTGTTCTGAGCCGGAGATGCCCTCGGCCAAAGCGATGCAGGCGTCATTGGCTGAAACGACGATCACGCCAGCCAGCAGATCGCGCACGCTGACTTCGGAATTCAGCTCCAAAAACATGTGCGAGCCGTCCGACATGGCGCCATGTCGCCAGGCATTTTCGCTGACCTGGAGGCGTGTATCCAAACTGATTTGGCCGGAACGCAAACGCTCGGCCACGACCAGCACAGTCATCAGCTTCGACATTGAAGCTGGCGGCATGGGTGTTTCGCAGCCGTCGCAATAGAGCAGCACGCCTGTCGCGCCATCCATTATGGCGACGTTGCTTGCTGGAGTCTGAAGCGTTTGCGCAGGCGAGATCGAGCTTGCCGCAAGCGCCGTCAGGAAGGTGATTGCGCTGAGCGCCGCCCGCATAATTTCTCCGTCCGAATCGTTTGGCCGCACTGGCATGGGAGCAAACCGGGGCGGCGCCAATGCGTCAACAAATCGGCGGATCAGGGCTGTGCGATTATCGCCTCAGGGTAGCCGAGACCCGCCAGAGATTGACGCGCTGCTTCAGCCTGGGCGCGCGTCTCCCAGGGGCCTACCCGGACCCGAAATAGCTCGCCTCGCGCCGTCTGGCGCACATCCACACTGACCGGCCCCGCCTGCTCTATCAAGGCCCGGACCCGCTGCGCGTTCTCAAGATCCGAGAAGGCCCCGACCTGAACGACGAAAGCGCCAGCTGGAGCGGCCACCGGCTGCGGCGTGTAGCTGATCTGCTGCAGGGTTGGCGAGGCGGGCGCCGACGAGGCGGGGGCCGCGGCAACGGTGAGGGCGAGGGGACCCTCTTCCACTCCATTCGCGGTGCTGGGCGTGGCTGACGGGGCCAGGGAATAGGGCGCAACCGCCGCCGAGGCAGGCGCCGACTCGCCGTCTGCATTCACCCGCCGTGGTGCGGGGCCGAGATAACGAACATGGACGCGCGCGCGCCCATTTTGCTCAAAGCCAAGCAAACCGGCTGCAGCATGAGAAACGTCGATCAGGCGCTCATTGACGAACGGTCCGCGATCCGTGATGCGCAACATGGCCTCGCGTCCATTCTGAAGATTAGTCACTTGCACGAGGCTATTCAGCGGCAGAGTTGGATGTGCGGCTGTCATCGAGTCCTGGTCATAGGTTTCGCCGTTTGCGGCGGCTTGACCGTGGAACGTGGGGCCATACCAGGACGCTTCGCCCACCTGCTCATAACCGGGCTCGGGGGTCGGTACATACCAGCGCCCGTTAGCTTCGTAAGGTGGCCCTACCCGCTCTTGTTCTAGCCATGAGGTTGATTGCTCCACGGTGGCCGGAGCGGAACTCACCTGCACTTGTTGTGCGCTAGGTTCAGGCGTTCGCGCAGAACTTGGACGGCGAAGATCTATAACTGCGCCAGATTGCGGCTGCGCACGGCCATAGCCATAGGAATTGTCCGCCCCCCCAGCGAGACGGTTATCCAGAGAAGCCGTTTGTACTGGCTGACTGCCGCCGCCCTGCTCCGCGAAAACAATAGGCGCGGGTTCAGCCGCAGCGGCGCCGGCTAAAGCAAAACTGATGGCGAAAACCGCCGAAGAAAGATGAATGCGCATGAGAGCCGCCTTGAATGAGTGGCGGTTTGTAACCCAGCGCTCGTTGAAACCACGTAAGCTTTTATCGTTTTTTCATCTTCATCAATAACGCGCGTAAACCATCCTGGACCACAGTGAGGAGGCCAACCAGGCGCATAAGGTCTGGCGCTATTATTCAGTCGGATATTGGCGCAACCGTGCGATTGCCGCCGCATCACGCTCAATTTCAACCGAGCTTGTCACGTATACGGTCAGCAATTCGGCCAAAGAGTGCAGCGCATTCATGTGTATGCGCTCATAGCCGTGGCTCGCATCAATGCCGAAAGTCAGTAATGCGGTTCGAATATCTGCACCCGCATCCAAAGCTGACGCGGAATCCGATCGATAATAACGAAACACATCCTTCTGGAATGGTATGTCGAACTGGCGGCAGAGACGCACCAATTTGCGGGTTAGGTGCCAGTCGAATGGTCCAGTCTGATCGGCCATGGAGATGGTGACGCCGTGCTCGGAACTGTTCTGCCCTGGCGCAGTCGTACCGTTGTCGATGGTAATCATTGAGGCAACGTTCGGCATCAAAACCGACGAGGCACCTTGGCCAATCTCTTCCGCGATAGTGAAAATAAAATAGGTGTCCACCATCGGCGTAATGCCCTCGCGCAGCAACGCCTCAATCGCTGCGAACATCACAGCGACGCCCGCCTTGTCGTCTAAATGGCGTGAATTGATGTAACCGTTTTCATTGAATTCAGGTTGGGCGTCGATTGCAACGATATCTCCGATATCGATGCCCAGATCTTCCAGATCGCCTTTATTATCGGCGCGCGCGTCGACACGGAGTTCGACATGGTCCCAGTCCGTGGGCTGGGTGTCGATCTCCTTGTTAAAGGTGTGACCTGAAGCCTTGAGCGGCAGAATTGTCCCGCGATAACGCCCAGTGTCAGTGAAGATTGTACAGCGGGCCCCCTCGGCAAATCGAGATGACCAATGACCAATCGGCACGATACGCAAGCGGCCATTCTCTTTGAGTGATTTGACTTGCGCGCCCAGCGTATCGAGATGCGCAACAATGGCGCGGGCCGCTTCATCGGTTTCGCCTGCAATTCGCGCGCGCACAGCGCCGCGTCGCGTGACTTCAACACGCATGCCTAGGCGTTGCAGTTCCTCTGCACATTCATGTGCAACTAAATCCGTGAAACCTGATGGGCTTGCGGTCTCCAATAGCCGCTTCAAGCGCGACAGGAGATATTCATCATCAATCCGAAGCTTAAGAGGTGTGGTCATCGCGAGCTTTCGCGTTGGGTCGCAGGCATCGACATGGGGAACAAGAGATCAATGAAACGCTCAGCCGTGGGCTGTGGTTCGTGATTGGCCAGGCCTGGCCGCTCATTAGCTTCGATAAAAGCGTAATCCGGTTCCGTCGGCGAGCGGACCATGAAGTCGATCCCCACCACCGGGATCTCTAGCGCCCGCGCCGCCGCAACGGCGCCGGCCGCGAGATTGGGATGCAGTTCCGCTGTCACGTCATGTATTGTGCCGCCGGTATGCAAGTTGGCCGTGCGGCGAACCGCGAACTCAACGCCCTCGGCTGGAACAGCGTCTAGCGTATAGCCAATTGCGCCGAGGCATCGTTCACATTCCGCGTCTATTGGGATGATTGACTCCCCGCCTGTGGCCGCAGAACGGCGATTGCTCTGCGCCTCTATAAGCTCCCGAACGGTCGAGCGTCCGTCTCCGACAACGCGCGGAGGACGGCGAACTGCGGCAGCGACCAACTTGTAGTCTATTACGATGAGACGAAGGTCCTCGCCCGCGACGCATTGTTCAATCAATACCTTGTCGCACACAACGCGCGCTGCCTTCACTGAGGCATCAAGCGCATCTAACGTTTCTATGCCAACAGCAATGCCGCGTCCTTGCTCGCCTCTCGCAGGCTTCACCACAACAGAGCCATGCCTCTCCAACAATCCGCGTGCACCTTCATGGTCCTCGGCATTGACCTGCTCAGGGACAGAAACCCCCGCCGCCGAAACAATGCGCCGCGTAGCGGATTTGTCATCACACATGGCAAGGGACACGGCGGAAGTGAGTTCGGAGAGACTCTCACGGCAACGCATGGTCCGGCCGCCAAATGTCAGGCGAAAAAACCCACCCTCAGCGTCTATAATCTCTACTTGAATCCCACGCCGCCGCGCTTCCTTGATGATGATGCGCGCATAAGGATTGAGTTCGGCATCATCGGCGGGCCCAGTGAACAGCCGCTCATTAATTGGATTCTTGCGCTTAATTGCAAATAGCGGAATCCGTTCGAAGCCAATGTCCTCATAAATGGCGATGGCCGGTTTGTTGTCGTGCATCACCGAAAGATCAAGGAAAGAAGCATCGCGCTTTTTATAGTGAGTGGCGAGCGCATGCGTAAGCGCGCGACCGACGCCTCGATTGGCCGTCGTTGGATCAACCGCTAAGCACCATAAAGAAGCGCCGCGCTCAGGATCGTTGAACGCTAGCGCGTGGTCGACACCGGTGACTGCGCCGATCACACGGTCGCCTTCCATCGCAACGAGATAAGTCAAAATGCCTTGCGCGGCGCTCTCGCACAGAAAATCAGGAGATACCGGAACCATATTACGCCGGGCGTAGATGACGTTGATCTGTTCAGCGTCGGCGCGCGTCGCGAACGCGCGCACGGTGAAACCCCTCGTTTGCGCTAGGTGCGGTTTGTAGGCGCTGAGGTCGAGCCGATAACTATGTGAAGGGTCGAGAAACAATTCCAATGGCGCATGCGCCAAAACCACATGAGGGTCCTTCACATAAAAAGCGATGTCACGGGTGTCCGCTGCCTCGGCGCGCAGCGCTTGAATCAACAGCGTGCAATCCTCAAAGGTCTGCCCCATCAGTAGACGTCCCCAACCGCAATCGATAACGACATTGTGGTTGGGCATCGCCGTAGGATTGGACGCGCGTGCTTCGCTGGTGCGTTCAAGGCTCGTCGACATGGGCGACTCCCTAGATGTCGTGTGCCTGCAGCCACAGCTCAAGCGCCGTGACCTGCCAGAGTTCTGAGCCGCGCAATGGCGTGATGTGCTCTGCAGGCGCGGCGAACAATTGTTCAAGCCATTCTCTGCGGAACAAGCCACGCTCACGCGCTGCGTTTGAGCCTAGCGTCTCTCGCGCAAGGTCTAAATAAGGCCCATCAATATATTTGAGCGCAGGTACAGGAAAATACCCTTTCGGCCGATCGATTACCTCATGCGGAATCACTTGGCGCGCCACATCCTTCAAAATCCCCTTGCCGCCATCCTTGAGTTTGAGTTCAGGCGGAATGCGCGCAGCCAGTTCCACAAGTTCGTGGTCAAGGAAGGGCACGCGAGCTTCAAGCCCCCACGCCATTGTCATGTTGTCTACCCGTTTCACTGGGTCGTCGACGAGCATGATCTCACTGTCAATGCGAAGCGCACGATCAACTGCGCCATCGACGCCAGGCTGTGCGAAATGGCCTTCCACGAAAGCGCGCGCGTTGTCCTCTGCACACATCCAGTCGGCAGATAGCTGGTCGCCAAGCTTCTTATAGTCTCTATCAAAAAAGACCTTCGAATAGTCAGCGACCGCGTCGTTGGAATCGAGCAGTGGCGGGTACCAATGATAACCGCCGAAGACTTCGTCGGCACCCTGCCCCGACTGCACGACCTTCACATGCTTCGACACCTGTTCGGAGAGCAAATAGAAGCCAACATTGTCGTATGAGACCATCGGCTCCGACATAGCGGCAAACACACCGGGCAGGGCGCCAAGAAGGCGCTCGGAGGGAACGAAAATCTTTTCGTGCCGCGTGCCGTAATGTTTGGCGATGAGATCCGAATACACGAACTCGTCACCCTTCTCGCCATTGGCCTCCTCAAAGCCAACGGAAAAGGTATTCAGGCCAGATTGTCCCATTTCGGCGAGGAGGCCAACGATCAGGCTTGAATCAAGCCCTCCCGAAAGCAGCACGCCGACTGGCACATCGGCAACCATCCGTCGCTTCACTGCTGTACGTAGCGCTTCTAATGTCAGTTCGCGCCATGCTTCTGGAGACCGTTCCGCGTCCTCGGCGCTACGTGCAAATAGCGCGCGCCAATACACCCTCTCACGCATGGCGCCGTCGCGTTCATAGATGCGAACTGTTGCTGGCGGCAGCTTGCGTACACCTTTAAGTATGGTGCGCGGCGCAGGCACCACGGCGTGAAAGCTCATATAGTGCTGCAACGCGATGGGGTCGACTGAGACATCAACGTCTCCAGCCGCGAGCAATGAAGGCAAGCTGGACGAGAACCGCAGTCTGCTGCCTTGCTCAGACAGATAGAGCGGCTTGATGCCAAAGCGATCACGCGCCATGGCGACGCGTCCGCTTTCAGATTCATGAACGACAAAGGCGAACATGCCGTGGAGGCGCTCGACGCAAGCCTCCCCCCAAGCGTGCCAAGCTTTCAGGATGACTTCTGAATCCCCTTCCGAAAAGAAGCGGTATCCTTTCGCCTGCAGCTCACCACGAAGCTGCCGATAATTATAGATGCAGCCATTGAATACCAAGGACAGGCCGAGCTCAGGGTCGAACAATGGCTGGTCGGATTTTGGCGAAAGATCGATGATCTTGAGCCGTCGGTGCCCCATCGCCACGTGACCGCGTACGAATACGCCCGCTCCATCTGGCCCGCGCGGCGCAAGCTTGTTGCTCATGCGCGCAATTGCTTGGGCACTAGCGAAGCGACCGTCGAAGTTTACTTCGCCGCACAACCCGCACATAGAATCTTACCTTAGGTTATTCGCAAAGGCCCCGTGTTCGCGCGCATAAATTGCTCAAGCAATTACCCACATAATCGAACACATTGCGCATCAATCACGCGCAATCGCTTGTCGTTCAACTTAAGGCACAGCCTTCTGTGGATCAAGGCTTGGCGTGGAATGCGGCGCCTAATGTTTAGGCGGTTTTTGCGCTGAAACGGGACGCCAAATTTGACCAATTTCGGCCAAAAGCACACAACTGTGTAATTTTGTAGCTATAGACTCGGGCGGACGGCAATGGTCAGCAAGGCGCTTCAATCTCTTCTGTTTGCTGCCTGCGCGTGCCTCACAAGCGCGTGCGTAGCTCAAAGAGCGACGCACGCGGAGACTGAAGCGCTCGCAACGAGGTCCCTTGCGGAAATTGTCGCCGCGATCGAAGCCGGAGACGTGAGCTCCGCGGATGTGACAGCGGCTTACATTGACCGCATTGAGCGTCTCGATCGTGATGGACCACGCATCAATAGCGTTCTGGTTCTCAATCCAGATGCGATGGATGAGGCGCGAGCTATGGATGCTGAGCTATCATCCGGAATCCGCCGGGGTCCACTGCATGGCGCGCCCATATTGCTCAAAGATAACATTGAAGCCTCTGGAGACATGGCCACGACCGCGGGGGCGTTCATTCTACAGGACAATCTGACGAATAGAGATGCTCCCGTTGTGGCCGCGCTGCGTGCCGCGGGCGCCGTAATCCTGGGAAAGACCAATCTATCAGAGTGGGCCAATTTTCGCTCGACCAGTGCGATCAGCGGATGGAGCGCCGTCGGGGGACAAGTCCGTAATCCGCATATGCTGGATCGGTCGCCCTGCGGCTCAAGCTCCGGCAGCGGTGCTGCAATTGCGATGTCATTCGCCGCTGGCGCTTTGGGCACGGAGACCAATGGTTCAGTGATTTGCCCTGCGGCGATGAACGGCATCGTCGGCTTCAAGCCCACGGTCGGCCTCGTATCCCAAGATGGCATCGTACCCATTTCACCGACGCAAGATACGGCCGGACCGATGACCCGCACGGTTCGCGATGCGGCCCTGATGCTTGGCGCAATGAGCGCGGATGCGCCTGATTATACGAGCCAGCTATCTCCTGAGGCGTTGGAAGGCATGCGCGTCGGCGTGCTGCGCTTTGCTGTTGGCGATAGTGCTGATCTCTCCACCGTGTTCGAGGCGGCGCTATCGACGTTGCAGGCCTCGGGCGCAGAACTCGTTGACATTGTCAGCTAC
>JAUIJZ010000078.1 GCA_030430715.1 Alphaproteobacteria bacterium
GAGCGAAGTGGCCCGGCGACTCCGCGAAGAGCATTCTTTTGGCGGCTATATCCACCTGAAGACGATCCCGGGCGCCGACGAGCAACTGGTTGAGCAGGCCGGTCGGTTTGCCGATCGGTTGAGCGTGAATGTCGAACTGCCGACGGCCGATGATCTTCGCCGGCTGGCGCCGGAGAAACAGGCTGCCGAGATCACCGAGACGATGTCCGCCGTGCGTGAACGGATCGACGTGATCACCAGTAACGTTGTTCACGTTAAATGACGTCGAGCGGTAATCGCCAGAATAGTTGACTGTCACGCGCGAGGAGAAGCCCCCCACATCCAGCCCTGCGAAGGCGCTGAACACAACTTCGGGGCCGCCCTGTCCCAACTGATCGACCAGCACTCCGAAATTGGACTCCGACTTCAGGACTTGCGTGCCGGCGACGCCCATCGACAATTCGGCGGCGCCGAGGGGTTGGAAATAATCGATGTGGAAATCCACCCCTTCAAGCTGTGCCGTGCCGATGTTGGACGTGCGCCGATCGACATAGAGCCCAATGTCGGTGTTCGATCGCTGTGCCGCCAATTCCGCACCATTTGTGAATTCGGACAAGAAGGCGGCGTACTCCCCAGGCGTGATCGCATAAAAATAAAGCTCGGGATTGGTGATGTAGGTGTTCAGGTTCTGTGGATTTACCGCGCCAAGCACATCGTCGAAATTGATCGAGTAGTACTGAACGCCGAACCGTAATTGCGGCGCAGGGCTCGCTTCGAACCCAAGCGCCCAGCTTTCCGCGGTTTGCGGTTCGATCCCGGCCTTCACGCCTTCGGAGATCATCGCGCATGTCCCCTGACCGTTATCTTCACTGAAGGGATCATTCGGACGCGCGGATGAGCCTAGGCCGACTGTATAGATTCCGCATGCAAACCGGCCGGTCGCTATGCCGAGGCCATCGACAGCGGTGGGGGCGTTGAACGATGTTCCCCAGTGGCCATAGATGCTTAGGCCTTCCCACGGGCGGAGATTAAAGCCGAGGCTCGGGTTGGTCGAATTCCCGAAATCGCTGTACTCGTCGTATCGCACCGAAGCCGACAAATCGAGCTGATCGGTCACCGGCAGCGAAAGCTCGCCAAACGCCGAATAGGAATCGCGGCTGTAGCTCATGAATGGCAAGCCGCTGACAGAACCGACCCGGCCCGCGGTCAGGCGGCTCCTGGCCTCATTGTCCTGATACTCCACACCAACAGCCACGCGCGCAGCGCCGGCCGGCAGCTGGAACAGCGGGCCATCGGCGACCGCGCGCAGCACAGCCATTTGCTGTTCGGTTTCTTGTGCGTTCTCGAAATTTGTTACGTCGGTGATGACCGCCGCATTCGCCGCAGCGACGTTGAGGGGATCGAGTTCTCCTCCCGCCGAGATGCCGGCGCATGGCGCCGCGCTTCCGCTGATCGTGCCGGAAATATAGCATTGAGCGCGCACCGTATCGACGCCTGGGAACGCCTGGTAATTATCGGATTCTCCGTAATGCGCGGTGGTGCGCAATTGCCAATCATTCCCCAGATCGAAGGTGACTGAAGGCGTCAGGCCCCAGGTTTCAAACCCAAGCGTCTGTGGCGTGTTTACGTATGCTGCGTTGGGAGCAAACGAAAAGCCGATGCCCTCGGTGATGGTGGAGATGCTGCCAACAGCGGCGCCAGGAAACAGCGCGCCAACCTGCGCGCCCGTGGTGATGCCGCTGCCTTCGGAATTGTAGCCGCGCGGGAAAATACCAAGTTCTTGATCGCGCTTGGTCCAGTAGGCGGTCATATCCAGCGAGAGTGTGTTGCTGAACTCGTTCGTGAGCCGGGCGAACACGTTGGTACGCTCATTCTGCGGAAGATAAGTCCCCTCACTGATGGTGTCGCAAGCTGCGCCAATCGCAAATGAGCCGGCCCCAGGCGCGAGCGGATTGCTGGTGAAATTCGCTGCTCCCGCACCGAAACGATACCAACGGGTCTCAGTGCCAACCGGCGTATTGCACTGCGTGCCATTAAACTGCGGCACGCCGGCGGCTGTGTACGTTTCGCCTGTCGCCCAAGTGGTGTCGTTGTTGAGAAGAAGGTCGCGTTCGGAAAAGCCTCCGGAGATATAAGCATTGCCCGTTGACCAGCTGGTCCCAGCGGTGATTTGCGCATCCCATTGACTGAAATCTGAGATCGTGTCGCCGAACCCGTAATTTGCGTCGACCTTGAGCCCTTCGAATTCTCTCAAAGTGCGGAAGTTGATCACACCCGCAACCGCGTCCGCGCCATAGAGCGAGGAGCCGCCATCGGTCACCGTATCCAAGCCAGCAAGCACCGCGGACGGAATGATATCGACGTCAACGGAAGACTGGTTGACGCCAACCGGAGTGAAACGGAAACCGTCCATCAGCACTAAAGTCGTGCCGCCAGAGGTGGAATTCGCACCCGGCAAATTGCGCAGGTTCGGCTTGGTGATCGAAATGCCAGCGCTCACCCCGCGCGGATCGCCTTCGAAGCGACCGTTAAAGGTGTTGGAGATTTGCGGCACCAGCGAAAGCAATTCGTTCGTTGATCCCGCGGCGCGGTCGGCGATCGCGTCGGCATCAATACGAATTGTCTGCGAACCGGTGGCGGCTACACCCCGGATCTGCGTTCCTGTAACGACAATTTCATCGTCATCGGCTGCGCTCGCCGACGGATCCGTTTGCGCCAGGGCCGGCGTCGCCAACGCCAGCACCGCCAAACTCGATCCCGCGAGCAGTGACGCAAAACTCTTATTCATGCTTTCCTCCCCGACACAAACACGCAGCCCCTGATGAGGCTTGTTCTAGTATTTGCTTGGGAAAATTATCTTTGCGCGCTCGCGCCAGTCCAGCGACCGATAGAGCCAGACCCGGACATTCCGTATTACGTCCGGACTCAATCCGGCTTGTGCATATAGGCGAACGCCGGCGCTACAATTCTTCCGCCGCCAGCCACTCAATGCCGTCAGCGGACATCATGAACACCGCCGCATCGCGCCGCCGCGCGCCGACCGCAGCGAAGAAGCGCTGCGCGACTTCGTTTTCTACGCCGGTCGTAATGGTCAATTCGCGCGCACCAATTTCGCGCGCGCGCCGGGCCACGCAAGACATCAACATGCGCGCCAACCCGTCGCGCCGCCGGGCCGGCGCGACGTAAAGCTCGCACAAAGTCAGCGTCGGCGCCGCGCGGCGAAAATCATAGCTCTTGGTGATAACGGCTTGCCCCTCGATGGGTGCATGCGATCTTTCTTGCGCCACCCACGCTTCAAACAGCGCTTGCGAGCCGAAGGCATGCGCACGAATGCGATCTATATCGAGACCGGAAACGCCGCCTTCTTCCGTCGCCGCTTCCGCGGCGAGCCTGGCGATTGCTTCCGCATCGCGCGGAACGGCACGTCGAATGTGCAAGAAGGCGCCTCCAACTGGGCAAGTAAGACGCCTAAACGCTCTTTGCGCAAGCAGCTAGGCCGCGCCAGCGCCTGAATTCAGTCCATCCACGGACCGACAGGGCGATCCTCACGCGATTCCCAATCGGTTCCAGGATCGCGCCGCGCAACAAACGCGCCCAACAAAGTCAGGCCCACCACGATCGCCACAGCCACCAGAAACCAGAAAAACATCGCTCCTTCTCCGCAGCCACGCGCTCAGGGCGCGAACACCTAGGACTGAATTCGCCCCATCTACTGCAAGTCCGCTAATCTTATCAGAGATTTACCGATTTTTCGAGTGTAAAGGGCGCCCCCCGCCTAGATGTGATCCTACGTTCCGCCCAATGACCGCTTCGACCAAATCCGCGCAAAAGCCCCGCGCCTGGCAGCGCATGCTGTCAGGACGGCGGCTCGATCTGCTCGATCCGTCCCCGCTCGACATCGAGATCGAGGATATCGCGCACGGTCTCGCCCGCGTCGCGCGCTGGAACGGACAAACCACCGGCGCGCACGCTTTTTCCGTCGCCCAACACTCGCTGATCGTCGAAGAGATTTGCCGCAAGCTCGAGCCAGGCTGGGATAAGAAGAAGCGCCTCATGGCCTTGCTGCACGATGCGCCGGAATACGTCATCGGCGACATGATCAGCCCTTTCAAGGCGGCGTTGGGCCTGGATTACAAAGCGTTCGAAGCGCGCCTGGAAACCGCGATCCATGTGCGTTTCAGTCTGCCAGTCCACCCTCCAGCGCCGGTCAAAAGCACAATCAAGCGCGCGGACATCATCTGTGCATATTTCGAGGCGACCCAACTCGCGGGCTTCACCGCGACCGAAGCGCGGCGTTTCTTCGGTGCGCCGCCGCGCGGTATGGCGTTCAAGCTCACGCCCCGCGCCACAGCCGACATCGAGGCCGCTTTCTTGAAGCGCTTTCGCTCATTGATCGATCCGGCCTAAAATAGCGCTATGGCCATCATCGTTTGCCCCCTGTCGCGGGCGCCGGAACTTGCGCGCGACCGCCGACCTTCGCATGTCGTCAGTCTGCTCGATCCCGGCTCCGCCTTTCCCGCCTTGGCCGGCTATGCCGACGACCGCCACCTGCGTTTGCCGATCCACGACATCGAAGAGGAAGCGCATGGCTTTGACGCCTTGTGCGATGCGCGCATGGGCGCAATCCTCGATTTTGTCGGCGCCTGGGGACGCAATGAGCCAATCCTGATCCATTGCTATGCGGGCATCAGCCGCTCGACCGCCACCGCCTACATCACGGCCTGCGCGCACAATCCTAAAGTCGATGAGGAAGAAATCGCGCTTGCGCTGCGTTCGGCGTCGCCAACAGCCAGCCCCAATCGCCGCTTCATCGCGCTCGCGGACGCAGCACTCGGACGCGGCGGCCGGATGAATCGCGCCATCGAAGCGATTGGCCGCGGATCTCCGTCTTGGTTCGAGATCGGTGAAGCGAAACCCTTCACGCTGAATGCGCGCTTCGTATGAACCAGCCACGCGTTGTCCTCGGCTTGTCCGCCGTGATCGTCGCGGTGGCGGAAGATGCGCCCTACGTGGCGGTGACGCGCGATGGCGATTTCACCGCGCTTCCGTTCGGTCCGTTCGACCCCGCCGGCGACCGCACGCTTGAACTCTCTCTGCGCCGCTGGGTGAGCGAGCAAACCGGCTTCGAAATCGGCTACGTCGAACAACTCTACACGTTCGGCGATCGCGGCCGCGAAACGCCCTTGCCGGCCGCGCGCGACGCCAACGACCCCGATAGGCTCATCTCGATTTCATATCTGGCGCTGACGCCCTCGCGCGCCGTGCTCGATCGGGCCGGCGCCCGCTGGCGGTCCTGGTATGATTTCTTTCCCTGGGAAGATTGGCGCGACGGGCGTCCGCCGCTCATCGATCGCGTGCTGGCGCCGCAACTGCGCGCCTGGGCCCAGGAGGCAAGTGACGGCGAAGTCGCCGCGCAACGTCGCGCACGCGTTCGCCTTGCTTTCGCGCTCGACGGCGCGGTTTGGAACGAAGAACGCGCGCTCGATCGATACGAACTTTTGTATGAAGCGGGCCTTGCCGGCGAAGCCGCGCGCGACCGCGCCCGCTTCATTGGCAAACCAGAACCGAAGCCTGAAAGCGCGCCGGAGCTGGGTGAACCGATGGCCTCGGACCACCGGCGCATTCTTGCAACGGCGATCTCGAGACTGCGCGCCAAGATCAAATACCGCCCTGTCGTATTTGAACTGGCGCCGGAGAAATTCACGCTGCTGCACTTGCAGCGTCTCGTCGAAGCCATTGCCGGGCTTGAATTGCACAAGCAGAATTTCCGCCGCCTGCTCGACCGCACCGGGCTCGTCGAAGGCGCGGGTGAGTTCGACACAAGCGCTGGCGGGCGTCCCGCCGAACTCTTCCGCTGTAGACGTGAAACGCTTTCAGAGCGGCCCGTCGGCGGCGTGCATGTGCCCGCGCCACGCGACTGAAGCACCTCTAATCAATCGGCTGATTGATGCCTTCCTGACTCACCGCCGTCACCACAGGCGGGCCGCGCGGCGGCAAACCGTAATGCAGCGGATCGACGCGCAAGCCATCGACCAGCACTTCATAATGCAGATGCGTGCCCGTTGCGTTGCCCGTGTTTCCCATGCGCGCAACCGGCGCGCCCGCCGGCACATACATGCCCGGCTGCAAGCGCGGATCGATCTCGTTCAAATGCGCATAAAACGTGCTCACGCCATTGCCGTGATTGATCTCCAGCGCGAGGCCATAACCGCCGCGCCAATCGGCGAACATCACACGGCCTTCGCCGGCAGCGTAGATGAAACCACCATTCGGGTTCGCGAGATCAATACCTGTATGTTCGCGGCCGCGGCCTACGCTGGTGCGCCAGCCGAAACCGGAAGACAGACACGCGGATTCCGCCGGAAAGCGCAGCAACGACCCGGCGGGCGTATCGATATAAGGCGAAAACCCGAGAACCTCGTAGCGCACGCCAATCGCGCCAATGTTCGAGCCATAAGCATTGCAGGCAATCATCTCGCTATGCAGAGAAGCGAACGGCGCACTGGCGAATATGTTGTGTCCTTGAGGTTGCGCGTAAGTCGCGGGCGGGCGATGCGCCGGCCCGCTCGCATACGGCGCGCTCGTCGCACATGCGCCAAGCGCAAACAGCGCCAACGCTGAAAGTATGATTTTATTAAACACGTCACTCATCCCGCCGCCACAGCTCCCCTAAGCTGTGCGCCACCGCCTGAATTAAAACTGAATCTGCATAGCTCGTGCTGCGTCCCGCAAGTACGAAACACAGTAAATCAGCTGATTGGCGCGTTACGCGGCAGCAATGTCCACCAGCGCGCCGGCGCATTCATGCGCTCCGCAGCCTGCCCTGCTTGCGCGCCTGGACCGAAAAAAACATCGCCGCGCAACGGTCCGCGCCGAATGGCGCCGCCCGTATCTTGCGCGACCAACAGGCGCCGGAACGCGGCGCCGTCATATTGGCCGTCAATAAATACGATCGCACCGTATGGATGATATTCGGGGTCGACCGCGATTGAGCCCATCGGCGTCAGCGGAACGCCAGCCGCGCCGCGCGGACCTGCGCTTGGGTCTGTGATCGCTTCTTCGGCAAAGAACACATAGGACGGATCGGCGTTCAATGCCGTACGCGTGGCCATCGTGCCGCGTGCATTGCTCCATAGTTTGAAATTCGCCCATGTCGCGGGGCCATCCAACTCGCCGCTATCGCGCAACGCGCCCAATGCCGAACGCCAGCGATAGCCATTCTGCGCCGCATAAGCCGCGCGCGCTTGCGAACCATCAGGAAACGCGATGCGTCCAGAACCTTGGATTTGCAGCGTATAAACATCAATTGGATGCGCGTAGGCGAAGGCTTGTCCTTGATACGGCACAAGCTCGCTGCGCTGCGGATACGGCCGCACCTGATTGCCGTCGATTTGACCGGTCAATGCGCGCGGCGCGCCACGCAGGGCTTCATTATCGTACGCCTCGGCGAAAGCCGCGACGTCGATGCTCACCATGTCGCTGGGACGATTCAAGAGCGGTTCGGAGAATTCCGCATCCGGCGTTCGCCGCGCTTCGATGATCGGCTCGAAATACGCGGTGATCCGCGCCTCGCCCGGACCGCTGACTTCACTCGGAATGAAATTGCCTTCGAAGAACGCACGCTCTTGCCCGGCTTGTACGGTTCGCGCCCCCGCGCAAGCCGCGGCCCAATCGGCCATCGTGCCGCCATAGCTGCCGACATTCGACCAGCGCGCCTCGGGCCCACGCGCGCTGCGCCCGTCGCACATGCGGCGCAGCGCCAATACCGCCGGCGCCAGATCGGCTTCGGCCCAACCGGGCAACGCATCAAAGGACGCTGGCCGAAGCGAAAACGCCGCCGCCTGAGCAGGCTGCGAGGGCGCCGGGCCGGTCTCACGCGGCGCGGTGGCGCAAGCGGCAACCGCAAAAGACAGAAGCAGGACGGCGGCGAGTGGGCGCATGAGCATCTCCCGGAACCAGAAAGCGCGCGATTTCTTTAGCTGTGGGCGCGAAGCGGCGCACGCGGGAACCGCTGTCGTCATCCCGTCACACTTGCGCCTGGATTCGCATGGGAGTAAGTTGGTGATGGTTATGCTCATTTGAAGCATAAGGGTGCGGGGCGGACTTGTATCCGGGTAATGCGCACCCCACATATACTCTGACTGAGCATAAGTCGCTCAGCGGTAAGGGAGGCCTAAGCATGGCCCGTATTATTGACGCCCCCCTCACCACCGGTGACGGAGGCAGCTGCGATCCGCGCACAATCCACGGCGCCTGGGGCGCTCTAGACGCCGCCGGCCGGCGCGGCCTTGCCTACACGGCAGAGGTCCGGGCTGAAACCGACCATCTCTATGAGCAAGTGAAGCATGTCGTGCCAGCCATCGAATGGCCGGCCTATGCGCCGCTGATCGCCGCCATCAACAAGATGAAGCGCGATAAGAACGCGGTCATCCTCGCCCACAATTACATGACCAGCGAGATCTTCTATTGCGTCGGCGATTTCCGCGGCGACTCGCTGCAGCTCGCCCGCGAAGCGGCTGAAACGGATGCACAGCTGATTGTGCAAGCCGGCGTGCACTTCATGGCCGAGACCTCGAAAATTCTCGCGCCCGAGAAAACCGTTCTGATCCCGGACATGCGCGCGGGCTGCTCGCTCGCCGCGTCGATCACCGGCGAAGACGTACGCTTGATCAAAGCGAAATATCCTGGCGTGCCGGTCGTCACCTATGTGAACACATCGGCAGACGTGAAAGCCGAGAGCGATGTGTGCTGCACATCCTCGAACGCAGCCGCAGTCGTCGAGTGGGCCGCGAAGACGTGGAATTCAGACCGCGTCATCATGCTGCCCGACGAATTCCTGGCCAAGAACGTCGCCGCACAAACCGGCGTGAAGATCATTTCCTGGCATGGCCGCTGCGAAGTGCATGAGCGCTTCACCGCCGAAGACATCGCCGAATTGCGTGAAGCGCATCCGGGCGTCGTCGTGCTGGCGCACCCTGAATGTCCGCCGGACGTCATGGCGGCCGCAGACTTCGCCGGCTCCACGGCGGCGCTGCAAAGCTACGTGCTCGACAACCGCCCCGGCAAAGTGGTGCTGCTCACAGAGTGCTCGATGAGCGACAATGTCGCCGGCGCGGCGCCTGACGTCGATTTCGTGCGTCCGTGCAATCTCTGCCCGCACATGAAGCGCATCACGCTGGAAGCGATTTATGACGCGCTCGCGGAAATGAAGCACGAAGTGACCATCCCAGAAGATGTGCGCGTACGCGCCAAGCGCGCCATCGACGCCATGCTGAGCTTGCCGAAGGAAAAGCCGCGCTCGTTCGAAACCGGCAAGGCGCCTGTCGCGGTTGAGCTGGTTTAAGCACGCGCGATGCGCGCCGACTCCGTCCTCATCGTCGGCGCGGGGCTTGCGGGTCTCTTTCTTGCGCTGAAGCTTGCGCCGCGCCCGTGCGTGGTGCTGAGCCAGGCGCCGCTTGGACAAGCTTCCGCTTCAGCTTGGGCGCAGGGTGGCCTCGCCGCCGCGCTTGCGCCGGGCGACGATCCCGCACTTCACGCCGAAGACACCGTGAATGCTGGCGCGGGCCTGGTCGATCCCGCCATCGCCGGCCTCATCGCCAGCGAGGGCCCTGCGCGCGTCATGGACCTGATCGCGCTCGGCGTGCCGTTTGACCGCACGCCTGACGGCGCGCTCGCGCAAAGCCTGGAAGCCGCGCACTCACGCCCACGCGTCGTGCGGGTTTCGGGTGACCTTGCCGGCAAGGCGATCATGGATGCGCTCATCCTCGCCGCGCGCGCCGCCCCGCACATTGAGATCGTCGAGAATGTCCGCGCCCGCGCGCTGTTGCGCGATGACACTGGCGCCGTGCGCGGCGTGCGCACGCGCCACAATGGCGAAGACGCCGACTTCACGGGTGCTGAAACCGTTCTCGCTACCGGCGGCATTGGCGGGCTCTATGCCGTCACTACCAATCCGCCCGCCGCGCTCGGCACGGGCATCGGCATGGCCGCGCGCGCAGGTGCGTTGATCGCCGATCCGGAATTCGTGCAATTCCATCCCACCGCCATCGATGTCGGCCATGATCCCGCCCCGCTTGCCACCGAAGCGTTGCGCGGCGAAGGCGCTCATCTCATCAACGCTGCCGGCGAGAACTTCGTCTCCGAGCTTGCGCCACGCGATGTCGTAGCGCGCGCCATTCACATCGAACGCGAAGCAGGCCGCGGCGCTTTTCTCGATGCGCGTAGCGCTGTGGGCAATGAGTTTCCCGCGCACTTTCCAACCGTGTTCGCCGCCTGCATGAGCGCCGGCATCGATCCGCGCACGCAGCCCATCCCGGTCGCGCCCGCCGCGCACTATCATATGGGCGGCATCGTTACCGATGCGTGGGGCCGCACCACGCTGACCGGGCTCGCCGCTGTCGGCGAATGCGCCTCCACCAGCGCGCACGGCGCCAATCGCCTCGCTTCCAATTCCCTGCTCGAAGCTGTTGTGTTCGCGCATCGCATCGCCGAACGCCTGCGCGACAGCGCAGCGCCTCCGCCGACACCAGCGCAGCCGCTGGACGGCCCACACGACATGCCCACAGAATCGCTGACCAAATGGCGCGCCATCATGCAGGCTGAGGCTTGCGTCGTGCGCACTGGCGCAGGGCTTGCGAAAGCCATTACACAGATCGAAGCCGAAGAAATCACAACTGGCGAAACGAACGAATCCACGCTCATTCGCCTCATCTTGACCGCAGCGCTGGCGCGAACCGAAAGTCGCGGCGCCCATTTCAGGAGCGATTATCCCGATGCCAGCGCACCGCGACGCACCTTCCTCACCGCAGCGCATTCTGCCGCCTCTGCCTGACATCGTGCTTGAACCGATCGTACGCCTGGCGCTGACCGAAGATCTCGGCGTCGCCGGTGACGTCACCACCGACGCACTGATCGATCCTGAATCGCAAGGGCGCTGGGCCATCGCTGCGCGCCAGGGCGGCGTGGTCGCCGGGCTCGACGCCGCCATTCTCGCGGGCGCCTTGATCGACAGCGACCTTGAGTTCGCCATCGCCGCACCCGACGGGGCGCGCATCAAGGCAGGCGATACGATCATGGAAATTCGCGGCGCGGCGCGTTCGGCGCTTATGGCCGAGCGAACCATGCTGAATTTTATCGGCCGCCTCTCCGGCATCGCCACGCTCACGCGCACATATGTTGACGCCGTCGACGGCATGGGCGTCATCATCGCCTGCACGCGCAAAACCACGCCCGGCATGCGCGCATTGGAAAAACGCGCCGTGCGCTTGGGCGGCGGCGGCGCCCATCGTTACGGGCTCGATGACGCCATGCTGATCAAGGACAATCACATCGCCGCGGCCGGCGGCGTCTCGCAGGCCATGCAGCTTGCACGCGCGGCGGCGGCCCACCTGACGGCCATCGAAATCGAAGTGGATTCGCTGGATCAATTGAAAGAAGCGCTGCCGCATGCGCCGAGCGCGATCCTGCTCGACAATTTCTCCATCCCCGATCTGCGCACCGCAGTGCGCATGGCGCAGGGCAAATCCTTGCTTGAAGCCTCCGGCGGCATCGGCATCGAGAATGTGTTCGCCGTGGCCGAAACCGGCGTGGATGTCATTTCCATCGGCGCGCTGACGCACGCGGCGCAAAGCTTGGATATCGGGCTGGACGTTCTCTAGCGCCGCCGCCAACTCCAGCATTTTTTAAGCGCGTTGAATCAACGCCTAGCGCTTCTCTCGGCAAAACTCTTCAGCGCGCGCCCTTGTCGTGACGCGAGCCCGCACCCATTTGCCCGCTCGCACGCGCACGGGCGTGCGTTTTGGAGATGCGGATGACGAAATCACCGCTGTTTTCACACATTCTATTGGATCGTTCCGGGTCAATGGAGGATTGCCGCGACACAGCCATCGACGCTTTCAACGAATATGTCATGGGCCTGCGCAGATCGGACGATGTCGACGCCCGCCTCTCGCTGACCATCTTCGACTCTCAGAGCATCGACACCCTGCAAAGCGTCGAACCGGCGCGCACCTTCTTGGAGCTAAACCGCAAAAATTACGTTCCACGGGCCTCTACCCCGCTTCTTGACGCCATCGGGCACGTCGTCGCCCAAATGGACCAAGTCACTCTGCGCGAACACGAAAAGGTCGCGCTCGTCATCCTGACGGACGGCTTCGAAAACGCCAGCCGCGAGCACACCAAGGAAACCATCCGCAAATTGCTCGTCGACCGCCAGGAGAATAAAGGCTGGCTCGTCACCTATCTCGGCGCCGGCATCGACGCCTTCAACGAAGCCGGCGCTATCGGCATTTCGTCTGGAAAATATCTGCATTTGAAGAAGGGCAAGCTCAGGCAGAGCCTCGGCCATGTGCGCGCATCACAGACCAGATACGCCTCAAGCGGCAATCTCGATCGCGCCGATTATACCGAAGCCGAGCGTGACGACGCAGGAACCGAATAACGCATCAGTGGCGGCGCTCTGAATGAGCGCCGCCATATGCACTTAAAACTCGCCGACAATCTTTTGGATCGCTTCGCGCCGCTCCTCGACCAGCTTTGCGAATATCTCACGCGTGCGTTCGAGCACCTCCGGCGCGGCGCTGCTTGGATGACCGGACTTGAACGGCGGCGCGGGCGCGTATTCGAGCGACAGCTGAATCACTTGCGCCGCAGCTTCGCCTGCGATCTCCGCCACGATCGCAAGCGCAATGTCGATGCCCGCCGTGACGCCGCCGCCCGTGATCGCATTGCCGTCGCGCACGATGCGCGCGGGATCGGGCGTCACGCCCAGTAGAGGCAACAATTCCAGATAAGCCCAATGGCATCCCGCGCGTTTGCCTTCCAGCAAGCCTGCGGCTGCAAGCATCAGCGAGCCTGTACAAACCGAAGCGACATAATCCGCGCCCTCGCCGAGACGGCGCACATGCGCCATCAGCTCAACGTCGAGCATCGCCGCCGTCAGCCCCTGCCCGCCGAACGTCATCAGCAGATCGCAACGATCTATGTCCGCAAGCGTGGCGAGATTGGCGAACGTCATTCCGCTATCGGAAGTTATGGACGCGCCGTCCTTCGAAGCCAACACCACTTCCGCCCCCGGCATACGCGCCAGCACTTCAAACGGCCCGGTAAAATCGAGCTGCGTGATGCGCGGATACAGAACACAAATGATGCGGAAGCTTTCCGCCATGCTGCACTCCCACCATTCGCCGGCGCACATACCCCATGGCGCCGCCCGAAACTTGACGCGCCGAACAAAGCGGCCGACTGCTTGATTATGGCGCGGGAGACGCAAAAATCCATTTTCGTGACGGGCGCCGCCTCCGGTATTGGCCGCGCGACCGCGCAGCTCTTCGCCGAGAAAGGCTGGTTCGTCGGCCTGTTCGACATTGACGCCGAGGGCTTGGAAGAAACCGCCGCCCTGCTGCCCGAAGGCCAACGCATCTCCATGCTGCTCGACGTGCGCGACCGCGCCGCCTGGGCGCGCGCCATCGACGCATTTAGCCAAGTGACCGGCAGACGCCTGGATGTGCTGTTCAACAATGCCGGGGTCGGCCTAGGCGGTTTGCTTGAAGACATGCGCGACGAGGACATAGACCTCGTCCTGGATGTAAACCTAAAGGGCGTGATCAACGGCGTGCGCGCGGCGCTGCCGCTGCTGCGCGAAACGCCCGGCGCGCGCATCGTCAACACGGCCTCGGTCGCGGGCTTTGTCGCGACGCCCAAAATCTCGATCTACAGCGCCACGAAATTCGCCGTGTGCGGCCTCACCGAAGCGCTGGACGCCGAGTTCGCGACCTACGGCATACGCGTCACCAGCCTCATGCCCTGGTTTGTCGACACGCCCATCCTCGACAATGCCGGCAGCGACACGGGACGCACCCTGCGCCAAGCGCTCGCGAAATCGAAAATGCCCGTCTATCCGGCGCACGTAGCAGCACAGCGCGCGTGGGACGCGGCACATGGCTCTGACGTGCATTACTTGGTCGGCCGAGAAGCCAAGCAGGCGCACCTAATGGCGCGGCTCTTTCCGAACATGGTGCGGAAGAGAGCCCGCCGCGGGCTCGGCGACTAATCTATTAGGTCGCGACGCCGTTCGCCTGGGTGGCGACCGGCTCATCAACCGCCGCCGACGTAGCCGGGGCAGCCGTAGCGGCTGGCGTTGCTTCCG
>JAUIJZ010000079.1 GCA_030430715.1 Alphaproteobacteria bacterium
CCAGGCCGCCACTGCCTCAGCGTCGCGGGGGGTGATGTCCGGGAAGCGCGGATCGGCGGTCGAGGGATCGAAATATTTCCAGGAGCGCGCGCACTTGGCGCCCTTGGCCCGCTCCACGACGACAGCGACGCCCGGCGTTTCGCTCAAACGGAACGCCTCGGCCGGGCCGTCGCCGGCCTCCAGCACGATGCCGCTGGTGATGCAGAGTTCGGCAAAATCGATCGCGTTGAGCTCGGCGCGCAGTGCATCGTCTTTAACGAAAACACGCGGCGCCGCTTCCAGCGACGAACCAATGCGCTTTTCGCGGCGCTCGATTTCCAACGCGCCCGTGACCACCCCCCGCGCATCGCGCAGACGCTCGACTTGAGCGGCCGCCGCCTCGTCGCGCCAGGTTGCCGGCGTTTCCGGGAATTGGCGCAGGTGCACCGAGACCTCGCTCGGGAAACGCGTCAGCCAAGTTTCTTCAGCCGTAAACGGCAGAAGCGGCGCCAGCCATGCCGTCAGGCGCATGAACACTTCATCGAGCGCGCCGCGGCAGGCGCGGCGGCGCACGCTGGAGGGCGCGTCGCAATAGAGCGCGTCCTTGCGCACATCGACATAGAAGGCGGAGAGATCGACGTTGCAGAATTCCACGATGGCGGTGAGCGCTTCGCGGAACTGGAACGTCTCATAGCCCTTGCGCACTTCGGCATCGACTTCCGTGAGGCGGTGCAACAGCCAGCGTTCGAGCAGCGGCGTTTCTTGCGAAAGCGGCAAGCGCTCGCTTTCGTCGTAGCCGTTGAGTGAACCAAGCAAATAGCGCAGCGTGTTGCGCAGCTTGCGATAGGTTTCGCTGGCCTGATCAATGATGACCTTGCCCATCCTGAGATCGTCGCCGTATTCGGCCGAGGCGATCAGCAGACGCAGGATTTCAATACCATTCTGCTGGGCGATTTTTTGCGGCTCGATCGTGTTGCCGACCGATTTCGACATCTTGCGCCCCTGCTCATCGACTGCGAAGCCGTGCGTCAGCACCGCATCATACGGCGCGCGCCCACGCGTGGCGCAGCTTTCCAGCAGCGATGAGTGAAACCAGCCGCGATGCTGGTCCGAGCCTTCGAGATAAAGCACGGCTTCCGGATTCTTAAACGCAGCGCGCGTGGGATCGTCGCGCTCGCCCAAAACGAAAGCGTGTGTCGAACCGGAATCGAACCAGACGTCGAGAATGTCCTCGATCTTCTCGAAATTCTCGGCCTTGTATTTGTTGCCCAGCAGCTCCTGCGCGGGCGTCGCCCACCAGGCATCGGCGCCGCCCTTTTTCATCGCATCGATGATGCGCGCATCGACTTCGTCATCCTGCAGGATCGAACTATCCGCTTTGGATACGAAGATCGGCAACGGCACGCCCCAGGCGCGCTGGCGGGAAATCAGCCAATCAGGGCGATCCTCGATCATACCCTTGATGCGATTATAATCCTTCTCTTCGCCGATACGCTTCTGGCCCCAATCGACGCGGTCGATTTCGGCGAGCGCGATTTGGCGCAGACTTTTGCCGTCGCGGAATGTCTTATCCAGCGCGATGAACCATTGTGGCGTGTTGCGGAAAATAAGCGGCGCCTTGGAACGCCAGGAATGCGGATAGGAGTGCTTGAGCTGGCCGCGTGCGAGCAAAGCCCCCGCTTCGATCAGCGCATCCATCACGGCTTTATTGGCGCGGCCATCCTTGCCGAGCTTCTTGCCTTCAAGTTCCAGGATTTCGAGTCCCTCGAAGCCCGGCGCTTCCTTGGTGAAGCGGCCTTCGGCATCGACAGTGAACGGAATGCCTTCCTGGCCGAAATGCTTCACCCAGATTTCGAAGTCGTCCTGACCGTGTCCGGGTGCAGTGTGCACGAAACCCGTGCCCGCATCGTCGGTGACGTGATCGCCGGCGAGCAGCGGCACGTCAAAATCGTAGCCTTTGCCACGAAATGGATGCGCACAAACGACGCCATTGCCGTCAAAATCCGCCACACGCTTCCAGGTCGCCGCTTTCGCAGCGCGCATCACATCTTCGGCGAGCTTGTCCGCAAGCGCGAGCTTATCACCCGGCTTCACCCACGGCTCGAACGGCAAGTCTTTTTCGATGCTTTCGACTTCGTAGACGCCGTACGAGATCGTCGGCGAGTACGACACGGCGCGGTTGCCAGGAATGGTCCAGGGAGTCGTCGTCCAGATCACCACTGACACATCGCCAGGACCGCCTTTGGCGATCGGAAACTTCACCCATATCGTCGGGCTGGTTTTCTCGGCGTATTCGACTTCAGCTTCCGCCAAAGATGTGCGTTCAACCGGGCTCCACATCACAGGCTTCGACCCGCGATAAACCAAGCCGGTGCGCACGACTCGCAAGAACTCGCGCGCGATGGCGGCTTCGGCTTCGAAGCTCATCGTCGTGTAGTAATTGTCCCAATCGCCTTCGATGCCGAGGCGGATGAATTCCTCGCGCTGCAGCGGGATCCATTTGCCGGCATAGTCGCGGCACGCCTTGCGAAATTCGACCGCCGGCACGTCCTGCTTCTTGCGCCCCTTGGCGCGGAAATCCTCTTCGACTTTCCATTCGATCGGCAGGCCGTGGCAGTCCCACCCCGGCACATAATCGCAATCAAAGCCCGCCATCTGCTTGGTGCGGACGACGAAATCCTTGAGAATCTTGTTTTCGGCGTGGCCGATATGGATGGCGCCATTGGCGTAGGGCGGGCCGTCATGCAGCACGTATTTGGGCCGCGCGCGGGCGTCCTCACGCAAGCGTGAGTACAAGCCGATCTCGGCCCAGTATTTGATGCGCTCCGGCTCTTTGACCGGCAGCCCGGCCTTCATGGGGAAAGGCGTCTCGGGCAGAAACAAGGTTTCGCGATAATCGCGTGAGGAAGGCGCGTCGGCCACGGCCGAATCTCCGTTTGAGGGAAAAGACATAGACGATCCCGGTCCCGTGGAGCGCCTAAAAATGGGGCTCAACACGGGCCGGGCGTCAAATTCGGCCTATGGCCTTTTCGGCCGCGCTTATGAAACGCACTGCATGCGACATGCGTTGAGGCCCTAGCACCACTTCTTCTGGAACGCCACATGCATTGCCGCGCAAACGCAATGGGTCTAAACCGCCGCTCTCTCGAAACGCCCCGACATCTCATGACCACAGCGCACGACTTCACCTTCGCCAGACTCGACGAACCCGGCGAAATCAAGCTTGAAGACTATGCCGGCAAGGTTGTGTTGGTCGTGAACGTCGCCAGCGCCTGCGGGTTTACGTCTCAATACCGCGATCTGGAGCAGCTCTACGAGGCCAAGTGCGGCAAAGGATTCGTCGTGATTGGCGTTCCTTGTAATGATTTTGGCCAACAGGAGCCGAAAGAGGAAAAGGACATCCGCGAGTTTTGCGACGCGTCCTATCACGTCACGTTCCCGATGACCGGCAAAGTTGAGATCGTCCCCAGTGCACGCCGGCATCCTTTTTATCAGTGGATCGCAGGCGAAATGGGAGACAGCGCGCTGCCGCGCTGGAACTTCCATAAATACCTGATCGGCAAGGACGGCGCGCTGGTCGAAGCCTTCCCCGCGAAAGCCGCGCCCCTGGCGCCCGCCGTTCTCGAAGCCATCGACAAAGCGCTGGCGGCTTAAGCACGCTGCTAGTGAACCCCTTGCGGCGTCGCCGAAGGCATCGGCCGTTTAGGCGGCCGCAAGAACAGCACAGCAATCGCCGATAGGCCGATCACCACACCCAACAACAAGAATTGGTCGTTGAATGTCATGACGAGGGCTTCGCGATCCAGCATGCCCGCATAATGCATCAGCGCCTGACGATCCGGATCAATGGCGCCCAATTGCTCTAAGCGCGCACGCGCTCCCGCGATCATGCCCGCGACATGCGGATTGGACGGATCGGCGGCGCTGTAAAGCTCTTGACGATGCAGCGCGTAGGCGTGCGATTGTACCGTGGCGAGCCCTGCAATACCGAACGCGCCGCCAAGATTGCGCACCGTGTTGAACAATCCTGTGCCCGAATGAACAAGGTGTGGCGGCAAGCTCTGCATAGCCGGCATCATGATTGCCGTGAAACTCATCATGAGACCAATGCCGCGCAACACTTGCGGCAAGGCAAACTCCCAAAACGCAGCCTGAGATGTCAGCTGCGCCTGCGCTATACAACTGCCTGAAACCAACATCATGCCGATCGCGCCCAGCCAGCGTGTATCGCTGACGCCGCGCGCCAGCCGCCCCAATATGGGCGAGCCGATGAACATGACCGCGCCTTGCACGAACATGGTGTGGCCAATCTGCAGGGAGCTATAGCCGCGCACCGAAGATAAAAAGAGCGGCGTCAGAAAGATCGCGCTGAAAAGGCCGATGCCGACAATAAAGAAGAGCCCTGAACCGATGGCGAAAGGCAGATGCCGAAACGGACGCAAATCGACGATCGGCGTCTCCACCGTCAGCGCGCGCCAGAAAAACACCATCGCCCCCGCGCCGCTGATCAGCGCCCACATCGTCACCTCGGACGATGCAAACCATTCGTTCGCCGGGCCCTCTTCCAACGCGTATTCGGCTGCCCCCAAAAACACCGCCAGCCCGACAAGCCCGATCAGATCGATCTTCTTCAGCAAGGCGTAGTCCGGCGTGTGCAGCATACGCATGCCAAACCACACCGTTGTCGCGACCAGCATGCCGGGCACGAAATTGAGCCAAAACAATGCGCGCCAGCCCAGCGCCTCCGACACCCAGCCGCCGATCGTCGGCCCGAGCGAAGACGCCGTGGTCATCACCATGCCCAAGAGCGCGGCGGCCATCATCTGCTCCTTCTTGGGAAAGATCAGATAGAGCGTGGCCATTGTGGTGGGGATCATTGGCGCGCCGCAAAACCCCTGTAGCGCGCGAAATATGATGAGCGAATTGAGATCCCAAGCGAACGAGCACAAGAGGCTCATCACCGAGAACGAAACCGCCGAAACGCAAAACAGCAAACGCGTTCCAAGTGCGCGCCCGAGAAACCCGGACAAAGGAATGCCGACCACTTCAGCGATCAAATAGCCGGTTTGCACCCAGCTGATTTCGTCACGACTTGCCGAGACGCCAGCCTGAATCGCGCCGAGCGAACTGGCGACGATCTGAATATCGAGCAAGGCCATGAAGTTGCCGAACATCATGGCGATGAACCCGCCCCATATCAGGGCGCTGGGCGGCGGCGGCTCAACCGGCCCCGCCTGGGCCATGTCGCTCATTCGCGCGTGTCCACCGTCACCGCTGCTGAAAGACCAGGACGCAACAGCTCCACGCCTTCCTGATTGGGGTCGATGCGAATACGCACAGGCACGCGCTGCACGATCTTCGTGAAATTGCCCGTGGCCGTGTCGGTAGGAATAATCGAAAATTGCGAGCCGGACGCGGGCGCAAGCGATTCAACATGGCCGCGCAAAGTCAGCCCGTGAGCAATGTCGGGCTCTATCGTCACGGGCTGATCCGCGTGGAAACGCGCAATCTGCGTTTCCTTGAAATTGGCCACGATATACACCGCCTGCAACGGCACGACCGACATCAGCGGCGCGCCCGAACGCACCAATTGCCCGATCTGCACTTGCCGGTCGCCGACCACGCCATCGATGGGCGCACGTATCGTCGTGCGCGCCAAGTCGAGTTCAGCTTGTTCCAGGCTGGCTTGAGCCGCCCGCACCCCAGCTTCCGCCGCCGATAGACCGGCCCCGGCTTGACGCGATTGAATCTCGATCTGCTGCATGCGCGCTGGCGACAACAACCCACGCTCGGCGAGCGGCCGATAGCGGCGCACATCTGCGGCGGCCAAGGCGCGGCCCGCTTGCTCGGCCGCGAGTTGTCCTTCCGCTTGCGCTAAAGACGCGCGCGCGGCGGCGGCGCGCGCCTCGTAATCGGTCGCGTCAATCTCAACGAGAATGTCGCCAGCGTGCACACTTTGATTTTCCGCTGCCGGGACGGCCCGCACGTAACCTTCGATCTTGGCTGAGATCAGGGAAATGTCCGCACGTACATACGCATTGTCCGTGCTGACCTGATAGCGCCCCACGCTCAGCCAATGGCTCGCCCATACAGCCAACAGCACAGCAACAATCAGCCCGCCCGCGAGCACGAGATGGCGGCGTTTCAGGTTTTGCGTCACGGAACGCACTCTAGCCCCCGCTTGCAGAGCAGCGGGCCGGAATCCGGCGTCGTCTGGCATGGTCTGATTTCATCCGGCGCAATTTGCGCTGGATAGCCATGTAATAACCGCTACACTTTCTGTCAAGCCACACTTGCTGTAATTTTTTTGGATTAAGACAAGAAGGCGCGAAATTTGGTCGTCGATCCCCCGCCTCCGAAGGCGGCTCATCCGCAAGACAGGGGCGCCGCAAGGCGCGAGGCTTTTCTCAACGCGGCCCGCGAGGTCTTTCTTGAACAAGGCTACGAAGCGGCCAGCGTGAACGATGTGGTGCGCCGCGCCGGCGGTTCACTTGCCACCCTCTATGCCCAGTTCGGCAACAAAGAGGGTTTGTTCCATGCTGTCATGGCCGAACAATACGCGCGCTTCGTGCAGGCGCTGGCGGTGAAAGGCGCCGACCATCTTTCATTGGAGGAAGGGCTACAGGCACTCGGCGAGCATTTCCTGCAAGCATTGCTAGCGCGAGAAAATCTCGCATTCTTTCGCATTTTCGTGGGTGAAGCGCATAAGCTTCCCAAAGCCGTACTCGATACGCGCTCCTCCGGCTGGGAAAATCTGCAGGGCGTGGTGACAGAGTTTCTGCGGAGGCATCAGGCCGTGCCCGATCCACAAGCCGCTGCGTCTTATTTGCTCGATCTCTGGCGCGGCCGGCATCATTTCCGCGCCATGACCAACGAGGCTTACGCCGTTTCCGACGAAGAGATCAGTCAGCACGTCGCCAAAGTGATCCGGGTGGTGCTCTACGGCGTCACCACCGGCGCCTGAACTTCGTCCGCACAACATTCACCATTCATTCATCTGAGGTTCAGCTGGCGCCGCCCATGCTTGAGGCTGCGAGGGTGTGTCAGCAGACGCACAGGGAGCCTCACGAATGAAAACTGCCCTCATAGCGGCTCTGACCGCGCTGAGCGCGTCAGTACTGATGGCCGCGCCCGCCTATGCGCAGCGCCAAGATGACGGTCGCCGCCAGGAACGCAATGACGACCGGCGCAGCGAGCGCTTGCGCGATCTACGATCCAATCAGCAATTGCGTGACCAGACATGGCGAGGCCGGCCGCTTCCAGCGCCTGAGCAACGAACGCAAAGACGCGACAATCGCCGTGATGAAGGCGCGTTGCGGGGCGGCCCCGAGCAACGCGGCGAGCGAAATCGCGGCAATGAAGGCCAGCGCGATTTCGGGCGCAACAGCAATGACAATCGCGGCCAGAATTGGAACCGCGACGGCGGCGACCGCCGTGCTGACCCAAACCGCGGCGGCAATGCCGGTCGCGATTTTCGGCGCGAGCAAGACAACCAGCGTCGCAATGCAAATCGCAACCCCGAACCCAACCGCGATTGGAGCCGCAATGAGCGTGATCAGCGGCGCGGCCAATGGGACAACAATCAGCGCAGGGACTGGAATAATAATAACCAACGCCGCGATTGGGGCCGTGAAGACCGCGGCGATAACCGCCGCAATTATGCGAACAATGATCGCGGTCGGGATTTCCGCGGCGGACGTGACTGGGACCGCGACGGCCGCCGCGGTTGGCGCGACGACGCGCGTCACCGCGCCGATTGGGACCGCGGCCGCCGCGATCAACGCTATCGCCCCTATTGGAATACGCACCGCGACTTTTCTCGCCCCCGCTACAATGATTGGCGCGGCGTCCGGCGCGGCTATTATTTCGACGGCGGCTATGCGCGTATCGTCACCGGCTATTACGGACGCAGCTATTATTGGTGGAGCTATGATGGCTGGCACAGGCCACACCGCCGCTGGTCGGTCGGCTACGTGATCCCCACCTGGCTCTATTGGGAGCCCGTGCCGTGGGATCTCTATTATCGCCTGCCGCCCGCGCCTTATGGCTGCCGTTACGTCTATGCGGACGGCGATATTCTACTTGTGGCCATCGCCTCAGGCGTCATCTTGGACGCGCTGCTCTATTACTGACCTGCTTCGTCTTAGGGGCCGCTGCATCGCGGCCCCTTTTTCTTTGCCGCTTGGCGCCCTTTGCGCTCAGTGCAGCACGATGCCTATGCGTCGACGCGATACGGCAAACGCTGTTTTGGGCGGTATCCGGTTCGGCTCCTCAACCGGCGCCTCGCGAGGCTCAGTCGGGGGCTGTACGGGAGGCTCCCCCTGTGGATTGGGGCTATCCGGCTCAGGTTGGATGGGACCATTCATTGGGGCATAACGCGCGAGAAGCGTCTCGGGCGCCCGCTACCAGCAAAAATCGAGGTTAATCGCCCTCGCCAGGCGCCAGAGCATGTTGACGGAGAGCCGCCCTGTGCCTATCTCCGCGCTCATTAGCAGCCGGGTCGAGCGAGTGCTAACGATCTCGCCCTGGTTGAAGGTTCAACAATTGCAATTCATGGGAGTATGGACGTGGCTAGCTTTCGTCCCCTGCACGACCGCGTTCTGGTTCGGCGCGTGAAGGAAGAAGAGAAAACCCGCGGCGGCATCATCATTCCGGAAACGGCGCAAGAGAAGCCCCAAGAGGGTGAAGTCATCGCCGTCGGTCCGGGCGCCCGCGACGAAGATGGCGAGCGCATCGAGCTGGACGTGAAGGCCGGCGACCGCATCCTGTTCGGCAAATGGTCGGGCACGGAAGTGAAAATCGACGGCGAAGAACTCCTCATCATGAAGGAGTCTGACATCATGGGCATCGTCGAAGAAAAGAAGGCGAAGAAGAAGGACGCCGCCTAAGCGCCGGCGCCATCCGCCTTCAATCAATTGAATTCAAACACAGAGGTACACTCACATGGCTGCTAAAGTCGTGAATTTCGGCGCCGACGCGCGCGAGCGCATGCTCGCCGGCGTCGACATCCTGGCCAACGCCGTAAAGGTCACGCTCGGCCCCAAGGGCCGCAACGTCGTGATCGAAAAATCTTTCGGCGCTCCGCGCACCACGAAGGACGGCGTCACTGTCGCTAAGGAAATCGAACTCGAAGATAAGTTCATGAACATGGGCGCTCAGCTCATTCGTGAAGTCGCTTCGAAGACCAATGACGAAGCTGGCGACGGCACCACGACCGCCACCGTTCTCGCCCAAGCCATCGTACGCGAAGGCATGAAGGCGGTTTCCGCCGGCCGCAATCCGATGGACCTGCGCCGCGGCATCGACAAAGCCGTCGCCGCCATCGTCGACGATCTGAAGAAGCGTTCGAAAAAGGTCGGCGGCTCGGAAGAGATCGCTCAGGTCGGCACCATTTCCGCCAATGGCGACACTGATATCGGCAAGTTCCTCGCCGATGCCATGGCCAAGGTCGGCAACGAAGGCGTGATCACGGTTGAAGAAGCCAAGTCGCTCGAAACCGAACTCGAAGTCGTCGAAGGCATGCAATTCGACCGTGGCTATCTCAGCCCCTACTTCGTCACCAACGCGGACAAGATGGACGCGACGCTCGAGGATCCGATGATCCTCCTGTTCGAAAAGAAGCTTTCCAGTCTGCAGCCGATGCTGCCGATCCTGGAAGCTGTCGTGCAATCGCAGCGTCCGCTGCTGATCATCGCTGAAGACGTCGAAGGCGAAGCGCTGGCCACGCTGGTGGTGAACAAGCTGCGCGGCGGCCTCAAGGTAGCGGCCGTGAAGGCCCCTGGTTTCGGCGACCGCCGCAAGGCCATGCTGGAAGACATCGCCATCCTCACGGGCGGCCAAGTCATCAGCGAAGACCTCGGCATTAAGCTTGAGAACGTCTCCATCGAGATGCTCGGCAAGGCCAAGAAGGTCGTGGTCAAGAAAGAAGACACGACCATCGTCGACGGCGACGGCGCCAAGAAGGACATCGAAGGCCGCATCGCTCAAATCCGCGCGCAGATCGAGGAAACCACCTCGGACTACGACAAGGAAAAGCTGCAAGAGCGTCTGGCGAAGCTCGCTGGCGGTGTTGCGGTGATCAAGGTTGGCGGCGCCACCGAAGTCGAAGTGAAGGAACGCAAGGACCGCGTGGATGACGCGCTGAACGCCACCCGCGCTGCGGTGGAAGAAGGCATCGTTCCGGGCGGCGGCGCGGCGCTCCTGCGCGCGGCGATCAAGCTCAACGCCAAGGGCGACAATGAAGACCAGAACGTCGGCATCGCGATCGTGAAGAAGGCGCTTGAAGCGCCGGTGCGTCAGATCGCCGAAAACGCCGGCGTCGAAGGTTCGATCGTGGTCGGCAAGATCCGCGAGAACAAGGACGACAATTTCGGCTTCAACGCGCAAGCCGAAGAATATGTCGACCTGGTCAAGGCCGGCATCATCGACCCGGTGAAAGTGGTCCGCACCGCGCTGCAAGACGCAGCTTCGGTGGCTGGTCTCATCATCACCACGGAAGCTTCGATCGCCGAAGCGCCGAAAAAGAACAGCCCCGCACCCGCCATGCCCGGCGGCGGCATGGGCGGCATGGGCGATATGGACTTCTAAGCCCAACGCTCAGAGCGAAAACGGAAACGGCGGAGCGCAAGCTCCGCCGTTTTTATATGCGCCACGCATCGCCAGGGCGTTTCGCGACAGCCGCCCTGGTCAAGCCTCTAGACTTCGCCGTGCTAATTATGCACTGAGCACTTGGACAAACGCCCCGACAGAGGCGCAATCACGACTCGATGGAGGACAAGATGGACGCTTCGACCGCAGGCCCGCCGCACTGGGATCCCTACAACCAAAAATATTTCGCCAACCCGTATCCGGTGTTCAAGCGGCTGCGCGAAGAAGCGCCGATCTACCACAACGAGGAATACGATTTCTGGGCCGTCAGCCGGTATGACGACATTCAGCGCGTCCTTGGCGATTATGAGACATTCAGCTCAGCGCGAGGCGACATCCTCGAATTCGTAAAGGCGAATATGCCGATCCCGCCCGGCGTGTTCATCATGACCGATCCGCCAATCCACACGGCGTATCGCACCGCACTGACCAAGGTCTTCACGCCGAAAAAAATGAACGCGCTCGAGCCGCAGATCCGCGCCTTCTGCGCCAAGGCGCTTGATCCGCTGGTCGAAGGCGGCGAATTCGATTTTGTTCAGCATCTCGGCAAGGAAATGCCCATGCGGGTGATTGGCATGCTGCTCGGCGTGCCGGATCAGGACTTGAAGGCGGTGCAGCGCGACGGCGTTGAAAAGCTGGAAAGCGAACGCGGCAAGCCGCTCGATTTGAGCGAACACGATTTCGTCGCCGAAGGTTTCGGCGATTACATCGATTGGCGCTACAAGAACCCGTCCGACGATCTGATGACCGAACTGATCAATGTCGACTTCAAGGACGAGACCGGCACGATCCGTAAGTTCAGCCGCGACGAAATCCTCACCATCTGCTCGATCATCGCCGGCGCCGGCAATGACACCACCAACCGTCTGATCGGCTGGACCGGCAAAACGCTGGCCGAACACCCCGATCAGCGGCGTCAGATCTATGAAAACCGCGCACTCATCCCGCAGGCAATCGAAGAAATCCTGCGTTTTGAGCCCCCCGGCCCGTCTGTGGCGCGCTATGTCGCGAAAGACACGGAATTTTACGGGGTCAAGGTGCCAGCAGGCGCCGCCATGTGCGCCTTGTCCGCATCGGGAAATCGCGACGAGACCAAATTCGAGAACGCGGACACGTTCAACATCAACCGCGAACGCAAACCGCATCTCGGCTTCGGCTTCGGCTTCCACGCCTGCCTCGGCAACGCGCTGGCGCGGATCGAGAGCCGTGTGGCGCTGGACGAAATCTTGAACCGTTTCCCTGAATGGGAATGCGATCTCGACAACGCCCAGCTTGCCTCCACCTCCGTCATGCGCGGATGGGAAACGCTGCCGGCTTACACGCCAAAAGCGAAGGCGCGCCGCGCCAATGCCTAAGGTCACATATATCGAGTTCAACGGCACGCCGCATGCTGTCGACGTGCCCGTTGGCAATTCCGTGATGGAAGGCGCCAAACACAATGGCGTACCTGGCATTGATGCGGATTGCGGCGGCAATTGTTCATGCGGCACCTGCCACGTCTATATCGAGCCGGAATGGCGTGAACGCGTCGGCCCTCGAACCGAGTTCGAGGAGCTGACGATTCAGTTCTCCAGCGACGTCGATGAGGAGAGCAGCCGCCTCGGCTGTCAGATCCGGGTGACCGATGCGCTCGACGGCCTCGTCGTGCGCATGCCGCCGACCCAGAAATAGCGGCTTTCGCTTATCGCTAAGCCGCGTTTTCTCCTCCACGGCATGACCAGCCCCAATGTGCGCAAGGTCGTGCTCATGCTCGAAGAGCTAGAGGCGGCTTACGATGTGCGCGTAGTTAAGGTGTTCCGCGGCGAGCAATTCACGCCTGCGTTTCGCGCGCTCAATCCGTTCTGCAAGGTTCCGGTGCTGACGGACCGCGAAACCGGCCAGTCCATCTTCGAGTCCGGCGCGATCCTCATCTATCTGGCCGAGACATTCGCGCGCTTTCTACCGGCCTCGAGTGCGGCGCGGTACGAAGCGCTGCAATGGCTGTTCGCGCAAACCTCGAACATCGGGCCCATGTTCGGGCAACTGAATCATTTCCGAACCGCCAAGGACGCTGACGCGCCCTATGCGCTCACGCGCTACCGCAACATAAGCACGCGCATTTACGCCATTCTCGACGAACGTCTCGCCGCGCGCGCCTATCTCGCTGGCGACGATTACACCATCGCCGATATCGCCACGTTCCATTGGGCCGGCTATGTCGACATGCACGAATTGAACTGGGCCGACTTTCCGCACCTCAAGCGCTGGTGCGATCAGATTGCCGCTCGCCCTGCGGCGCAGCGCGAAGCGGCGGCAATACCGCGCCTGATGGCCGATCCGGAACACAGCTTCTCCAGCGCCGCAAAAGAAGACATGGACCGCTTCTTCTGGCGCGACTGAGTGCAGCAGCGTCGCGGACATTTCGCTTTCACTTGCCCTCGTGGCGCAAATCCCTAGTTTCCTGCGCTCTCGACACGATGGAGACGAGCAATGGCCACATCGGGCGCCGCAGTGCGTTGGTATGAACGCGACACAGCGCCGGGCTATGTTCTGCTCGCGGCGACCATTCTGTCGTTCATTCTGCTGAACGGCCCCACCGGGACAGCCTTCCATCATCTGCTCGAAGATCAGATCGCAGGGCTTGCTGTAGGCGTTGAAGGCCACGCGCACCCGCTAAACCTGCACCTCATCATCAATGACGGCTTGATGGTGATCTTTTTTCTTTATGTCGGGCTTGAGCTGAAACGCGAAACCGTCGAGGGGCCGTTTAAGAACCCGCGCGAGGCGGCGCTGCCGCTCGTCGGCGCGGTCGGCGGCATGGCGGCGCCGGCGCTGATTTATCTTGCGCTCACGGCGGGCGAACCCGCCTTCCAGCGCGGCTGGGCCATCCCTGCCGCCACCGATATCGCATTCGCGGTCGGCGTTCTGTCGCTGCTCGGCCCGCGCGTGCCTTCGGGCCTGCGTCTCTTTTTGCTCGCGCTCGCCATCATTGATGATCTTGGCGCTATCCTGGTGATCGCGCTGTTCTATTCCACGCACATCACCGGCTGGGCGCTGGGCGGCGCGGTCGTGACGTTTGGCGCGATGATTCTATTGAACCGCGGCGGCGTGAAAAATTTCTGGCCCTATTGGCTGCTCGGAATCGTGATGTGGGGCTTCATGCTGCTCTCGGGCGTGCACGCCACTATCGCAGGCGTGCTCACGGCAATGGCCGTGCCGATGCGCCGGCGCGATGGCACCTCGCCGCTCGTCGAGGCGGAGCACTGGCTTAAGCCTTGGGTGCAATTTGCCATTATGCCGGTGTTTGCGTTGGCCAATGCCGGCGTCGTTCTCGCGGGCGCGGGATTGGAGACTCTGCTCCACCCAATCGCGCTCGGCATCGCGCTCGGGCTTGTCATCGGTAAGCCTGTCGGCATCACACTACTGACCTTGCTCGCTGCCATCGCGCTTCGCCAACGCATGCCAGCCTCGCTGTCGCAAATGATCTGCATCGCACTGCTCGCGGGCATTGG
>JAUIJZ010000080.1 GCA_030430715.1 Alphaproteobacteria bacterium
GCCCAGATGGTCCTTAAAATGATACAGGAGCACCCAGAACGCCGCCAAAAATCGCAGCGAAGTCAATGGATTGAGGTTTTGCGGGTAGGCGAATTGGGTCATGACCCTTCGCCTCACGCAAGAAAAGGACCGTGAACCGCGAGCTCGTTAAGGCCACTTCGCCACGGGCGGCATTGAGGAGAGGATGCTCTCGACATTGCCGCCGGTCTTCAGCCCGAAGGTCGTGCCGCGGTCATAGAGCAGGTTGAACTCCACGTAGCGCCCGCGCTGGACGAGCTGCTCCTCGCGATCGGCCTCGGTCCATTCCCGGCCCATATGCTTGCGCATAAGCGGCAGATAAGCCTGCAAAAAAGCGCGCCCGACATTCTGAGTGAAAGCGAAGTCGCGCGCCCAGTCGCCGCCATTATGGTGATCGTAAAAAATGCCGCCGACGCCGCGCGGCTCCTTGCGGTGCGGCAGCCAGAAATACTCATCCGCCCACTTTTTGTAGCGGGCATAAAGCCCCGCTTCATGCCCGTCGCACGCCTCGCGGTAGGGCGCATGAAAAGCTTTGGCGTCTTCGCTGGCCTCATCGCGCTGATAGGCTTGGGTTGGGTTGAGGTCGCCGCCGCCGCCAAACCACCATTCGGTGGTGCGGATGTGGCGCGTGTTCATGTGCGCGGCGGGGCAGTGCGGATTGCGCAGGTGCGCGATCAGCGAAATGCCCGAAGCCCAGAAGCGCGGGTCCTCGGACGCGCCTTTGACGCCCTTAGCGAACTCCGGCGAGAATTCGCCATAGACCGTGCTGACGTGCACGCCGACCTTCTCGAAGAAGCGGCCGCGCATCATGCCGGCCACCCCGCCGCCGAGATCGGCGCTCCCGTCCCCGCGCCGCCAGGGCTTCTTTTCAAAGCGTCCGGGCGCGCCGGGATAGAGGCTGGCCGGGGCTTCGTCCTCCAGCGCCTCGAAGGCGGTGCAGATTTCGTCCCGCAGTCCCTCGAACCAAGACTTGGCCTGCGTTTTCTGTGTTTCGCTCAAAACAGCTTCTCCCAGGCGCCTGTCTGCCGCATCGCCTCCGTCAACACCACGGCCCCGGCCATGGCCACATTGAGCGAGCGCAAGCCGCGCTGCATCGGGATGCGCACGCTGGCCTGGGCCGCGGCATAGAGTTCACCGGGCGAGCCCGCGCTTTCCCGGCCCAGAACGAGCGTGTCGCCGCTCGAATATTGAAAGTCCTGGAAGCCGACCGCCCCGTCGGTTTCCACCAGCACGAGCCGCCCGCCTTCCCGTTCCGGCGCCGCAAGGAAGGCTGTCAGGCTGGCGTGCCGCGTGAGGTTCGCGTGGCGGCCATAATCCATGGCCGAGCGCTTCAAAGCGGTATCAGTCAGCGGAAAGCCGCAGGGCTCGATCACGTCCAAAGGCAAGCCCAGACAGGCGGCGAGGCGAATGGCCGCGCCGAGATTTTGCGGTATGTCTGGTTGATACAAAGCAAGGCGCACGTTATGGCCTCCACCGCCGGAGAATCGGGGCGGAATCGGGGAATCAGTAAGGCGCTCATGCGGCTTCACGCCACGCGCCAACGTCCCCGGACTAGCTTAGCTTCGGCGTCGAACCAAGGGTCGCCGAGACTTCAAGACGAAAGAGGCTGTTTGTGGCGGACGCAGGAGCAGTAGGCGCGCACGAGGAAGACGCCACTCGGCGCGACTTCATCTACATTGCCGCAGGCGCAGTAGGGGCCGTTGGCGTTGCCGGCACGGCATGGGTGTTCGTCGATCAGATGAACCCCGCCGCCGACACCCGCGCCCTGGCCACCACCGAGGTGGATCTGTCCGCGGTTGAAGCGGGTCAGCAAATTCAGGTTCTGTGGCAGGGCAAGCCGGTGTTCGTGCGCCACCGCACGGCGGATGAGATCGCCTCCGCCCAGCGCGACGACTACGCCAACCTCAAAGACCCGCAGCACGACGCTGATCGTCTGCTGCAAGCGGACGGCGCCGCCGGCAAGCCGGAATATCTGATCATCGAGGCAGGCTGCACCCATCTCGGCTGCATCCCGACCTTCGCCGAAGGCGCCTATAATGGCTGGTTCTGCCCTTGCCACGGCTCGGTGTACGACACGTCAGGCCGTATTCGCAGCGGTCCCGCGCCCGAAAACCTTTACGTGGCGCCGTACGTCTATCTCAACGACACAACCATCCGCATCGGCTGAGCCCATGTACATGACTCTGGGGAGCGCATAAGTGAGCGGACCATCCACCTACGAGCCTAAGACGGGCTTCACGCGCTGGCTCGATAAGCGCCTGCCCATCATCCGTCTGGGCTATGACAGCTTCGTCGCCTATCCGACGCCGCGCAATCTGAACTATTGGTGGACGTTCGGCGCGATGCTGTCGCTCTGCCTCGCGGTGCAGATCATCACCGGCATCGTGCTGGCCATGCACTACATTCCGCATGTCGATGAAGCGTTCGCCAGCGTGCAGCGTTTCAAGCGCGACGTGTCCTTCGGCTGGCTGATCCAACCGATCCACGCGGTCGGCGCATCGATGTTCTTCCTCGCCGTCTACATCCATATGTTCCGCGGCCTCTATTACGGCTCCTACAAGGCGCCGCGCGAAGTGCTCTGGATCCTGGGCTGCATCATCTACCTGCTGATGGTCGTCACCGGCTTCCTCGGCTACACGCTGCCTTGGGGCCAGATGAGCTTCTGGGGCGCCACGGTCATCACCAACATTCTGGGTGCGGTGCCGCTGGTCGGCGAAAGCATCCAAGTCTGGATCCGCGGCGGCGGCGCTATCGATCAGCCCACGCTGAACCGCTTCTTCTCGCTGCACTATCTGCTGCCGTTCGTGATTGCCGGCGTGGTGGTGCTGCACATCTGGGCGCTGCACGAGAGCGGCCAGAACAATCCGACGGGCGTCGATGTGAAGTCGAAAGCCGATACGGTTCCGTTCTCGCCGCACGCGACGATGAAGGATCTGTTCGCGACGTCGCTGTTCCTGATCCTGTTCGGCGTGTTCGTGTTCTACATGCCCGACGCGCTCGGCCATGCGGACAATTACATCCCGGCCAATGCGTTGCAGACGCCGCCTGAGATCGTGCCGGAATGGTACCTGCTGCCGTTCTACGCCATCCTGCGCGCTGTCGATTTCAACGTCGGTCCGATCGATTCCAAGCTGGGCGGCGTCATCGCCATGTTCGCTTCGATCGCGGTGCTGTTCGTGCTGCCTTGGCTCGATACCTCGCGCGTGCGTTCGATGCGCTATCGCCCGATCGCGCGTCAGTTCTTCCTGATCTTCGTGGTGGTCTGCATCGCGCTGGGCTGGTGTGGTGGTCAAAATCCGGGCCGCCTGATCGTGCCCGCCACCTACAACGCCACGCTGAACTGGGTTCAGGGCGGCGAAGTCGTTGAGCAGCCTGTGCAATCGGCCGGCGAAGCGGGTTGGGATGAAGCGGCTGCTGAAGCTGAAGAAGCGATGCGCGCGCAGGGCATGACCCTTGTCGCCACGACCCGCACCGGCGCTTCCGTGGGAACGGTGCGCGGCGTTCGGGGCGGCGCGCCGCAATCGGCGTCTGTGTCCGCGCCGTCGTCGGACGGGCTTGAAGAGGCCATCACCGAGGCCAAGGAAGAGCACGCCGCCGCCGCGCCATATTACATGGTCGAGCGCAACATTCCGGGCACGTTCACCGTGACCAATCTCTCGCAAGTGCTCACCGCCTATTACTTCCTGTTCTTCCTGATCATCCTGCCGCTGCTGGGCCTGCGTGAAACGCCAGGACGCGTGCCGGAGACGATCGCCAAACCTGTCACGACTCAAACGGAGGGCGCGTGATGTTGCGTAAGTTCGCAATCGCCGCCGCCGCTCTGAGCGCTGCGGTTGTCGGCGTCGCCTTTGCCGCCGGAGAAGCCGAGCATCCGCACGATTACCCGTACAGCTTCGACAGTCCCGTCGGCGGCTACGATATGGGCCAGGTGCAGCGCGGCTTTCAGGTCTACCAGCAGGTTTGCGCCAGCTGCCACGGCATGGATCACCTTGCGTATCGCCACCTTGGCGAGCGCGGCGGGCCCTTCGCCGTGTATCGCGTGACCAATCACGAAACCGGCGAGCCTGAACTTCATGTCGGCCAGCCCGCTCATGGCGGCACGTTCGTCGAGGTCACGGACAATCCTTATGTCCGCGCCATCGCCGAAGCGGTGATCATCACCGATGCCGATCCGAATTCCGGGCAGCCTGCAGATCGTCCCGGGCGCATCTCGGATCGTTTCCGCTCGCCTTTCCCGAACGAGATCGCCGCGCGCGCTTCCAATGGCGGCGCCTATCCGGTCGACCTCTCCGTGATCACGCTCGCGCGTCACGGCGGCGCCGACTATATCCGTTCGCTGCTCGCCGGCTATGACGGCCAGACTGAAGGCGTGCTGCACCACAACCCGTATTTCCCGGGCGGTTGGATCGCTATGCCGCCGCCGCTGGTGGAGGGCGCCGTGCCTTACGCTGACGGCACCGCCACGACGGTCGAGCAATACGCGACCGACGTTGCCGCATTCCTGCAATGGGCGGGTGATCCGCACATGGAGCAGCGCAAGAAAACCGGCCTTGTCGTGCTGGCTTTCCTCATCGTGCTCGCGGGTCTTCTCTACCTCGCTTACAAGCAAGTCTGGCGCGGCGAGAGCCACTGAGCGCCCGACAATTGAGCTAAGAGTTTAGCGCGCGGGTTCCGGCCTGCGCGCTTTCTCATGGGCTGGTTGCTCGCGCGATCGCCTGAGCTAGGGTCGGTCGAGGAGCCTGCTCATGAGCCAAGATGAAACCGGAAAGCCGCGTGGCCCGATCGCCATTGAAAGCGTGCCTTGGCGAGAATTTGGCAAAGGCGTGCGCTTCGCCAACCGTTTTCGCGTGCTGTCGGATACCCACGCCGACGGGCGCAAGATCGGCGTCTCGTATGAAGAATTGCCGCCCGGCAAGCAGAGCGTGCCGTTCCACTATCACATGGTGGAGGAGGAGCACATTATAGCGCTCGAAGGCGAAGCGACGCTGCGTCTCGGCGATGAGCGCTACACCTTGAAGGCTGGCGATTATGTTGGCTTTCCCGCTGGGCAACGTGCCGGCCATTGTCTGATCAACGAAACCGACAAGCCGTTCCGCTTCATCATGATCGGCGATCACGCGCCGCACGAAGTGTGCGTCTATCCCGACAGCGGCAAGATGGTGGTCGACGCGATGGACCATCACATGCTGCGCTTGGGTGAGAGCTTGGACTATTTCGACGGCGAGCTGGTGGATGAGCCCGTCCGCTGAGCCCTAATAGCTTGCGGAGGTTGGCAATTGCGCCATTGCCGCCGCGAAGGCTGGGTCCGGCGCTCGGTTGACGGCAGCAGGTGCGAGCGCGTCTGCCACATCAACCTGCACCGGCGTCTGAACCGGTTCTTCCACCGGCGCATATTGGATCACGCCATTGACGCGGCCAGCGCGCCGTCCCTGCTGTTGGGCTGGCGCGTTTTGTTCGATGGCGGCGTTTTCCGGCGCGCGCGCCGCGGTTTGCGTCACGCGCCCGCGCGGGCGCTCGGCGCCGTAGCGGACCGGCACGTCGCGATAGAAGACATGTGCGCCGATCACTTGGCGGCCTTCGCCGTAGTGTGACCACCAAGGGCTGATCGCCCGCGTATGATAGAACAGCGCGCCGTTTGTGGGATCGACCGATTGCCCCGACAACACTTCGCGCGCCACTTGCTGCGCCGTTTCCCATGTCGTCTTGTTTTCACCGCCGCGCGCATAGCGTTCCGGGTTCTGCACCAGCGGCCGGTTCGGATCGCCAGCGTTCCATGCGGAGAATTGCCAGGGCGCCCGGATCACCGTCTCCAGATCATTGCCGAAGCGATCGCCGACGCGGTTGACCATCACATGCGCGACGGCGCGCATGCCATCCTCGCCCTCGGAGCGCGCTTCGCCCCAGGCTGTTGCGGCCAGCAGGCGCAATTCTTCTTCATTCACGGCGATGGACGCGGATGCGATGCCTTCGCTTCGGTCTGGCGCGACGGTGCGTGGCGCGAGGCTGGAGATCTGCCGGTCCCAGAGGCCGTGGCCCGATGCTTCCGACAGCAGCGCCCAATTGAACAGGAGGCCCGCGCCGAGCACACAGGCTGCGCCAACGCCGCGTAGCGTCCGGTCGAGCGGATGCCGGTTTTTGTTCGAGCGCGTGGCGCGCAGAGGATGTTGTGGGTGCGGACGGGCGAGTCCGATCCAGCGAGCGGCCATGAAGGTGGTCTCTCTCATGCGCGTGCGCATCGTGCGCGCAAGCGTTTGGGCGAATTGCGAAACGCGCCCATACCGCAGCACCGGGCGCAGGCGCGATACACGCGCCAGCCGGGGCGAAAATGCGGCCCAGAGAGGCTTCAACTTGTGGCGAAGCATTACGGTTCAGTCAGTCCGGGAACCTATTCCGGATCCCCAATGAGGCGACCGGTGTTGAAAGCGCTCGCCGTTTCCGGTGTTTGTCCGGACGTTACAAAATGTGACGCTTCAGGCGCCGTCTTTCACGCGGCCTTCGATATCTGCGATCAGATCGCGCAAGTGCTGGTCGGTCTGGTCGAGGTGAAGCTTGATGGCTTCGGTCAGCGTGCGGACGCCTTCATCGACCAGAACGCGCGTGGTTTGGTTCGCTTCGATGGCTTGGTTGAGGCGCGCCACAATATCGGGCGCCGATGCGGCTGCGTAGCTGCGGGTCTTTCCGATCATTTTTGAGAGATTCCCTTTTTCAGATCGTGATTTAGGGAGCCCCAGTTGAGTGCGCTTGCCCGCGCGCGACGAAAACTTATCTTCAGGCGACAAACGCCGCTGTACGGTGCTACAACACGCGATTGTGAGCGAGATCATTCGCGCCGACGCACTGCGAGGTTTCCGTGAGCTCGTGAGCGAGTTCGGCGGCGACGGGGACGCGCTTTTGCGTGAGGCGGGGATTGATCCCGCGGCTCTAATCGACGGCAACGCCTACATTTCGTTGCGCGGGATGATGGGTCTGCTTGAGCGCGCCGCGCGCAAGCTGCATTGCCAGGATTTCGGCCTGCGCATGGCGCGCAAGTCCGGCATGGATACGATGGGCCCGTTGTCGGTGGCGATGTCCAGCGCCGAGACGCCGCGCCAAGCGGTGCTGCTCGCGCAGCGCTACATGCATTTCCACAATCCGTCCGTGTTCATCACCATAAGTGCGGAGACAGAGGACGCGGATTTTGTCGGCGTCGAATTGCGCATGTCGCGCCAGCCGCGCGCCATTCAGTTTGTCGAACGCAATATCATGATTGCGCACAACGTGTTCGGTCTCCTTTGCGGTGCGGCGTATCGGCCAAGGCAAGTGCGTCTCACCCACGCCGCCAACGCGCCGATCGCCGCCTATCGCGAAGCTTTTGGCGAAACGCCGCAATTCAACGCTGGGCGCGTCGGCATCTTGCTTGCCAGCGCTTTGCTCGACACGCCGCAGCCGGCGCGCAATGCGGAAGTTCGCCGCCTTGCCGAGCACTATTTGACGAATGTGGCGCCGCCTCAGCCGGAAATGGTTGCGATCGCGCCGCGTGCGCGCCTCGTAATCGCGCAGCTCATGCGTTCCGGCTTGGCGACCCAGAGCGGCGTCGCGGAGGCGCTTGGCTTGCACGAACGGACGCTGCAAAGGCGCCTGAAGGGCGAAGAAACGAGCTTTGAAGCGCTGCGCGATGAGGCGCGGCGCGATCTCGCCCATGCCTATCTGGCGCAGCCGGATGTGCCGTTCGCACACATTGCCGAGATGTTGGGCTATGCCGAAGCGTCAGCGTTCACGCGAGCGTCGCGCCGCTGGTTTGGCGAAACGCCGCGTGAAATGCGCAAGCGGCTGACAAGCGCGACTTAGCGCAGCTCGCTCTGGCTCCGCACCACGCGGCCAACCAGGCCGTAAGCCATGGCTTCCTCGGCCTGCATCCAGTGGTCGCGATCGGTGTCCTTCTTGATCTTCTCAAGCGGTTGGCCGGTCGCCTCGGCGAAGATCTTGTTCAGGCGCTCGCGCATGCGCAGGATTTCGCGCGCCTGGATTTCGACATCGCTGGCCATGCCGCCGACGCCGCCGCGCGGTTCGTGCAGCAGGAAGCGTGTGTTGGGCAGGCAGAAGCGCCGCTCGCGCGGCGCCGAGCAATAGATCAGCGCGCCCGCGCTCGCGACCCAGCCGGTGCCGAGCATCTGCACCGGGGCATCGATGAACTTCACCGCATCATGGATCATGTCGCCGGATTCGACGTGGCCGCCGGGCGAGGAGATCACGAACGTGATTGGCTTCGAGCCTTGGCTGGCCAGTGCGAACAGGCGCTCGGTGACGCGCCGCGCCTGAATGTCGTTCACTTCACCCGTCAGCATGACGACGCGGGCGTCGAACAGCGCCTTCTCGATCACGTCCGGCGCATTGCGGCCGTCGGCTGGGTTCTTGTCTTTATCGTCTTCGTCGAGGCGGGCGATGTAAGTCATCGGGCGAAAGGCTCCCAGGAATCTGAGCCCCTCAGGTAGGCCCGTTCGCCCACTTTTCCTAGCCCGGAGCGGCGCCGCAAGCGCGCCCGCAGCCTCAATCTTTCGGCGGGAGGGTTAATCGGCGCTTGGTTCGCTGGCCAAGCGGTCGAACATCCCGTTAAACGCCGCTACCGCCGCGCGCGGACCTTCGGGATAAGCCCAGACGCCCGCGGATACGGCCAGGAAATCAGCGCCTGCGCGCGCCAGGGCCTCGCCGTTTTCCACAATGATGCCGCCAATGGCCACGCAGGGCGTTTCCATCGTCTCCTGCCAGATCTCGAGGATGTCCGGCTCGGCCCAGAATTTGGGCTGCTTGGTGCCGGTGGGGTGGAAGGCGCCGAAGGCCACATAATCAGCGCCCGCTTCGGCGGCCGCATAGGCGAGGTCGCGTGAATTGTGACAGGTCACGCCGACGATCCTGTCCTTGCCCAAAGCCGCGCGCGCTTCGGCATAGCTGGCGTCCTCTTGGCCCACATGCACGCCATCGGCGTCGAGCTTGGCGGCGAGTTCGGGGCGGTCATTGAGGATGAAGGCGGCGCCGGCGTTTTGCACGATCGGTTTTAGCGCCGCGCCGATGCGCAGGATTTCCGCGTCGCTCACATCTTTGAGCCGCAACTGCACGCAGGCGACGTCGCCGCCGGCCAGCGCTTCGGTCAGCGCTTGGGAGAAGGCGGCAAGTTCAAAGCTCGGTGGCGTGATCAGATAGAGGCGGCAGCGTTGCTTCATCGGCGCGTCTTAGCACGCCGTTACGCCGCTTGCTTCTCCAGCGTCTCGTTCCACTTGCCGAGGCTGGCGAGGCCGTTCATGCGCGCGCGATGCATAAAGGCGCGTTGCGCGGCGGCGGTATTCTCCGATTTGCCGCTCCAGGCTTGTTGCGCAGCGGCTTGCAGCGCGCGGCCGTAGGAGAAGGTCATCTTCCACGGGAAATTGCCGATCTGGTTCATGCGCGACAAGTGCGCCGTGGCCAGTTCGTCAGCTTGCCCGCCGGAGAGGTAGGCGATGCCGGGCACCGCGCTTGGCACGCAGGCTTTCAAGCAGCGAATGGTCTTTTCCGCGACCTCGTCGACTGAAGCCTGCCGTGCGGCTTTCTTGCCCGGCACGATCATGTTCGGCTTAAGCACAATGCCTTCGAGCTTCACGTTCAGATAGTAGAGCTGCTGGAAGACTTCCTTCAGCACCCACTCGGTGACAGCGAAAGTGTGGTCGATGTCGTTGTCGCCATCCATCAGCACTTCCGGCTCGACGATCGGCACGATGTCGAATTCCTGGCAGAGATTGGCGTAGCGCGCGAGTGCGTGGGCATTGGCCACGAGCCCTGCATAAGAAGGGCGGCCTTTGGTCGGGTCGATGATGGCGCGCCATTTGGCGAAACGCGCGCCGAGTTCGTAATATTCCGGCAGGCGCTTATCGAGGCCGTCGAGGCCCTTGGTCACCAGATCGCCGCGTGCGCCCAGCAATTCACGCGCGCCTTCGTCGACCTTAATGCCGGGAATGGAATTGGCCTGCTCGATCAGCTTAACCAGCGGCGTGCCGTCCTTGGCTTTCTGACGGATCGTTTCATCGTACAGAATGACACCGGAAACGTATTCCATCGCATCCGTGGCGCGGAACATCAGTTCGCGATAATCGCGGCGATTGTCCTCGGTGTTCTCAACGCTAATCGCATCCATGCGCTTCTTCATGGTGCCAGTGGATTCATCCGCCGCCAAAATGCCTCGGCCCGGCGTCACCATCGCTTCAGCTACTTTGTTCAGTGCGTCGAGATTCACGTGCTCCACCTGCGCGTCATCTGCGGCGGAACGCTCCGCCTAGCCAATAAAATGATGGCGCAGGCATAGCGTGACGGCTTGCGAAAAGCCATTGCGAGCTTCGGTCGCGGGAAAGTTTCTCCGTATAAGGCGCGTAAACTACGTTAGTTATGAATGGCGCCTAGCCAATTGCCGCGCTGCATGCCGTATTCGTTTGACCTATCAGAGCCGCCGGTCTGACCGATTTAAGGTTTACGTAGCGCTTCAACGCCGGGCAGCGCTTTACCTTCCATCCATTCGAGAAATGCACCGCCCGCGGTGGACACGAAAGTCATGTCGGCGGCGATGCCGGCATGGTTAAGCGCGGCGACGGTATCGCCGCCGCCGGCAACCGCGACGAGGCGCCCAGCTTTTGCAAGTTCCGCGGCTTGTTGTGCGGCGATCACCGTCGCCTGATCGAACGGCGGAACTTCGAACACGCCTAGCGGTCCATTCCAGATCAGGGTTTCGGCGTGCTTCATCGCGTTGCGGAGGCGCTTCACGGTGTCTTCGCCCGCGTCGAGGATCTTTTCGTCCGCCTGCACATCCTTGAGTTTGCAGATGCGCGCCTCGGCGTGTGGTTTCACCTCTTTCGCCACCACCACATCCACCGGCAGCAGCAACTCGCACTTGCCCTTGGCTGCGGCCATGATCTCGCGCGCGGTCTCGGCCATGTCCTTTTCCGCCAGCGACGCGCCGATCTCGGCCCCTTGTGCGTAGAGGAAAGTGTTGGCCATGCCGCCGCCAATGGCGAGCTGATCAAGTTTCTCGATCAAATTGTGCAGCAGATCGAGTTTGGTCGATACTTTCGCGCCGCCGACAATGCCGAGCACGGGCCGTTTCGGCGCGCCGAGCGCGGCGTCGAGCGCATCCAGTTCGCGCTCCATTTGCTTGCCGGCATAAGCGGGCAGTGTGTGCGCGACGCCTTCTGTGCTCGCGTGCGCACGGTGCGCTGCGGAGAAGGCGTCATTGACGTAGAAATCGCCAAGCGCCGCGATCTCCTTGGCGAGCGCATCATCGTTCTTCTCTTCGCCCGCGTGGAAGCGCGTATTCTCCAAGAGGATCACGCCGCCTGCGGGCAGGGCGGCGATTGCCGCCTTTGCCTGCTCGCCGATGCAATCGTCCGCGAATGCGACGGGCGCGCCCAGCAGCGCAGCGAGCGGCTCGGCCACGGGTTTCAGCGACATTTCCGGCACGCGCTTGCCTTTCGGGCGATCGAAGTGCGCCAGCAACGCGACCTTGCAGCCTTTTTCCGTCAGCGCGCGAATGGTCGGCAGCGCCGCTTTCAGCCGCGTATCGTCGCTCACGCGTCCATCGGCCATGGGCACGTTAAAATCGACGCGCACGAGGGCTGTCTTGTTCGCGGGGGCTTCTTCGATACGGCGAAAGCTCACGTGTGTCCTCCGAGGCTCAAACCCAAGAAATAGAAAATCCCAAGCACGACGGCCAGCATCGCCAGCGCGACCGCGCTCTGCAAGAGGCGCTCGCGCAGCGCCAGCCGGGCGAGTGCGCGGCGCCGCGTCCAGCCCCAGATTGCAACGGCGACAAGGAAAAGCGCGCCAGCAGCGGCAAGCGGTGCGCCGGCCCAGCCGCCGAGTAAAGCGGCCAACGCCAGACCGAGGTCGGTCATGCTGCTACGAAGATTGGGTTTGCGCACGCCTATGACGCAAGCAGGAAGTCGCGCTTGCCGAGTTCGATGCCGTTGTGGCGCAAGATCGCGTAGGCCGCAGTCAGGTGAAAATAGAAATTCGGCAAGGCAAATCCGGTTAGATAGGAGAGCCCGTCGAACTTCAACTCAGAGCCTGGAATTTTGATCGTTACCTGACGGTTTTCGGCGCCTTCAAGTTGCGCTTCGCTGACGCTCTCGACGATTGCAAGCACGCGCGCGATGCGTGCTTGCAACTCGGCGAATGTGGTTTCCGTGTCATTGATCGCAACAGGCGCCTGCCCCGAGAGACGGGCCATCGCGCCCTTGGCGTGATCAGTGGCGATCTGCACTTGCCGTGTCAGCGAGAACATATCCGGTGCAAGGCGTGCGTTCAGCAGAACATCGGGGGCGTAGCCCTTGGCTTTCGCTTGGCTTTCCGCCTTTGTCAGAATGGCCGACATATTTCGCAGCATGTTTGCGAAAGCGGGCGCGCTGATCGCGTACATATTGAGTTTGCTCATGGCGTCCTCTGCTTGGCTGGCGCGTGGCGCCTGTCTTTAGGCAGGAAGCTCTACAGCGCCGCGCAGGAAATCCGCCTTGCCGAGTTCTACGCCATTCTGACGCAGAATGTCGTAGGCCGTGATGATGTGAAAATAGAAATTCGGCAGCGCAAAGCGCAGCAAGTAATCAGTGCCGCTCAGGGTCATTTTGTTCTCGCCCCCGACGCCGAATGTGATGTCCTGGTTTTCGCGGGCGTCGATTGCGGCCGCGTCTGCTGACCGCACCAGGTCGAGCGTGCGGGCGATGCGCGCGCGCAATTGCTCAAGCGTTACATCCGTATCCGCGTAATCGGGCGGCGTTTCGCCCGCGAGCCGGCACACGGCGTTTTTGGCGAATGCGGTGGCGACATGGATTTGTGCGCGCAGCGGCAGCATGTCGGCGACGATGCGCGAGGAGAGCAGAACATCGACATCAATTTTCTTGGCCGCAGCGTGAGCTTCGGCTTTGTCGAGCCACGCGCTGAGATTGGTGAGCATAATGTCGAACATCGGCGCACTCGCGCCGTGCAGGGAAAGCTTGGTCATGGTTTTTAGAGTCCTCTGACCCCGAGTCCGAGCCAATAGGCGCCGGATAGGATGATGATGAGGACGCATATAGCGAGCGCCGTCTGGCTCGCCCAGACCATGCCGCGAAGCCGGTTCAAAATTCTGCGCCGCGACCAGCTCCAATGAGCGATCATGCCGAACGCTACTGCGCCGGTGATCCAGATGGGGGCGTCGAACAAGCCGCATGCGAAAGCGGCGATGGCGAAGCCGAGCTCGATCGCCGGGACCGTTAGTGGTTGGGAGCGCGCAGCCATAATGGGGGAGTGTGCATCAGGCGCTGACATCATGCGCGCCTTCACACCCGCTTGGCGCAGCTTTCCCCTCTAGGGGCGCAAATAAGCGAACCCCGCCGCGAGCGCGAGCCCGAACCACGGCACTATGAAACCGCTGACGATGCCATAAATTATTGCGGGCATGTCTTTGCGCTCTGATGGCGCAGTGCGTCCGAACAGAAATTCCCAAGCCACCCAGGCGCCAAGCCAGCCGAGGAAGAAGAGTGGCAGCCCCAAGCCAAGCTTATCCGTGCTCCACAGCGCTAGCGCAAAGCCAAGCGCCATCCCCCAGAGCTGCGCCTTGGCGAAAGCGTTGAGTTTAGGGAGCGCAAATTTCATCGGATCGCACGCGCGCGTTAGTTTCTTTTATAGCCGTCGCCATGATCCAGCGTGCCGAACATCCAATCGAACAGCAGAGTGATGGTCGCGAAATTTCCGCCGGTGAATTTGGCGTGATGGTTGTGATGCATCCGCGATGCGTAATTCAAGAAACCAAACGGGAAGTGGTCAGCTTTCCAGAGCGTGTGATTGTGAATGTTGATGCCGGAAAAGATGTACCACGAAACCACGATTGTAGCGATGTGGAACGGGCCTGCGAAGCGGGACAATATGAAGATCGTCGCTACGAAAAGACCAAG
>JAUIJZ010000081.1 GCA_030430715.1 Alphaproteobacteria bacterium
CGTCGAGTTTACCCGCGCCCATGGCGACAAGATCGACCTCTCCGGCATCGACGCCAATACCAATGTCGGGGGCGATCAGGCCTTCAGCTTCATCGGCGCGGCGGCGTTCTCCAACACCGCCGGTGAACTGCGCTATGCTGGCAATCTGCTCGAAGGCGATGTGAACGGCGACGGCGCCGCCGACTTCCAAATCCAGCTCAACGTCGCCGCACTGCAAAGCGACGATTTCATCCTGTAGGGCGCGCCCTACTCGCGCGGCCCATTCGTCAGCAGCGCCACTTCGGCGAGCACGATCGGCAACGTCCAGGCGCCTGGGGCCGCGAGATAGCGCGGCTCCCAGCGCGGACCGAACTTGTCTTTGAAAGCGCGCAATCCTTGGAAGCCATAGAATTGTTCGCCGCGCTCATGCACCAGTCGGCCAATGCGGGCGAACAGAGACGCATATTTCTTTTCCTCGGCCAGCCCTGCCAGTGGCGCCATGCCGAGATCGAAGGTGCGCAAGCCCTGCGCCTGCGCCCAAAGCAGGATTTCGGTGAAGAGAAAGTCCATCAATCCGTGCGGCGCCGCTTCGGGATCGAAGCGCATCAGATCGATGGCGCCGCGTTTGCCGTCTGCGGTCAGCCAGATGTTTGCAAAAGCAATCACACGCCCGCTCATGCGCACCGTCGCCAGGGCGCAGCGCGAAAGATAATCCGGATCGAAGGCGCCCAAAGAAAACGCTTTCTCGCGACCGCCATGCGCGGCGAGCCACACATTGGAAACCGCGCGCAACTCTTCGAACAAGGCCGACGCGTGCGGCGGCCGCTCCAGCGCGAACACCGCCCCCTCGCGCTCCACGAAACGCCGCCGCGCCGTGCGCAAATTTTGCCGCGCCTTGCCGGCCATGGAGAAGGCTTCCAAGTCCACGATCGCATTTTCGCCCACCTTCTCGACGCGAAACCCTACATCGATCAGATCCGGCAACAGCTCTGGCGGCGCCGCATACAAAACAGGGCGAAGCGACAGCTCCTCGGCCCTCTCCCGAAGCGCACTCAACGCCGCGCGCCACGCGCCGCGTTTGCCCACGGGCGGCCCCATGGCAATGAGGCTCGCTCCGCCGCGCGCGGTCATCACAAACGCGTCTTCAGCGAATACGAAGCTCTTATCGCCGGTGAACGCGAGCTGCGCATCCGGCAGCGCGTCTTCCGCTTTGGCGATGATGGACTCGGCGCGCGCAATGTCCGCGCTTTGCGCCAGAGACGGCACGCCACGCGCGCGGCTCAGCACATACCATTGCACCGCGCCGGCAAACACAACCACCGCGCCGGCGGCGATTGCGCGTCCCGGCCGCCCTAAATGCGGATCAGTGAGCAGGCGCCACCACGGCGCTTCCGCGAATACGGGCCGCTCGCTTGCCCATAGCAGCGCGCCCATCATCGCCACGCCGAACGCGGCGGCAATGCCGAGCGCCACGCGCCGATCAGGCAACAGCGCCGCCAAACGCGAATGGCGAAAAAAGGCGCGCCGCGACATCACCAGCAGCAATGCGACCACGCCGGCGGCTGTCGCCGCCAGCACATGGCCGTGCCGCAAAGCCGCATAGATGCAAATCGCTATAAGCAGCGCCGAGGTCATGGCCCACGCCGCATCGACACGGCGGCTGAGCCCCGTCGCCAACCCCATAAGGATGACGCCAGCAATGCTTGCGCTCAGTTCTGGCAGTTCGACGATGAAGCGATCGAGCACGCCGAGCCCGCGCACGTGCTCAAGCGAAGGGGTCGCCACCGCGAGCAGCGTGAACGCGCCAGCCGCGAAGGCGAGCGTCGCGAATACATGCGGCGCAGACTCGAACCAGCGCGCGCGCCAAGCTGGCGCGCCCCGCGCATCGTCCCCCGCGCTGCCTACTGCGTCGCTCATGCTACAATAAGATACTGCGCCGCCCGCTCGCGCTCTAGCCGCCGAACAGCGCCTCGAACAGGCTGATCACGGCGGACATTACGCTCACCCAAAGCCCACCCAGCAGCCCGCCAATCAGGCTCGGCGCGAGCAGCAGGCAAAGCAGCGCCACGCCGATCGCGGCGAGCGCCCAAAAACGCAGGCTGCGATTAAGCAAGGGAGCTTTGGCCGGCATAGGCGAACCCTAGCAAGCGCCGGGCCGCGTCAGCGGATTTTCTCGACCTGGCCGTATTCGAGATCAACCGGCGTCTCGCGGCCGAAGATCATCACAGCCACTTTCAGGCGGCCGCGCTCTTCGTCCACTTCCGACACCATGCCTTCGAAGCTCTGGAACGGACCGTCGGAGACTTTCACCTTCTCGCCGATCTCGAAATTGATCACCGGACGCGGACGCGCCACGCCCTGCTCGGCGACGCGGCCAAGAATGCGCTCGACGTCCTTGTCGCTGACCGGCTGCGGCTTGTTCTGGTGCCCCAGGAAGCCCGTGACCTTCGGCGTGTTCTTGACGAGGTGATAGGCCTCGTCGGTCATCTCCATCTTCACCAGCACATAGCCGGGGAAGTGTCGGTGCTGGCGCACCTTCTTGGCGCCGCGGACCACCTCAGTGACCTCCTCGGTCGGCACCTGGATGTCCTCGAACTGCTCTTCCAAGCCCTGACGGCCGGCCTGATCGCGGATCGCCTCGGCCACCTTCTGCTCGAAATTGGAATAGGCGTGCACGACATACCAACGCGCGCGGCCAGATCCTTTCGGCGCGGGAGCGGGATTCGGCTGTTCTTCTTGCGGTTCCACCATGTTCATTGCCTAGATATTGAGGATCCAGCGGATCAAACCGCCCGCCAGCAAATCCACCAAGAAGAAAAATAACGCGGCAAAGACGGCCATGATCAACACCATAATGGTGGAGACCGTCACTTCCTGGCGCGTCGCCCAGGTGATTTTGCGCCCTTCGGCGCGCACCTCACCCCAAAACTTGAAAGGACCGCCGCGACGCCGCGGCTCTGTTTCTTGATCGGCCGTGTCCATTGACATCTTTGTTTCTGTTATCGCCTCACGTGGCTCTCATTACGGGCGGATGGCAGGAGTTGAGGGACTCGAACCCCCGACCCTCGGTTTTGGAGACCGATGCTCTACCAGCTGAGCTAAACTCCTACACCGCCCATCGCCGCCGCGCGGGCAAACGCTTGCGGGCAGGCGCGGGAGCATGGCCGTCGCGCTTCTCGCGGCGGCCGATCCAAGGGCGGGCTTATGCCCCAAGGACCGGGCCGGAGCAAGGCCGCCCGACACGGCTAAGCCGAAATACCGCAAGCAGGGCCAGCCGGGATTTTTCCCGGCCGGACGCCCTGCCCGCGGCCCCGGCGCAATGCGGCTCAGTTCGAGTCGTGCAGCACTTCCCAGACATTGCCGTCCGGGTCGGTGAAATAGGCGGAATAGACGCCCTCATCGTCGTCGGCCTCGGTGGCCTCCGCACCGGCCGCCGTCACCTTGTCCAGCACGGCGTCCACTTCCTCACGGGATTCCGTGAAATAGGACAAGATCACTCCGGTCTGTCCCTTGGCGGCCGGGCGGTTGCCCACATCCTCCACGAACACGCCCATATCGCTGCGGTTGAGTAAAACCAGATACACGCCGTCCAAGTCGAACGATACGTGCTCTTCATCCTGTTCGTCGGGGGTCAATCCAAGTCCGGCGCTGTAAAAGGCGATTGCCTTTTGCAGATCGTCGACGGGAATGGTGACGCAAGAAATCGCGGCCGGCATGCCTACCTCCACCATGACGCCAAAAGCGGGTCTGAAGGCCCATGGTTGTAGGGATTCTCAGCTGCCGCAAAGCCGCGTCGGCGCCTCTTGGCTAAGCGTTCTGGGGGCTAAACCGGCCAGCGAAACGCGGCCACGGCCGGCAGGTTCCCGCCTGAGGCGCAAGCGTGCGTGCCGCGCTCACCCGTTACGGGAAACGCAGTTGTACAATGTGTGTTTTTTGAGCACCGCCAAAACTTAATCGAATCAACTCTGTTGCGATGCGGCAGCGCCCGTTCCAAATATCCGCAGCAGCCCAAAAGAATAAGGTGGGCGGATGCACAGGGGATTATACAACATGCGGAAAATCATTCTGGCGGCCGCAGCCGTTATGGCGGTCGCAGCGGCGCCTGCCGTCGCTTCGGCGCAAACTGGCTATCTCGGCGGCGTCTATAACAATGTGGACGTTGACGGCCTCGGCGACGCCGATGCGTGGGGCGTTGAAGGTTCGGTCTTCTTCCCGACCTCCGGCTCGCTTGGCGTTGAAGTCGACGCTTCCGTCGTGGACGTTGAAGATGGCGACACCGGCTACAGCCTCGCCGGCCACCTCTTCACGCGCAACGATCGCTACCTGTTCGGCGGCTTCGTCGCCGTTTCGGACAGCGACAGCAGCACGACCGTCGCCGGCGGCCTGGAAGCCAACAAATATTACGACCGTTGGACGCTGAACGGCTCGGTCTTCTACGGCGAAAACGACGACAACAACGTTGATGGCTACGGCGTGAATGTGGGCGCCAGCCTGTTCGCCAGCGACAACCTGCGTTTCGACGTCAACCTTGGCTGGGCCAATGTCGACGCCGGCGCGGCCGACGACGACGCCCTCGCCTACGGTATCGGCGCTGAATACCAGCTCGACACCGTGCCGGTCAGCTTCGGCGCTTCATATGCGCGCATTGAGCTGGACGACTCGAACGTCGACGCCGACGTGGTTGGCGTTGTGGTCCGCTACAATTTCGGCGGCACGCTCTTCGACCGCGATCGCAATGGCGCCAGCCAAGCGAACCGCAACGGTCTGGGCGCGGTGTTCTCGCTCTAATTTAGCGAACCTATCGACCAAGACTTTTAAAGCCCCGGCTTCGGCCGGGGCTTTTTCTTTGCCGGTTATCCCTGTGCCGCTGGCGCCACACGATTGGGCGGGATGCGGATTAGGCTGCTCGGTCGTTTGGCGCCTGTCCAGCGATTCAGATAAGCGTGGGCAACCACATCGAGATGCACTCGATGGGACACACAGGGGAAGCCCGAGATGAAAAAACTGTTATTGGGCGCCGCCGCCGCCCTCGCCATCGCCGCACCCGGCATGGCCAGCGCGCAAGAAAGCAGCGGCACCGGCTTTATCGACCTTTCGTTCGGCCAGATCGACGCGGATGTCGGCGGCGATACCGACGTCACAAGCATTGGCGGCGCTGCCGAGTTCGGCGACTTGTTCCAGATCGACGGCCGTTTCTCCACGCTGGATGACGACGTTGATGCCGTACAAATTGGCGGCCACCTGTTTAAGCGGAACGAATCTTGGCTGATCGGCGGCTTTGCCGGTTACACCAATATCGACAACAGCACCGCCGACGCCGACGAGTTCACCTATGGCGTCGAAGGACAATACTATCTGTCGCGCAGCACGATCGGCGCCGCCATTTCGCGTAGCGAGTCCGAAGACTTCCTGGACCTCGCCGTGACCTCGATCGACCTCGACTATCGCCTCTTCCTCCAAGACAATACGAGCATCGTGTTCGGCGGCGGCTGGGGCACGGGCGATGCGGGCGCGGCCGACGTTGACGTGACCCATCTGGGCATCGGCGCAGAGCACCAACTCGCCTCCGTGCCGCTTAGCCTGTTCGCCGGCTATCGCAATTCGACCATCGATCCGGACGTCGGCGTCGATCTGGAGTCCGATACGTGGACGGCTGGCATCCGCTGGCATGTTGGCGGCGAGACGCTGCTCGAACGCAATCGCAGTGGCGCAGGCCTCAGCAGCGCGGGCGTGCTGGCGCGCGAGTCGGGCCCTGCCATCTTCTAAATTGGCAAACCCCGCAAATTGCAAAGCCCCGGCTTCGGCCGGGGCTTTTTTCTTGGCGCTTGACGCGCAAGCGCGAAAACCTTCGAAAAGCTCGCCGCCTACGCGGCGCGCACAGCAAACCCCATAGCGGAGTAAAGAACATGCCCCAATTCATGGCGCTCTATACCGGCTCGCCGCAGGCCGCGGCCGCTTCCGGCTGGGACAAGCTCGACGAGACCACGCGCAAGGCGCGCGAGCGCGAAGGCATGGAAGCCTGGGGCGCGTGGCAAGAGAAGAACAAGGCATCGGTCGTCGTCGCAGGCGGACCGCTTGGAAAAACCAAGCGCGCCGACAAATCCGGCGTCAGCGACACGAGCAACGCGATCGCCGGCTACATCATCATCGAAGCGCCTTCGCACGAAGCGGCGGCGAAGCTGTTCGAGAACCATCCTCATTTCGCGATCTTCCCCGGCGAAGCCGTCGAGATCATGCCCTGCATGGCCATCCCCACGCTTGAGGAATAGGCGCGCGCCGTAGCCGCTCAGCGGCGGCTCTTGGCCTTCTGCACAACGGCGTCCAGCGCATTGAGGAAGCGCTGGCGATCCGCTTGCGAGAACGGCTTCGGCCCGCCTAAGCCTTCGCCGAACGAACGCAAATGCTCCATCAGCTCGCGCTGCGCCAGCGCCGCGCCAATGGAAGCCTGCGTGAATGGCTTGCCGTTGCCTCCGAGGGCAGCCCCGCCCGCTTTGAGGGCGCGGTCGGCCAATGGAATGTCATTGGTGATGACGATGTCGCCAGGCTGAACGCGCTCTGCGATCCAATCGTCAGCGGCGTCCGGCCCCGCATCGACCACAACGAATTGCACGTCCGGCGGCGTGCGCATGAAAGCGTTGGCGACGACAAAAACCGGGCACCCGCAACGGCGCGCGACCTTATAGACCTCTTCCTTCACGGGGCATGCGTCGGCATCGACGAATATGGTCGGAGCAGCGTTCAATCGATCATCCACGCGCCAACATAGCAGAAGGGCCGCCCTTGCGAGCGGCCCTTCATGTCTTGATGTCAGATTGCGTTTAGGCCCGCAGCTTCGCAAGCACGTCGGCGCTGACCGCCTTCGGCACTTCCTCATAGTGCGAGAATTCCATCGAATAGCTCGCACGGCCCTGAGAGAACGAACGCAGCGTGTTCACGTAGCCGAACATGTTGGCCAGCGGCACCATCGCGTTGATGATCGTCGCGTTGCCGCGCATGTCCTGACCTTGGATCATGCCGCGCCGCGAGTTCAGATCGCCGATCACCGAGCCGACATATTCTTCCGGGCTCGTGACTTCGACCTTCATCACCGGCTCGAGCAGACGCGGATCGCCCTTTTCCTTCAGTTCGCGGAACGCGGCCTGCGCCGCGATCTGGAAGGTCAGCACGTTGGAGTCGACGTCGTGGAACTTGCCGTCGATCAGACGGGCAGCAACGTCAATGACCGGGAAGCCGGCCAGCAGACCGTTTTCCTTGGCCATGTTGAGGCCCTTTTCGACGCCGGGGATGTATTCCTTCGGCACCGCGCCGCCGACGATCTTGTTCTCGAACTTGAAGCCCGTGCCGGGTTCGCCGGGCTCGAACTCGATCTTCACTTCGGCGAACTGGCCCGAACCGCCGGTTTGCTTCTTGTGCGTGTAGGTGATCGTCGCCGGGCGGCCGAGCTTTTCACGATAGGCCACTTCGGGCGCGCCGATATTGGCTTCGACCTTGTAGGTGCGCTTCAGGATATCGACTTTGATGTCGAGGTGAAGTTCGCCCATGCCCTTCAGGCGCGTCTGGCCGGATTCCGGATCGGTCCAAACGCGGAAGGAAGGATCTTCCGCAGCGAGCTTCGCCAGCGCCACGCCGAGCTTTTCCTGGTCGGCCTTCGTCTTCGGCTCGATCGCAATTTCGATAACCGGCTCGGGGAATTCCATGCGCTCGAGGATGACCGGCTTGTTGGGGTCGCACAGCGTGTCGCCGGTGCGCACTTCCTTCAGGCCAGCCAGCGCGACGATATCGCCCGCATAGGCTTCCTTGATGTCTTCACGGTCGTTGGCGTGCATCAGCAGCATACGGCCGCAACGCTCTTTCTTGTCGCGCGTGGAGTTCAGCAGGCTGTCGCCCGCGCGCAGCACGCCAGAATAGATGCGCGAAAAGGTGATCGTGCCGACGAAGGGGTCGTCCATGATCTTGAACGCCAGCAGCGAGAGCGGCTCTTCGTCCGAGGACTTGCGAACCAATTCCTTTTCCGGATCGTCCATGTCCACGCCCTTGATGGCGGGCACGTCGACCGGGCTCGGCAGATAATCGACAACAGCGTCCAGCAGCGGCTGCACGCCCTTGTTCTTGAACGCCGAGCCGCACAGCATCGGATACCAAGCCGCTTTCAGCACCGCAGCGCGGATCAGACGCTTCAGCGTCGGAATATCGGGCTCTTCGCCTTCGAGGTATTTTTCCATGACCGCATCGTCGAGTTCGACGGCAGCTTCGATCAGAGCATTGCGGTACTCGACCGCCTTCTCTTTCAGATCGTCCGGGATATCGACGACATCGAATTGAGCGCCGAGCTTTTCGTCTTTCCAGACAATCGCGTTCATTTCGACGAGATCGACAATGCCCTTGAAGCCGCTCTCAATGCCGATCGGCAATTGCAGCGGTACCGGACGCGCGCCGAGGCGCTTCTTGATGTCGTCGACGCACATGTAAAAATCGGCGCCGGTCTTATCCATCTTGTTCGCGAAGATGATGCGCGGCACGCGATACTTGTCGCCCTGACGCCAGACCGTTTCCGTTTGCGGTTCAACACCTTGGTTGCCGTCGAGCACGACCACCGCGCCGTCGAGCACGCGCAAGGAACGCTCAACTTCGATGGTGAAATCAACGTGTCCGGGGGTATCGATGATGTTGAGGCGCTTGTCCTTCCAGAACGTCGTCGTAGCAGCCGACGTAATGGTGATGCCGCGCTCTTGCTCCTGCTCCATCCAATCCATGGTGGCCGCGCCGTCATGGACTTCGCCGATCTTATGGCTCTTGCCGGAATAGAACAGGATCCGCTCAGTCGTCGTGGTCTTGCCCGCATCGATGTGGGCCATGATGCCGAAATTGCGGTAGTCTTGGATGTTATACTGACGAGGCATGACAATTCTGTCCGTGTAGCTTTGGACTACCGGGCTGATGCGTAACCGGCATGCAGCCGGCCCCGTTCAGCGCCGGCAATCTGCGGATTACCAGCGATAATGCGAAAAGGCGCGGTTGGCTTCGGCCATGCGGTGCGTGTCTTCACGCTTTTTCACGGCGTTGCCGCGATTGTTCGAAGCGTCGATCAGCTCGCCGGCCAGACGCTCCTGCATGGTGTTTTCGTTGCGCGAGCGCGCGGCGCCGACCAGCCAGCGGATGGCCAGGGCCTGACGGCGCTCGGGGCGGACTTCAACCGGCACCTGATAGGTGGCGCCGCCGACCCGGCGCGAGCGCACTTCGATGGCCGGAGCGACATTGCCGAGCGCATCGTGGAAAGCCTCGATCGAGGGGCGCTTCAGCTTCTGTTCAACGGTGTCCAGCGCGCCATAGACGATCTGTTCGGCGACCGATTTTTTGCCCTCGTACATGATGTAATTCATGAACTTGGTGAGCACGAGATCGCCAAAAACGGGATCTGGCAGAACTTCGCGGGGCTCGGCGCGGTGGCGGCGGGACATCTGGTCTTAATCCTTACTTGGGTCGTTTCGCGCCGTAGTGCGAACGGCGTTGCTTACGGTCCTTGACGCCCTGGGTATCCAGCACGCCGCGCAGAATGTGGTAGCGCACGCCGGGCAAATCCTTCACCCGGCCGCCGCGGATCAGCACCACGGAGTGTTCCTGCAGGTTGTGGCCTTCGCCCGGAATATAGCACACGGCTTCGATGCCGGTGGTCAGGCGCACCTTGGCGACCTTACGAAGCGCCGAGTTCGGCTTCTTCGGCGTCGTCGTATAGACGCGGGTGCAGACGCCGCGCCGCTGCGGGCACGCCTTCAGAGCGGGCGCTTTGTTGCGCACCGGCTTGGGATGCCGCGGCTTGCGGATCAGCTGGTTGATCGTCGGCATTTCGCCCTTTTCTCTCGCCTTTGGTGTCTTTTACCTGCAACGTCGAACAGCGCGCCAAGCGGCCCTTCTTGAGGACCGCCTGAAGGCGCGCCGGTCGATGGTTCACCCGAGGGCGCAGAGCGCCAGCCCGAAATGAGGCGCCTAGATACTGGCGGCGCCCCCTGGCGTCAAGCTTGCGAAGGGGCGTCAAACGCACCGAATTCGGTTATTCAGGGCGGCTGGAGGCCGCACCCGGATGTCTCACGGGCTGAGCAAGGTTGGCGGCCTCTCCACGGCCCGCGCGACCATCAAGGCGCCGCCCCTAGCCCACCGCCCGCGGATCGAGCGGCAGCCCCTCGGCCTGGCGGCGCTTCATCAGCCGCAGCCAGCCATGGAGCGCTTCGCAATCGAGCCCGTGCATCATCAGGCGAAAGCCCGCCTGCAGCGTGGAAAGCGGCACCAGCGGGTGGCCGTTCTTGATGAAGGACAAATGATAATCGGTGCCGAGAATTTTGCCGATATAGATCGCCACCGGCTCATCCAATTGCAGTGAGTTCGACGCGCGGATGAAATCCGAGCGCGGCAGCATCAGCGCATAGAGCGGCGTATAAACCTCCACCGCAGTCTGCACGTCCGCGAAGCTGAACCAGCCCTTCTTGGTCGGCGGAATATCGAACGGCCCGTCCGTGATCATCGAAAAATCCGGCTCGGCCACGGGCATGAGATCACGTCCCTGCTCGCGCAGGCTCGCATTCAGCTGAATGATGAAATTGAACACGTTGAGGTCATGCTGAAGGAAGACATTGTCCTCCAACTCCTTCAGCGTGCGCGGCCGCAACGCCACGGTGTTCACCTCCACATCGCCCGCATTGGCCTTGATGAAGGCCAACAGCTCCGTGCCGATATGGAAGTGGCGCAGGATCAGAAAGTTTGCGTCCGGCGAGCCGAACGCTTTCAAGCCCCAATGGATAGTCCGGTGCAGCGTGCCATTGAGATTGGGAAAATGCGGCGAGATCCCGCGCAGGATTTTCACCAGCACGAAGAACACGAACACGAACGGCCGCATGATGTTGAACAGCCAGCGCCGCGACCATGAGGCCGCGCCGCGCAACAACGCCGCCTTCGCCTCCGGATCGATCGGCATGGATTGATCGAGCTGCAGCGCCAGCCACGGATCCGGATCCTTGGGATCGTAATTGGCGGCGTTGAGATCGGCCAGCGTCATGCGCCGATCTCTTCGATTTGCAGCGCGTAAAGCCGCGCCGTCACTTGCGCCGTCTTCACGATGCGCGCCGCGACGGCGTCATCCGGCAGAACCATGGCCAGCATCGTCTTGAACTCTTCGATGTGATTCGCGTCGTTCTCGCCATGGTACAACAGGAAGCGCACCGCTTCATCGGGCAGCGCGAGCGTCTGCTTCACCTGCCGGCCCCATTCCTGCGCCTTGATCGAGCCCAGGCCCTCAATGATCCACATCGCGCCCAGCAGCCCAAACGGATTGGGCTTGCTCGCTTCGTGAAACATCCAGGCCGAGAGCGCTTCAGAACCGATATTCTTTTCACCGCCCTGGATCGCCGCAACATCGCCGCCGGTCGCGACATAGTCCGCCTCCAGCAAGCGAAAGTCGCGATGCTCGGTCACGGCATGGCGCATCAGCGCCGAGCGCAATTCCAGATGCGCCTCGTCAATGTTCGAGGCCGCGCGCGACATCCACAGCGCGCCATCCTTCACCTGCTGACGCAGCTGAATGAGAAACGCCTGATAGTCCGCCAGCTCGAAACGCCCGCGCGACAGCTTGCGGATCAGCGGCGTCTGCTCAAGGCGCCCCTCAAACTCCGTGAAGACGACCGCAAGCTTGCGCAACACATCGGCAACCGCGTCGCTCACACCGCCTCCAGCATCATGAACCCCACCAGGGCGCGCCCGCTCTCGGGCACCACGCACAAAATCTTCTCGCCTGGACGCACACGCCCGCTCTTCACCAGCGCATCCAGCATCAGCCAGATCGACGCCGACCCCACATTGCCCCGCTCGCGCAGAACGGAAAACCATTTCTCCTCGGGGATCATGCCCGCCGTATCTTCCAGCAGCGAGACAATCTCGGCGCGCAGCGATTTGGCCGAATAATGCACCAGGCAATGGTCCACCTCGGCCGGCACGATGCGCCCCTCATCCACCTTCTGCAGATAAGCGCCGACCCAGGCGCGGATCACGCGCTTCAGCAATTCGAAGTCCTGCAACAGCGCCACCGCGCCCGCTTCATGCGCCGCGCGCGGGCCCGCATGCGACCAAGCCGTCTTCATATCGGCGCGTGTCTCAACGCTTGCGCCCGCCCACATGCACGGATCGAAGCGATCGGCGAGCGAGACGATATCGATAAAGTCGATCTTCAACGAACCCGGGCGCGGTTTCGGCTCGATCACGATCGCGCCGGCGCCATCGCTCAATGTGAAGCGCAGGAAATCCGCCTCCGCGCGCACACGCCCCTTCGCATCGACCAGCGCCGTGCCTTCGTAAAAGTGCGGACGAAACCAGCGCGAGGAAAATTCGCCCGCGCACGCCGCCGCGACATCGTGCTCGCCCGCGCGCACGGAAAGCCACGCCGCCTTCGCCGCCATCAGCGACGAGCCGCACACGCTTTGAAAACTCGCCACCTCAAGCGCGCCCGGCCCCAGCTCGGCATGCACCGCCGAGCCATGCCCCGGCACGAGATAATCGCCCTGCGTCGCCGCCGTCGCCAGCATCGAAAGCGCGCGCCGCTCAAGCCCCGCCGCATCCAAAGCCGCGCGCACGGCGTTCGCGCTCATTTCCGCCAGCGTATGCGCGACGCTGCCATCGGGCGCCATCGCGTAATGGCGGCTCTCGACCCCATTCCAGCGCAGCGCCTTCTTGCCGAACAGGCTGTCCCGCCCGGCAATACGGCCGAGATGATCCTCCATGGCGTCATTGCCCACCGGCGCGCCCGGCAGAAAGACGCCCGTCCCCGTAATATAGCCGTGCCGCAACGCGCCCATTCTGCGCTTCTACACGCGCAATCATGGCTTGTCCGTGACTTCGGTCGCGGGGGCCTCCGCGCCGCCTCATATGACGAACATCTCAAAGCAGCTATGGCGACGCGCGGCCATTTTGGCGAGGAAGCGGGCGGCACGCTTCTCAACCCGCCCGCAAAAGAGAGCATCTATGCTATTGCGGCAACTGAGATGAAGGTTGCCCTGCGCCCGGCGGGACAAAGCTCGATTGATCAAATGTTGGCGCTACAGTCTGGGTCTCTTTCGCTTCGCTTGGGTCAAAGCCTTCAATCTTCCTGAATGCTTCATTGGCCGCCTCAACATCCTGACGCGTCAGATTTGCAGCAGGCTTGTAGGCTAACGCTGAAAGCGCCTTGAATTCTTCGTGGTACTCGCCGAGGACCCCATAATACTTTACCCTGTCCCACCATGGCTGCGAGCGTCTATTGCCCGCGCTTTTGATCGAACGCAGTGCATTGCCGTCAAAGTAGGAGAGCGCCTGGCTCACCTTCAACCAGGCCTTATCCCAACGCGTGTCTACGAACTCGTTCCTCTCTTCGGGAGTTTCCAAAAACGCGAGTTGGTCCGTGTGAAGATGGCCTACCGCCATCGTTTGGAGCCGAATGATTTTTTTGAACTCTTCTCTTGTTTCATCCGCGACAGCCCTCATTCGAGTCTCGATGCTTTCACAGGTTTCCTTGGCACTATTGGCCGCGCGCTCGACGTCCCGGAGCTGCTCACCGAATAGTAGCGGCACCAGCACCGCAGCCCACGCTGCGCCTAAGAAGAAGATAAGCTGAGCAAGCACAGCGGCATGGGCGTCGCTCAAATTGTTCCAGTAGGGAGTTAGCCACCCAGTATAAAAACCGTAGGTTATTCCCCCAACACCACCCAGCGTCAGAAACGTCAGAACCACCAACAAGGTGACTAGAATAACCTGCTTCTTCTTCCCATCAGACGCTTGCGCAGCCATCTTGCCCTCCCCTGCACGCCTAGCATCGCCAGACGCACTACTCGCCGAGATTGCAGCGCCAAACTCAGCACTT
>JAUIJZ010000082.1 GCA_030430715.1 Alphaproteobacteria bacterium
AAGGTCGCGCGCATCTTCAACACGTACGGCCCGCGCATGCATCCCAATGACGGCCGCGTCGTTTCCAACTTCATCGTTCAGGCGCTGAAAGGTGAGCCCATCACCATTTATGGCGACGGCTCTCAAACCCGCTCGTTCTGCTATGTCGACGATCTCGTCGAAGCGCTGATGCGGCTCATGGCGACGGGCGACAACGTCACCGGCCCGGTCAATCTCGGCAATCCGGGCGAGTTCACCATCCGCGAACTGGCGGAGCTGGTGATCGAAATGACTGGCTCGAAATCCCAGATCGTGGCGCGGCCGCTGCCGCAAGACGATCCGAAGCAGCGCCGCCCGGATACCGAGCGCGCGAAGGAATTGCTGGATTGGACGCCGACGATCGCGCTCCGCGAAGGTCTCGGCCAAACCATTCAATATTTCGATCAGCTGCTGACCGCCTCGAAAAAAGCGGACCTCGCCGGCGCCTCCGCCTAACAGCCGCTTTGTCCGCCAGCCAATGGCGCACCCAAAGGGATTCGAACCCCTGACCTCTGCCTTCGGAGGGCAGCGCTCTATCCAGCTGAGCTATGGGTGCGGACGCTGGCGCCGCGCGCGGCGGCGCACTGCTCTAACCGACTTGAACCGACAAGGCGAGCCTCAACCCGCCGTCGGGCGCGTGATGCGGCCTTGCAGATTAGCCTGCACTTCGCTGGCGTCGAACGCGTTCGGATCGTCGGCCGGCTTGGCGCCGTCATACATGACGATCTCCGCCACCGCCTCATAACGCGTCACCTGGCGATAATCCGGGGAATTATCCCAGAACGGATCGTACCACGGCACCCAGCCGGCACGCGGCGCGTAATACCAATAATCGAACAGATACCGCGACCGGCTCGGCCCCGTCGCCTGCAGGCGCGTCCGCTCCTCGGTGTCGCGATTGACCACCACAAAATAATCCCTGCCGGACTGCAGTGTCAGCTCCGCGGCGCGATACAGGAGATAGGTCTCGACCGTGTCGCGATCGGTCAGACTATTGCCGCGGAACGTGATCCGCATGCGGTTGGATTCAATAGATTGTTCACGGAAGCCATAATCCGCCCCGAGGGCGGGCTGGTATGGCGTCGCGGTTCCGCACGCAGCCAATAGGCCAAGCGCAGCAGCGAGCATCAGCGTTCGCATCGTCCTCTCCGGTCCGTCAGCGTCCCCACTCGACTCTCTAATAATATGGGACGCTGCAGCGGCGGGTCGAGTCCGCGCTAGTGATGAAGAATGGCGGTAGCGGTATTGATCCGCGCAGGAGCCAGCGTTTCACCGGAAGCGAGTTGAACCGAGTGAATGACGGCGTCGATCTCACGGCGCCAATAATCCAGGAATTTATGGAGGCGCGGGTAGGCCGGCGCGAGATCCAGCGTCTGCCAGATGAAGGTCTGCAACAAAGCCGGGTGGTCCGGCATGTAATAGACCACTTCCGCGGTCGCTAAGCGCCAGCCACGCAAACGCTGCTCTAGTTCAGTCTCCTGCATGCCGCCTCCTAGCTTGAGCAAAGGAAAAAGCGCGCTTGCGCATCTCTTTGCATCACAATAGAAGGCTTTTCCGCTTCGATTACCTTGTCAATACTTGCATTCCGCTAGCAATCGGCGCGCGCTGCTGCCAGGGACGCGGCGAGATTTAAGAATATCACCTAAAAGCAAAGGGATGACTGCGCATCCCGCAGCAGGGCCGGCGAAGTATTCGCGTAAGAGCTGCTGCTTTTCTTTGCGCCGCGAATAAGAACGCGGCGCCGCGCCTTAATGTGACGGGCCGACGCCCTCTTCCAGCTCCCGCGCACGGGCGAGCCGCTGCGATGCGAAATGGCACGCCAAATAGCCCAGAACGATCGGCGGCGCGCCAATGGCGATCGGCAGCAGCGAGGACACGCCGTCTGGCGACAGCGCCTGTGCAACCAACACCAAAGTCACGGGGAAACCGGCGACGAGCAGGATCACACCTGCGGTCATCAGAAGGCGCGCCTCTGCGCGCAGTGTTGCCGAAGTGGGACGGGCACGCGACATAGCGCGAAAGCATGCGAAAATCGCGCCATGCGCGAATGCTGAGCAAAACATGGTTACCGTGGCCCATGCGATACGCACACGCATGCGAGTGTGACTGAAAATCCTCGCAACCCCTCATGTGACGTTAAGCTCGAGGAACTATGTTGGCGTGAGTGCGTCACTCACCACATGATGTTGAACCGGAACACACACGCACATGTCGCTATCGGACCTGCTAACCGCTGACGAGGAAGAACTCGAAGAGCATTATCCGAACCGCGCAGAGCATGCGGCGGACGGGATCGTGCATGCGGTAGGCATGCTTGCCGCTGTGATCGGCGGCGGGGCTCTGGTCGCGGTGGCGCTGCTCAATCGCGGTGTTCCGCTCGCGACCGCAAGCGCCATCTACGCCATGTGTCTAATGGCCATGCTGGTGGCTTCGGCCGTTTACAATCTTACCAAGCCCTCGCCGCATCGCCGCATTTTGCGCAGGCTCGATGAGGCCGCGATCTTCTTGCTGATGGCGGGCTCTTACACGCCGTTTACAGTTCAGCTGCTGCCGCCGGAATTCGCTTTCGGCGTGACGCTGGCGATCTGGTTCGCGGCATTCGCCGGCGCGGCTGGCAAAGTGATGCTGCCGCAGCTTTCCGATCGCGCCTGGTGCATCATCTATCTCGCCTTCGGTTGGCTCGCTGTGCTTGTGCTTGGCCCTGTGGTTCCAACCTTGCCGCCGCTCGCGATCGCGCTGCTGGTGGTTGCGGGCTTGGTCTATTCGGGCGGCGTTTTGCTTTACCTAAACCACGCACTGCCGTTCCGCCGCGCCTTCTGGCACGGTTGCGTCATACTCGGCGCCGCCGCGCATTATGGCGCTGTGCTGATCGGGCTCGTGCTTTAGGAACGTTCGCTCGCGTTGGCGGTTAATCAGGCTCCCTCATCAAGGAGCCCCCCAATGCCTACCCCGACCGGACACACCTCAGCTATTCGCGCCAAGAAAGTGATCGGCACCGCCGTAAAAGATACGAGCGGCGATAAGATCGGCACTGTCGAGGATCTCGTCCTCGACAAACAAAACAACACGATCCTGTTTGCCGTCGTCGGCTTCGGCGGCGTTCTGAAGATGGGTGAAAAATTCCATCCGCTGCCGTGGGCCGTTCTGAACTATGACGAGGACGAAGACGCCTATGTCGTGCCTTACAGTAAGGACGAATTGAAAGCCGCGCCTTCCGACACCATCGACGAACTGACCAAGAATGACGGCGTCGCTTATCGCGACAGCAGCTTCGCATTCTACAAAGTCGATCAATACTGGACGTAAAGCAGACCCCTGCTTTCCCTAGCGCCCGCCTCAGGCGGGCGCTTTTTTGCGCCCGGCCCCGCATCGCCTTCGCAATCTGCGAACAAAAAAGTGCCGCCCGCCCCATTTGCGCACGCGGCAAAGCCCCATATTGCTGTCCTGGGAGGATAGAATGGGCGTGATCGAGCGGATCGACCGGGAAGTCAGATTTCTAACCGGCCTCGGACGCACACTCTGGGCGATCCGCGAAATCGATTCCGAATCCGACGTGCTGATCTGCGACGATTTCGAACGCGCCGTCGATAAATTCGCCGACCACACAGCAATCATTTTCGAGGACGAACGCCTCACCTATCGGCAGATCGACGCCCTCGCCAATCGCTTTGCGGCATGGGCGGACACACTGGGGCTGGCGCCGCGCGATACGGTGGCGTTGCTGTTGCCCAACCGCTCCGAATACGTGCCGGCCTGGGCAGGTCTGGCGAAGGTCGGCGTGGCGAGCGCGTTGATCAACAACAACCTCACCGGCGCCGCGCTGACGCATTGCCTTTCAATTTCCGGCGCGCATCACGTCATCACCGACATGGAAACCGCGGCGGCGCTCGACACCATTCGCGCCGGGCTTCCGCGCGAACTCGCAATCTGGGTGATAGATGCCGAAGGCGATCCTGGCGATGGACGCCACGCGCTCGATCTTAAAACGCCGAAACAAGCGCCCGAGCGTCCGCCCCGGTCTCGCCGCGCCGGCCTCAAGGCGGGCGATGTCGCGCTCTATATCTACACATCCGGCACCACCGGCATGCCGAAAGCGGCGCGCATCACGCACACGCGCGCGCAACTCTATATGCGCGCCTTTTCCGGCGCGACGCACGCCACGCCGGAAGACAGACTCTACAATGTGCTGCCGCTCTACCATTCGACCGGCGGGCTTTGCGCGGTTGGCGCGGCTCTGCTGAACGGCGCGACCATGGTGCTGCGCCGCAAATTTTCGGCCACGCATTTTTGGGATGATGTCGCCGAACACGAGTGTACGATTTTTGCCTATATCGGCGAACTCTGCCGTTACCTCATCAACCAGCCGGCACACGCAAAAGAGCGCGCGCACCGCCTTCGCCTCATCTTCGGCAACGGCCTTCGCCCCGATATCTGGCGTGACTTTCAAACCCGCTTCAACGTTCCGCGCGTGCTCGAATTCTACGGCTCGACCGAAGGCAACGTGTCCCTGTTCAATTATGATGGACAGCCGGGCGCCATTGGCCGCGTGCCCTCCTATCTGCGCGGAAATTTCGCCGTGCGCCTCGTGAAATTCGATGTCGAAAGCGAAGCGCCGGTGCGCAATGCCGACGGGCTTTGCAGCGAATGTGCGCCGGGCGAAATCGGCGAAGCCGTCGGCCTTATCAAGAATGACGCGCGTCATTCCTATACCGGCTACGCCGACAAAACCGCGAGCGAGAAGAAAGTGCTCCGCGATGTGTTCGCGCACGGAGACGCCTGGTTCCGCACCGGCGATCTGATGCGCCAGGACAAGGACGGCTATTTCTATTTTGTCGATCGCATTGGCGACACCTTCCGCTGGAAGGGCGAAAACGTCTCAACCACCGAAGTCGCAGAGGCGCTCTCGCGTTATGCCGGCGTCGCCGAAGTGAACGTCTATGGCGCGAAAGTCGACAAGCTCGACGGGCGCCCAGGCATGGCCGCGATCACGCCCAACGAAAGGTTCGACATTGAAGGCTTGCCCGCCTTTCTTGATCGCGAACTGCCGCCCTATGCCTGCCCGCTTTTTGTCCGGATGCAGCCGGCCATCGAGACCACGGGCACATTCAAGTATCGCAAGGTCGATCTGGTGAAAGAGGGCTTCGATCCAGCAAAGACCGAACACGACCTCTTCTTCCTCAATCCCGATACCAAGCGCTATGAGCGCATCACGCCTGAGCTTTACCGGCGCATCCAGGACGGCGCGTTCCGGCTCTGAGTTTAATCGAAGGCCGCGACATAAGTCTGGCCAAGCTGTTCAAGCCGGCCTTTGCGCCCATAGGCGGCCTCTAATGCATCCGGCGTCAATGCTTGCGGCGTCGCGCCTTCGGCAATCGTGCGGCCCGCGCGCAACAATAACACGCGCGGCGCCGCCCGCGCGGCCAGCGCCACATCATGCGTCGAAAACACAACGGCCCCGCCCTTGGCCGCATGCGCGCGGATGATGTCGGCGACGCCAAGCGCTTGCGCGGGATCGAGCCCTGCCGTCGGTTCATCAAGTACAAGCAGCGGCGCATGCTGCGCGAGCGCCCGCGCCAGATGTGCGCGCGCTTTTTCACCCCCGGAGAGTTCATCCATGCGGCGCGCGCGCAAACGCGTGAGGTCGCACGCTTCCAGCGCGGCATCGACAGCAGCCGCATCTTTCTGCGCCAAACGTTCGGGCGCGGCGCCGTGCGCGTATCGGCCCAGCGCGACGAGAGTCTCGACACGAACCGGCCAGATCGATTGTGGACGCTGCGGCAGATAGGCGGCGCGCAGCGCGCGTTCGCGCACGCTGAGCTTTGCTGGATCACCGCTCGAAAGCAGAGCTTGGCCCGCGCTCAGCGGAACCAGCCCGAGCGCGGCGCGCATCAGCGTTGTTTTGCCCGCGCCATTGGGCCCGAGCAAAGCGACGATATCGCCCGCGCCTAAGCTGAGCGATACATCTTCAACAGCGCGCCGTTTGCCGAGATCGACGCAGGCATTGGTCAGCGACAAGATCATGCGTCGCCTCCCCGCGAAGCCAAGCGCGCCGCGATGAGCGCGAACACAGGCCCGCCGATCAACGCCGCCGCCACGCCGAGCTTCAGCTCGGTATCGGTCGGCAGGAGGCGCACGGCGATGTCGGCGCACACGAGCAGCGCACCACCGGCGAAAGCGCTGGGCAGCAAAAGCTTAGCCGGGTCGTGACCGGCAAGCCCGCGCACCAGATGCGGCGCCGCCACGCCGACAAAGCCGATCACACCGGCAACCGCAGTCGCCCCGCCCGCGCATGCGGCCGCGCCAAGCACAACTAAAGTGCGTGTGCGCGCGATGTTCGCGCCAATGCCAACGGCCGCTTCCTCGCCGAGCGTAAGCGCTTGTAATCCGCGCGCGGCGAACAGAATGAGCGCCGCACCCGCTATGAAGAATGTCGCGACCAATCCAGCATCTGCCAGCGAACGCCCTTCCACCGAGCCAAGCGTCCAATTCACAAGGTCCGCCAGCGCACCGGGATTGGGCGCAAGATTGAGCGCGAGAGCGATGAGGCCGCCAGCAAAGCTCGACAAGCCAACGCCGATGAGCGCGAGGCTGGCCGGTCCGCGCGCCGTCCACCCTAATCCGGTGACGATCACGGAAGCGATCAACGCAAAGGCGAGCGCGCCCACCGGCGCCAATGCGGACACGCCGAACGCAAAGGCGAGCACCGCGCCAAGCGCCGCAAAACCCGAAAGCCCCAACACGCCGGCGTCTGCGAGCGGATTGCGCAACAGCCCTTGCAGCGCCGCGCCCGATAGACCAAGCGCCGCGCCGACAAGCCATGCCGTGAGCGCGCGTGGGAAACGTATCTCCCACACGATAAGCCGCGCGGTCTCATCCGCGGAGAACGGACTTTCCAGCGCTGTCGGGCCAAGAAACAGCGCGGCAAATAATGCAAGCGCGCTTAGCCCGCCCAGCATCAGCGTTGTGAGCAGCGCCTTACTCATCGGCTATGCAAAGCCTCCGACAAGCGTTCCGCCGCCTCGACCGAATACCACGCCTCGCAAGCGATCGGCGCAAGCGGAAGCCTGACCGTTTCGGCCTGCGCCAAGGCGCGCTGCAGGACCGCATTGCGCCCCGGCGCCCATGCATTCATTTGCGTGCGGCCGTGATCGAAGAAACCCAGCGCGATCAGCGCGGGCGGCGTTTCGATGAGGCGCTCCAGCGGCAGCACCGACCACCCCGCCTCCGTGTGCAGATTGAGCCCGCCCGCCGCACGGATTGCGGCGTCCATCATCGTACCGCTGCCGGCGACGGCGCCGCCGGCCGACATGTACATGACCGGGCGTTCAACAATGCTGGCCGACGCCAAGCGCGCCAAGCGCTGATCGAGATCACGCGCGAGCGCTTCGCCACGCGCCGCGTTTCCGATCGTCCGCGCCGCGTCGATAAGATCGGCGCGCGCTTCGTCAAAATTCGGCGTGTCGCCCACCTGCAGCACCGGCACGCCAAAGCGCGCATAGACGGCTTCCGCGTCCCACGGCCCGCCCCAATTCCGTACGATCAGATCCGGGCGCAGCGCCAATACTTCTTCAAGCGTGCCGCGTGTTTGCGGAATGCCGCGCGCACGATCACGAAAATAGGAATCGTCGCGCCGCGAGCCGCGCGACAACGCCGCAATCTGATCGCGGTCCGCCAAGGCGAGCACGAACTGATCGGCGCAATAATCGAGCGAGACGATACGGCGCGGCTCGGCCCAAGCCGGACTCGCACAGACGAGCGCCAAGGCGCACACAAGAAATCGCACCCATACCTCCAGCGGCCCCATCCCGGACCAAGAGCGTTCGTGCCGGCAGGTCTTCTGGCTTCGCGGGTCTTCGTCCGTCAGCCCCTTCCCGGATTTCATCCAGTGGGCGTCGCTGACAAACTCGCCACTTACAGCTGCGGGCGCAGCCGCGGATTTTCACCGCATTCCCTGTTCGCGCTCGGATGAGCGACCGGCGCCGCATCCTACAAAATGCGATCCGGGTGTTTCAAAGGATTTCCTTCACCCGCTCTTTGGGCCGGGACAATAACGTCCCCTTTGGCGAAACCACGAAGGGCCGCTCCACCAAAACCGGGTGCTCCACCATCGCACCGAGCAGCTTGGCGTCGCTCACCTTGGCGTCGAGCAGACCGAGCTCATCGGCTTCCTTCGCCTTCGCGCGCAGCGCCTGGCGCGCAGTAATCCCAGCGGCGGCGAACAGCTCCTTGAGCTGCTTCTTGGTCCAGCCGGCTTTGAGATACTCGATCACGTCCGGCTTGTGGCCGGCGCCCTCGATCATCTCAAGCACTTGGCGCGACGTCGAGCATTTGGGGTTGTGATAGATGGTGACAGGAAAGCTCTTCGCCATGTTCAGTCCTCGTCCTCTTCTTCCATCGGAAAGAACGAGAAATTGTCGTCAATGTCGACCGGCGCCGCCACCTGCTCGACTTCCTCGATCATGATGCGCGGCTGAAGATCGTCATAGCCGGCCGGCGTCTCCAGATCGGGATCTTCGAACAGCAACTCAGAGACAAGTTCTTCCGCCTGCGATGCGTTTTCCGCCTCGACATAGCGCGTCGTGTAGAAGCCGACGATCTCGACTTGGCCGTCGAGCACCACCGGAAAATCTTCGCCGCAGGCGAATACGCGAAACCAGGCCATATTTATTCTTCCACATTGATGTCGAAGTGCAGCACTTCCTCGCGCGTGCCAAGCTTTTCATAAAGCGCGATGGCGGGCGGATCGACATAGTCGGCCTGCACGTAAATCACCCAGGCGCCCTGCTCGCGCGCAATGGCGCGCAGATGCGCAATCAGCGCCGTCGCTACGCCCCGGCGGCGGTGCGTTTCGGCCACGGCGAGGTCATAGATATAGATCTCGCGCCGTTCCTGTTCGAACTTGTCGAGTTCATACGCAACGAGCCCGCCAATCACTGCTTCGCCATCCATCGCGACAAGCGCGATGACATGATCCTTGGCCAGCAGCGCTTCGAGATAGGTCTTGCTTGGCGCCTTGGCGGCATAGGTCTCCGGCTCTTCAAACGCCGCGCCGAACATGGCGTTGAGCGCGCGGAAGCGCGCTGCGTCGCCGGGGACAAGTCTGCGAATGTTGCTGCCCATGCGGGCAGCTTAGTCTTTCGCGCGCTCGACGTAAGAGGCGTCCTCGGTGGAAACCACGACGCGCGTGCCGACATCGATGTGCGGCGGCACCATGGTCTTGATCCCGTTGTCGAGCATGGCGGGCTTATAGGATGACGACGCGGTTTGCCCCTTCACCACCGGCTCGGTGGTTTCGATCGTCGCCGTCACGCGCGGCGGCAAATCGATCGACAGCGCCTGGCCTTCGAACATGGTGAGGTGAACCGTCATTTCCGGCTGCAGCCAAGCGGCCTGATCGCCGACCATGTCGCGCGAGAGATGCACCTGGTCGTAAGTGTCCGGGTTCATGAAGACGAGGCCGGAATCGCCATCGTCATAGAGGTAGGTGTGCTTCACCTCTTCGACGAAAGCCTTTTCCAGCCCGTCCGTGGTTTTGAACACGGCGGTGGTCTTCACGCCATCGACAATGCGGCGCATGACGATGGTAGTCGTCGGCGTGCCCTTGCCGGGGCGGAACGTCTCGTGAGAGAGGACCACATAAAGCTTGCCGTCTTCGTGCTCCAAAACGTTGCCTTTGCGCACGTCGCTGGCGATGACCTTGACCACTTAAACCTCACTTGGCGCCGGACGGGACCGCGCCTGAAAACAGCCGAAAGGACCGGGAATTGGCCGCTCTCTTAGCCGCGTTCGCATCCTGGGCCAAGGCAGGGCCGCGCCCCCGGACCGCCCAATGAGCAGCGGCATGACGCCCTCCCCCTGGTGGGACAAGGCCCGCCACGCCGACCGGGCCGGCTTCCTGCGCGCGCGCCATCGCATCCTGCAGGACATTCGCGGCTGGTTCGATTGGCGCGGCTTCATCGAGGCCGAGCCCAATTTGATCGTGCCCTCGCCGGGCGCGGAAACGCATATCGGCGCGATCGAAGCCAATGGCGGCTATCTGCACACCAGCCCGGAATTCGCGATGAAGCGCCTGCTCGCGGCAGGCGAACGCAAGGTATTCTATCTCGGCAAGTGCTTTCGGGCGGGCGAAACCGGGCCATTGCACGCCCCCGAATTCACCATGATCGAATGGTACCGCGCCGACGCGCCCTACGAAGAGATCATGGACGATTGCATCGAAATCCTGCGCCTCGCCTGCGCCACCATCGATGCCGGATCGCTGCGCTGGAAGGACCGCATCTGCGATCCGTTCGCGGACCCCGAAAAACTGACCGTGGGCGACGCCTTCGCACAACACAATTTAGCGGTCCCATCGTCGGGCGACGACTTCTCCCGCGCCATCATAGAGATCGAACCGCAGCTTGGCGCCCCGGCGCCGACGCTTTTGTACGAATACCCCATCTCGGAGGCCGCGCTCGCACAGGCAGCCCCGCATGATCCCAGCGTCGCGCAACGTTTCGAGCTCTATTCTTGCGGCGTTGAGCTGGCCAATGGCTTCCAGGAGCTCACCGACCCCGCCGAACAGCGCGCACGCCTAGTCGCGGCCATGGACGAAAAACAAAAACGCTATGGCGCGCGCTGGCCGATCGACGAGGATTTTCTCGCGGCGCTCGCGCACATGCCGCCCGCGGCGGGCGTGGCCATGGGCTTTGACCGCCTCGTGATGCTCGCAACCGGCGCGCGCCACATCAATGACGTGCTGTGGACGCCGAACGGCTAGCGCGGCTTCACCCCGCGATGAATGGCGACAATGCCAAAGGTCAAACTCTCGAAGCTGACATTTTCGAAGCCCTTGCTTCTGAGTTCTTCAGCAAACACGGCTTGCCGGGGAAATTCATGCACGCCGCGCAACAGATAATCATATGCGCTTCGGTCTCCGGATGTCGCCAGCCGCGCTATGAGCGGCAGGCACCAATTCATGTAGATGAGATAGAGTTGGTGCAGGGGTTCGAACGGAATTCGCGCGGCTTCCAGGCAATAGAACACGCCGCCAGGTTTCAAGACGCGATAAGCCTCGTCGAGAACGCGGGCGCGATCACAAATCTTCATGCCGAACGAAATCGAGTAGATATCGATGCTCGCATCTTCGACATCCAAACTGTGCGCATCGAGCTGACATAGTTCGAAGCGTTCCGCTCCATCGAGCTTCTTGCGCGCCTGCGCCAACATCTGCGGGCAAATGTCGGAGACCAGAATCCGGCTCGGCCCGCCACTCCGGCGCAGCAAGCGGAACGGAATATCGCCTGTTCCCGATGCGACATCCAAGGCCAAGCGCCCCGTCTCTCCCGCCATTCGCGCGGCCATTCGGCTTTTCCAAAGCCGATGCGCCATTAAGCTGAAGATGTCGCACAAGCGATCGTAGCGGCCCGCGATGCGTGCGAACACATCGTCCGCGGCGGGGTCGAACGCGGCCGCGTTCGCGCGGGTGGGCCGGACATCCATTGATCCTTGTCTGGCGCAGACATCGATCACCGTCTAGGCAGCAGCGATGATCCGCAACGCAACGGTCTCGGAGCATCCCGCCATCCGCCAGATCATCCGCCACGCCTTCGGCCAAGCGGACGAGGCCGATCTGGTCGAGCGGCTGCGCGCCGATGGCGATGCGCTGATCGAACTTGTCGAGACCCGCGAAGGCGCATTGCGCGGCCACATCCTCTATTCGCGCCTCAAAATTGAGCGCGGCGGCGAAACATTAGAGGCGGCGGCGCTGGCGCCCGTTTCGGTTCTTCCGGCTTTCCAACGAGGCGGCATTGGCAAGGCGCTGATCCAGGCCGGCAACGCGATCTGTGCGGAACATGGCCTCGCAGCCATCATTGTGCTGGGCCATCCTGACTATTATCCGCAGTTTGGTTTCTCGGCGCGGGCTGCGGAATCACTGCAAGCTCCGTTTTCGGGTCCCGCCTTCATGGCGCTGGAACTCCGGCCCGACGCGCTAAAGGCAGGCGGCCGCATTCACTACGCCGCCTCTTTCGGGGTTTAGGGCGTCCGGAGTCGAAGATGAGCGCACGTCCCCAACGCGACGCCCTCACGCAAGTCGCGGCGAAATACGCGATCGCCATCACCCCGGCCATGGATGCGCTGATCGACGAAGCCGATCCAAACGATCCCATCGCTGCGCAATTCCGCCCTGACGCCCGCGAACTCGATACCGCGCCCGACGAACTCTCCGATCCGATTGGCGACGATCCGCACACACCGGTCAAAGGCATTGTACATCGCTATCCGGATCGCTGCCTTTTGAAGTTGGTGCATGCCTGCCCGGTCTATTGCCGCTTCTGCTTCCGCCGCGAAATGGTCGGTCCGCAAGGAGATGGCACGCTAACCAGCGAAGAACTCGATGCGGCGCTCGCCTATATCGAAAGCCAGCCCGGCATTTGGGAAGTCATCCTCACCGGCGGCGACCCATTTCTGCTTTCGGCGCGCCGCGTGCGCGAGATTACACAACGCCTCGCCGCCATCGCGCATGTGAAGATCATACGCTGGCACACGCGCATTCCAGCGGTCGATCCGTTGCGCGTCACGCCCGATCTGGCCGAGGCGCTGCGCACCGAAGGCGCTACCACCTATGTCGTGCTGCACGCCAACCATCCGCGCGAACTGACCGATCAAGCCCGCGCCGCCATCGCGCGCATCGTCGATGCCGGCGTGCCGATGCTGTCACAGAGCGTTTTGCTCAAGGGCGTGAATGACGACGTCGAAACGCTTGAGGCGCTGATGCGCGGCTTGGTCGAGGCGCGGGTAAAGCCGTACTATCTGCATCATCTGGACAAGGCGCCCGGCACCTCGCATTTCCGCTGCTCGATCGCCGAAGGCCAAGCATTGGCGCAAGCGCTGCATCAACGCGCCTCCGGCATCGCTCAGCCGTCCTATGTGCTCGACATTCCTGGCGGCCACGGCAAAGCGCCGCTCGCGGCATCAGGCGTGCGCGAAACCAGCGATGGCTATGAAGTACGCGACCGCAAAGGCGGCTGGCTTCCCTACCGCGACGAGGATTGATCGCGCGCTGCGGCGCGCGCCGGTTCGCCCAGCGCGGCAAACAACGCCGCCAGGGTCACGATTGCCGCCGCCGCGAATGGCGCGGACGGGCTGAACGTATCGAACAACAGCCCCGCGAACAGCGGCCCAAGCACGCGCCCCAGCGCCGCCGACGATTGCGACAGCCCCATCACCGCGCCGCGCTCATGCTCCTGCGCTTCTTCGGCGATCAGTGCATTAAGCGCCGGCGTCGCCAAGCCGAGGCCGATCACGAACGCGATCAAAGCCGCCGCCAAACTGCTGACATCGCTCGCCACCGCAAGCCCGCCCAACCCGGCCGCGAACATGGCCAGCCCGATCAGCAAGGTCGTGCGCTCGCCGAGGCTGCGCGCCGCAGCGCCGGCGGCCCCGCCCTGCAGCGCCACCGCGCCAACGCCGAGCAACGCCACAGCCCAACCAACTTCGCGCGGCCCCCAGCCTAATTGCACGTCCGCCCACAAACCGAACGAGGTTTCCATCAGCGCCTGCGCGGCGATGGTGAACAGCATCACCGCCGCCAGCCGCGCCAGCGAAGGCCGTTTCAGCATGGCGCGCAATTTGAGACGCGGCGGGGATAATGCGCCGGCGCGCTTGGGCGCGGTTTCGCGGAACAGCAGCAGCGCCGCCAGCGCCGCGGCGCCCGCCAGCGCAGCCGAAACCAAGCAGACGTGCGCGAAGCCCGCGCGGTCCGGGATGTCGCCAATGAGAAACGCACCGAG
>JAUIJZ010000083.1 GCA_030430715.1 Alphaproteobacteria bacterium
GGCGGGATCTTGCCGACCGCGCGCGCGGCACCCGTCGTGGTCGGGATGATGTTCTCGGCCGCCGCCCGCGCGCGGCGCAGGTCGCCGTGCGGCAGGTCGAGGATGCGCTGGTCGTTCGTGTAGGCGTGGACGGTCGTCATCATGCCGTTGACGATGCCGAAGTTGTCCTCGAGCACCTTCGCGACCGGCGCGAGGCAGTTCGTCGTGCAGCTCGCGTTTGAGATCACCAGATGATCCTTGGTCAGGCCCTGATGGTTGACGCGGTAAACTACCGTGTAGTCCGCGCCGTCCGCCGGAGCGGAAACCACCACGCGCTTGGCGCCGCCCTCAAGGTGGGCGGCGGCTTTGTCGCGCGCGGTGAAGATGCCGGTGCACTCGAGCGCGACATCGACGCCTAAATCCTTGTGCGGCAGTTCGGCCGGATTGCGGATCGCGGTCACTTTGATCTTGCCGCGGCCGATATCGATCCAATCCTCGCCAGATTTCACCTCACCGGGGAAACGGCCGTGCACGCTGTCAAAGCGCACCAGATGGGCGTTGGTTTCGACGGGACCGAGATCATTGATCGCGACGACTTCGATATCGCTGCGGCCAGCTTCGTGGATCGCTCGCAGCACGTTGCGCCCGATACGTCCAAACCCGTTGATGGCCACCTTCACGCTCATAACCTGCTCCTCACCGAATGCGCACGAAGCCCAGTGCCTGAAAAGCGGGCGCTTGGGCTGAGCGCTGTTGGTAATGCCTGCAACGTGTCCGGTCCAGGCGCAGCCCGGCCCGGAGCGCTTTCAACGAATCGAACAACGGCGTAACATTTCGTCGCAATGGCTGAAGATTCGCAGCTTGAAGCGGCAGCGCGCGCGCTCGATGCGGTTGAGCAACGGCTCAATGCTCTGGAACCCGAAGCACGCCTTGACGTTCTCAGCGAGGGGCTCAGCGAAATAGCGCGTGAATTGTGCGCCGCCCTAGGGGAGGCAGCTTAACCATGAACGCCGTGTCGCTTCAGATCGACGAGCAAAACCTCTCCATCGCCTGCAATGCGCACGACAGCCACCGGCTGACGGATCTTGCCGCGCTGCTGAACACCCGTTTGGCGGCCTATCCTTGCGAAATGGAGATGTCCGAGCGGCTGGCGCTGGCCGCGCTTTCCTTGCTGGACGAAACACAGACCCGGGCCGCCGCTCTGGTGCGGGCGCGGGGCGAGATCGATCGGCTGACCGACCTGCTGCTGGAAGCGCGCGTCAACGCGGCCCCGCTCGCCGTTGACGAAGATCGTGGTCGCGTCGCCGCGTTACGGGTCGGCTGACTTGGCTGTTAGCTCCCTGGAGACGGCGCTTGAGCACGCGCCGTTGCGTGCCTAGATTCCGCGCCGGGCGGTTACTGCGGCGTGCGAGAGGTGCATCATCCCTGGGACCGTATCATCTCTCTCGGGAGCTGGCTCTGTGCCGGGCCGTGGCCTGGCGCACCTGGCGCCCACCTAGTTGTCTAGGGTCTGAGAGGATGAGCAAAGCCTTCCGGCGTATGTGGTCCGCCCGACCTGATTTTGAGCGCGCATGACGGATGCTGATCTCGATGCCGAAAAGGCCGACGCGCGCATGCTGGCGCGCGCCGAGCGCGCTGCTGTTACGCCGGGCGATGCGGCGCTGAAGCTGATCGAGCACTTTCCGCTTGAGCTTGCGCGGCATGAACCCGTGGCCGGCTATTGGCCGGTCGGCGGCGAGATTGACGGCCGTCCGCTGCTGGCCGCGCTGGCGAAGGCCGGGCGCAAAATCTGCCTGCCGCGCATGGAGTCACGCGCAGGGCCGGCGCGCTTTTTCGCATGGCGCGCGGGCGATGCATTGAAGGCCGATGCGTTCGGCGTGCCGTCGCCGCCGCCTAGTCCGCCCGAACTCAGCCCGCGTCTCATTCTCACGCCGCTGCTGGCGTTTGACCGCAGCGGCCATCGCTTGGGGCAGGGCGGGGGCCATTATGACCGCATCATCTCGCTTTATCGCGCGCATGGCGCGGTCGCGGTTGGTTTGGCTTATGTCGAGCAGGAAATCGCGCGCGTGCCGACTGGCCCACACGATGCGCAATTGGATTGGGTGCTCACGCCCAAGGAAGCGATACGCTGCCGGATTGAGGGTTTGCGCGGGCGGGGCTGATGTCCGCTTCTGGTCCAGAGCGGACATTGAAATTTCGGGACCAGGTTGCGGAATGCGGCGGTGAAGAATGCGTCTAGCGATGCAACGCCTTTCGATAGCTCTTTGCTTGGTGCTCCTCACGGCTTGTGGGTTCGTCCATGATGAGCGGATCGATGGGCCGTATCGCCTCGTCGCTATCGACACCATGAGCGACATGATGGTTTGTATTGACCTCGACGGTGGCAATTGCCACGGGCGAACGCCCTCAACGACTACTGGATATGGTTTCAATGATCGATGGATCACGGCCACTGTGCGACGAGGGCCATCCATGCGTACCGAATATTATTTCATCGATCGCGCCCTGGATCGCAGCCATCTCAACGCCGCACAGATCACGCAGGGACCGCTGAGTGAGGCGGAGTTCTTGGCTCGCTCTCAGCAGCTAGGCTTGCCCCCGATCACGCGGCGTCTCGACCCATGATCGCCATCAAGTCGGGCGTCAGCCTTTCGTTTCTGCCCCTCAGCTAGCGGACTAACGACAGCCTTCGGTGCAATCAGGACCTAGAGCGGATCATGGCGTGGGCGGCTGAATTGGAGCGGGATGGCCGCTTGTGATATTTTGATGCTTTGACGCTGGGGACAGCCCGATGAGGTCCAAATGGTTTAGGCGTGCGGGAATTGCCGTGTGCTCCATTCTTCTCCTCGGGACGCTTGCATTAGACATCCTAGCCTTGCGTGCGGGCTCAACATGGGTAGGCCAAAACTATTGGCATCAGCCCATCGACACATGGGGGCAGCTAATCGTGATATCGTGCCTCATCGGATTTGGGACCGTGTGGTTAGCTCGCAATCGTGATTGGTGGCTGTGACGCGAACGTCTTCGACGGCGAATAACGGACTCCCGTCGCCTCAATCACCCGCGCGCACGCTGAGGATCAGTTCGTCGATTGGCTCAAGCGCGGCGGCTTGCTTGCCATCGTATTCAATGCGGCTGAGCGTGTGGCGCATGGCTTGAAGCCGCGCCCGGCGCTTGCAGTCCGACTTGATGCACACCCACGGGCTTTGCGCGGTTGCGGTGCGCTGAAAGATGGTTTGTTCGGCTTCGCTGTACTGGTCCCATTTCTCCAGCGCCTGGAGATCTACCGGCGAGAGCTTCCAACGCTTCAGTGGATCGCTTGAGCGCGCCATCATGCGCCGCTTTTGCTCGGCGCGGCTCACATCGAACCACAGCTTGAACATCAGGATGCCGCTGTCGATGAGATTGTGCTCAAGGTCGATGGTTTGCGGAAAGAACGCTTGGTATTCCTGCTCGCTGCAGAAGCCCATCACGTGTTCGACGCCCGCGCGATTGTACCAAGAGCGGTCGAACAGAACCAATTCGCCGCGCGTCGGCAATTGCTCGATATAGCGCTGGAAATACCATTGGCCGCGTTCGGTCTCGCTCGGTTTGTCGAGGCTGACGATGCGTGCGTGGCGTGGGTTCAGGTGTTCAGCGAAGCGCTTGATCGTGCCGCCCTTGCCGGCGGCGTCGCGTCCCTCGAACAGGATCACCACGCGCTGGCCGGTGAGTTTGATCCAGCTTTGCAGTTTGATGAGTTCGACCTGCAATTCGCGCAGCTGGCGCTGATAGGCGCTGCGCGAAAGGCGGTCGCGATAGGGATAGTCGCCGGGCTCAAACGGCGCGGGTTCTGCGGCCAGCGCCCAAGCCTCGCCATGCTCGTCCTGAACCAAGCTGAGATGCGGCGTGCGGGCCTCAGCGGGGAGGTCCGGCGCAATTTCTTGCTCGGTTTGGTTGGCTGGCTTCAGCATGAATGATTTGTGACGTGGCTCGGTTAATGTGGCGTTGCCGTGCCGAAATCATTGTCAGCCGGCCTCCGGACAGCTTGCGCGTCAGCTCGGTCTGACACATCGTGCCGCCCAATTTTAAGGGAGGAAGCTCGATGAAGAAGATGCGCGTCGTTCAATGGACCACCGGCAAAGTCGGCAAACTCGCGCTCCGGGGCATTTTGGATGACCCGCGCCTCGAACTTGTGGGCGTCTATTCATACTCCCCGGAGAAAGCGGGAAAGGATGCGGGCGAGCTGTGCGGCCGGCCCAAAAGCGGCGTGCTCTCCACTAACGACATCGATGCGCTCATGGCGCTCAAGCCAGATGCGGTAATCTACACGCCGTTCATGGCTGACCTCGGCCAAGCCGTAAAAATTCTGGAAAGCGGCGCCAATCTGATCAGCACCAATCTGTTTTCCAATGTGGGCGGCGTGAAGGGCGAAACCAGAGAGGCCCTTCAAGCCGCATGCGAACGCGGCAAGTCTTCGTTCTTCGTCACAGGCGTTAGCCCTGGCTGGATCAATGCCGTCATCGCCGGCTTTACCGCCGTCTGCCGCGATGTCGAGCGCGTCTCCATCATCGAAACAGGAGATTGCAGCGTCTATGAATCCGCGGAAACTTGGCTGGCCATGGGCATGTCGCTGCCGAAGGCGACGCCCGAAGTGATCGCGACCGCGCGCTCGTGGTTGATTTCATTCTACGACGCGGTTCAGCGCATCGCGGAATCGCTTGAGTTCGAGCTCGACGATCTCGAATTCTTCGTCGACTACGCCACCACTTCGCAGCGTGTCGATCTTGGCTGGTTCGTGATGGAGAAGGATACGATCGGCGCCATGCGCGGCGGTTGGAACGGCAAAGTTGGCGGCCGCACCGTCGCCAGTTTCGAACTCAATTGGTACCTCACCAAGCATCTCAACGAGGGCTGGACCTTCAACGAGGATCAATACCACCTCAACATCAAGGGTGAGCCGGACATTGAATCCCGCCTGAAATTCATTCCGCCCAAGCATTGGGGTAATCATGAGTGGGACACGATGACGGCGATGCCCGCCGTGAACGCCATCTTCAATGTCCAGCGCGCTGCTCCGGGCGTGCTGACGCTCAAGGATGTCGGGCTTGTCGCCGCACCAGGCGGCCCGTGGCTGAAGGCGAAAAGCGCCTAATCGGGCGTAGAACTTGAGGTCGGCCAGGGGGCTCGCTAGAAGCGGGCCCCCGAAGGGATAATTCATGGCCGGCCACTCAAAATTCGCCAACATCATGCACCGCAAGGGCGCGCAGGATAAAAAGCGCGCCCAGGTGTTCACGAAGCTCGCCCGCGAAATCCAGGCGGCGGTGAAGCTTGGCGGGGCCGACCCGGACTCCAATGCGCGGCTCTATCGCGCCATCGCCGCCGCGCGCGCGCAATCCATGCCGAAGGATAATATTCAGCGCGCCGTCGATAAGGGCGGCGGCGCCGGCGGGGAAAACCTGGAAGAGATCCGCTATGAGGGTTTCGGTCCCGGCGGCATTGGCGTCATCGTCGAAACGCTGTCAGACAATCGCAACCGCACCGCGGGCGATGTGCGCGCCGCGTTCTCCAAGAATGGCGGCAATCTCGGCGAAACCAATTCCGTCTCCTTCGCCTGGAAGCGCATTGGCGTAATTCGCTTCCCGCTCGATGCCGCCAGTGAAGACGCGATGCTGGAAGCCGCGATCGAAGCTGGTTGCGACGATTGCGTGGCTGAGGAAGAGCAGCACGTGCTCACCTGCGAAATGCAGGCGCTGGCCGAGGCGGTGACGCAGCTCTCAAAGAAATTCGGCGAACCGGCCTCAGCCAAGTTCGTCTGGCGCACCGACATCGCCATCCCGATTGAGGGCGATTCCGCTGATCAGCTGATGAAGCTGCTCACTCAGCTCGACGATCTCGATGACGTGCAAGACGTCTATTCCAATGAAGAGATGAGCGAAGAAGAGCTGGCGCGGCTGAGCGCTTAATTGGGTTACTCAACCTTTGCGTGACTTTCGTCCCTTCTCGGCATAGGTTTCTTAAGGGGGGCGCGCGAATGCGAGCTGTCTTTGCGATGGTCATTAGCGTTGTGGCCCTGTGCGGTGCAGCTTCCGCGCAGCAGAACGACGCGGTTCTTGAGCATTACCGAGCGTATCGCGGCGCGCTTGAGGGCGGCGACCTTCAATTAGCCGCGCGAGAAGCGGAATTGGCGTTGGCCGCGTCCGAGGCCGCAAGTGGAGGCGGCGGACGCACGGCCGTGCTTTCTTTCAATCTTGCAACCGCGCGCGTCAATCTCGGGGACTGGCGCGGCGCACGCTCGCCAGCGGCGCGCGCGCTTGCGCTGTCGGAGAGCGGCGCGTCAGGAGTCGATCCCGCCTACGCAGGATTGATTCTTGGGCGCACGGAGTTGGCTTTATCTGAGCGAGTCGGCGCTGACCGTCTCGCCACCGTATTGGCAGGTGATTTGAGTGCGCTGCCGCCGGGAGAGGTCTACCTCGCAGCAGCGGAGCTTGGCGCTTGGGCGCACAGTGAGTCTCAATTCGAGCGCGCGGCGGCAGCTTGGCGAGTAGCGGCAGCGCATGCCTCTGAATCGCCGTTTGGCGAAAGTATGGGGCTTGCTCGGGCGCAAACTTGGCAAGCCGCGGCGATGTTTATGAACGACATCGGTGCGGATGGAGGGCGCCGTCGAAGCGGCCATTTGAGCGCGCCCCGTGCGCATGAAATTTACATGATGTTGTCCAATGCGATTGCGGCTTTGAGACCGCTATCCGAGGTCGATGATCCGAGTATCGAACTGACGTTAGCCCAAACTGCTTACGCGCAAGCGCTTGTTTGGGAGGCCGCCGTTCGTGCGAAAGTGTTATCCGATGGTGGTGATCTGCCCGAAGCGCCTCCCGAGGCGCAAGGCGCCGAGGATGGCCTAGTAGATCTTGCATCGCGCAATCTTACGCAGCCGCGTTGTCAGCTCGACCGTCAGATCACAGGAGGCTTCCGACGATTTTATCCTGAAGTGCAGCTTGGTCGAGGCGCGATCGGCGCCGTTGCCGTGCACGTGAGATTAGATGGCGAAGGTCAGGTCATTGGCAGTCGCGCTGTAGCGACGATTGGCAACGACGCGTTTGCCGAAGCCGCCGAGAATTTGATCAGCCGAATGCGATTTACGCGCACCGCCGATTCCCAGCCGGATTGTCGCATGCCGAGTGATCTGCTGTTGTCGGTTAATTTTGGGATCAGTCGAGAAAGGCCGCGCCGCTAATCGCCCCGCACCATCGCGGCGATTTCTTGCAGCACGACAAGGGCGGGCGGGATCAGGAAACCGATTGCCGCGGCGCAGACGAAAGCGAACAGCCATTTGCCTGCTACGGCGACGCGGGATTGGCCCTTGCCGCGCACCACTTTGAACTGCGCATCAATCACCTCGGCGCCGCGTGGCGGCGTCCCGGGCTGTTCGCGCAATTGTGTGGCTCGGCGCCGGCTCATCCGACCTCCCACTCAGGTTCAATTGGCGCAGGAAGGCGGCGCGGATAAGGCGAGGCCGCCGACGCATGCGTGACGCGCCTTCATCTCGCGATTCGCATGATTTTGGCCCTCGTATCGCAGGAACATGGGCCAAGCTGTCGCGTCGCCGTGCGGGGCTGTTGCCAAGCTTCGCGCTGCGTTCCATACCGCAGACAAATCGGCATATTCTCGGTTGTCCAAGGCCAACGCATAGGCGAGGGTCCGGCCGGAGCTGACGGAGTTATTCATGGGCGATCAGGCCCCGGATTTGGTCGTCGTATTCGGCGGCTCGGGATTCATCGGCAAGCAGGTGGTTCGCGCGCTGGCCAAGCGCGGTAAGCGCGTACGTGTCGCCATGCGCCGTCCACATCTCGGGCACGAGCTGCGCATGCTGGGCGATGTTGGCCAGATCCAATTGGTGCAGGCGAATGTTCGCTTTCCGGAATCGGTCGACGCCGCGCTCGAAGGCGCCGACGCCGTGGTCAATCTCGTCGCAGTGTTGCATTCCGGGGGCAAGCAATCGTTCGACGCGCTGCACGTCGAGGCGCCGCGCGCCATTGCCGAAGCCGCGTCGCGCCGCGGCGTAAAGCGTATTGTACATATTTCCGCTTTAGGCGCTGCGCCCAAGGGCGCCCGTTATGCGCGCAGCAAATATGAAGGCGAGCGCGCCGTGCTCGAAGCTGCGCCAAGCGCGACGATCCTGCGCCCGTCCATAGTGTTCGGACCGGAAGACCATTTCTTCAACCGCTTCGGCGCCATGGCGCAAACCATGGCGGCGCTTCCGATTTTCGGCGCGCTGCCTTTGATCGGGGGCGGCAAGACCAAATTCCAACCGGTGTTCGTCGGCGATGTCGCCGATGCCGTCGCCGCCGCGCTCGATCAGCCCGAAGCGCAAGGGCGCACCTTCGAGCTTGGCGGGCCGCGCAGTTACACTTTCAAGGAACTGATGCAATTCATCGTGCGCGAAACGGATCGTCCCGTGCCGCTGATGCCGCTGCCGTTTGTGTTTGCGCATCCGCTTGGGCTTTTGCTCGGCTGGAGCTTTAAGCTCATTCCGTTTGTCGATCCGCCGCTCACGGGGGATCAGGTGACGCTGCTCAAGCGCGACAATGTCGTCACCGCGGAGGGCGATGTCGGCACGCTGGCCGATCTTGGCGTCACGCAGCTTGAGAGCGTTGAGGCCATCGTCCCGAGCTATCTGTGGCGTTTCCGTCCCTACGGCCAATTCCAGACGCGGCAGAATCCTGCGTGAGCACGGCCCGCATCTGGTCGATTGCTACGCTGGTATTCGGCCTTGCGGCTTTGGCCGTGTTGCTTGCTTTCAATCTGCTGCCGGATGTTGCTGACGCTTATCCGTATGGCACATTCGGCCCGGCTCTAAGCGCATTCCAGCGCGCTGCTTCGATGGACGATCTCGCCGGCATATTCGGCGCGTCTCCCGATCCGCGCACGATGGCCGCGATGACAGCGGGCAACCGGCTCGATCTCTACGGCTTCATTCCGGCCTACACGCTGTTCCTGGTTTCAGCGGCCGTCATGCTCGCGGGCGATTTAAGAAAGCCGCTTGCGCGTCTCGCCATTCTCGCCGTCATCGTCGCGGCGATTGCCGATGGTTTGGAAACGGCGGCGCAATTGGGCGTCACCACAGAATGGGCGCGGGCGGAACATTATCTCCCGTTCGTCGCTCCTGCGGCTTGGACCAAATATTTCGCGCTGGCTGCCCACGCTTTGATTTGCGCCGCGATGTGCTTCCAAGCACCGCGCGTGTTCTGGATCGTCGGCGTGCTTGGCGTGCTGCCTATTCTTGGCGTGCTAGCGGCCGCGCTCGATCTTGTCCGCATCCCGTCGCTCATGACGAATGCGTTCGGCGCATTTTGGATCGCATTGATTGTGCTCGCCGCGATGAAGACCATTCGCCAGCCGGCCTAGCCGTTACATCCATCCCATCGACAGCAGACCGAGCAGCAGGGCGCCGCCGACGATGCGGTACCAAGCAAACGGCCCAAAGCCTACGCGTGTGACGAAGTTCAGGAATGGCTTCACAACCAGCGCCGCAGACAGAAACGCGAACACGAACCCGACGCCAATTTCCGCTGCGCGATCCGGCGTGAGGTGATCCTTCACCTGCATGAAATCATAGGCAAACGCGGCCACCATGGTCGGCATGGCGAGGAAGAAGGAAAATTCCGCCGCGGCGCGCCGGTCGAGGCCGAGCAACAAGCCGCCAAAGATCGTAGCGCCGGAACGTGATACGCCGGGGATCAGCGCCAGCGTTTGAAAAAAGCCCACGCCAACAGCGCGGCCAATGGGCGTTTCCGCCGCATCTTTCACGCGAACGCTTGGAAGCCATTTCTCGATAGCGAGCATCGCGATGCCGCCCAGGATGAGCGCCCAGGCGATAATGTCGAGCCGGTGATAGAGTTCGTCTTTAACGAATTGCGCGGAAAGCAGGCCGATCGCGACCGCGGGCAGAAACGCCAGGAACAACATGATGGCGAAACGCCGCGCTTCCGGTTTGGTCGGCAGGCCGGTGACAACGTCCCAGATGCGCTGGCGATAGAGCCACATCACCGCCAGGATTGACCCAAGTTGGATCATAACGGTGAAGGCGCCGCCCGGATCGTCATAGCCAATGACGCGGCCAAAAATCAGCAAATGGCCCGTCGAAGAGACCGGCAAGAATTCTGTCAGGCCTTGCAGCACGCCAAGTACGGCGGCGCGGAGCAGGTCGAGCATATCCAAGGCGGGCCCCCAAGAGTCACAAAGTCAGCGCGACCATGAAGCGCGTCGCAGATGCGCGGAAGTGCGATTTTCATGCCGCGCTGCACGTATTGTCCCAGATTGGCACGCACTAATGCGACGCAAGTATGAAATCGCGTTCAAATACCTGCGTACCAGGCATAGCCGCGGTCTTCCCAATAGCCGCCTTTGCCGCCGCGGATGTCGCTCAAGCTTTCCACAGCTTCAATGCGCATCACATATTTCGCATGCTTGTAGCCAAGTTGTCGCTCCACGCGCAGGCGCAGCGGCGCGCCATGCTCCGTTGGCAGCGGCGCATCGTTCATCCCGTAGGCGAGGATCGTTTGTGGATGGAAGGCGTCAAAGAGATCGATGCTTTCATAATAGCGCGTGCCGAGCGCGCTTTCTCGCCCGAGATCGTCGGCGCAATGAAACACAAGGAAACGCGCATTGTCGGCAAGCTCGGCCCGCGCCAGTAGGTCGGCCAAGGGGACGCCGGTCCATTTGCCGATGCAGCTCCAGCCTTCGACGCAATCGTGCCGGGTAATCTGGCTGCGCGCGGGAAACTCCTCGCGCAATTGCGGCAGCGAAAGCGAGAGTGGCTGGCGCACCATTCCACCAATCTCGAGCCTGTAATCGGCGAAGCCGTTGTCTAGCATGCGTTGATACGCCGGATCGGACGGCATGGTGCTGCCATTAGCGCGAAACACGCGCGACATCTGCTCGGGCGCGAACTCGCGCGCGAGCGGCTGACCGGAGAGCAGGGCGCGCTGGCTCGCTTGCGTCAGTGTTTCGGCGGAAACCAGCAAACGGCGGGCGCTTGGCGAGCGGCTGAGCTGATCGCATCCGCCCAGCAGGGCGCTGCCAAAAGTGGCTGCGCCCGCCGCGATCAGGCCGCGCCGCGGCAACAGAAGTCGGCTCATGATTTTTTCTCCGGCTTCACTTCGTACCATCCGGTGATCATGGAGCGGATTTCGTTCCACGCGCCGGCAAGGAACACTTCAAATACATGCACGAACACGAACAACATCAGCGCGCCCGCGCTCAGGAAATGCAGCGTTCGGGCCGATTGTCTGCCGCCGAAGATGTCGAGTAAAAATGGAAGCGCTGCGTTCATGCCGGGCGACATGGTCAACCCGGTTAGCACCATGACAGGAAGTGCGATGAAGATGGTCGCCAGATAAGCCAGCTTCTGCAGCGTGTTGTAACGTTTCGATTCTTGGCCGCGCGGCACATGCAGGCGCGCATGTTTCTTGATGTCGGCCCACAGATTGCGCGGGCGCAGCTCATCCTTGCTCGGTTTAAGGTCGCGCCGGAAATGTCCGTTGGCGACGCCAAATCCGAGATAGACAAGGCCATTGATCACAAACAGCCACGCAAAGAAGAAATGCCATCTCCGCCCGGCGGCGAGATCGCGATAGGTCGGCAATGTAAGCCAGCTTGGCGCTCCGCGTGCGGTCATCTCGCCATCGACGCGGGAGGCGCCGAGAAATCCTGTGGTCTCGAAGCGCAGTGCGCCGATCTTGGTGAAGCCGCGCAGCGCGCCGCTTTCATCCTCAACCGCGTAAAAAGAAATGAAGGCCGGATCGGTATTGGCGCCGGCTTCCCCCCAATAGAGCCGCGGGTGTGCGTTGAGGATTTGCAGTCCGCTCAGCAGCAGCACCGAAAAGCACAACACATTGATCCAATGCGTGATGCGTGTCGCAAGCGTATGGCGGTAGATGCGCTCGCGCGGCGCGGCGGGTTCTTGTGCGTTCATGCCGGTTGTTTCGCTCTTGCGACTTAATTCGATCTTGCCTCGAAGAGGTTACCGGCCGCTACCCAAAAGGCCTAGCCGCCGCCCATTGGCGGGCGCCGCACATGGCGCCATATGTTTCGCGTGGATACATCGACCGTCGCCTCCGCTTCCAGCAGCGAGCATGCGCGCCTGACCTCGCGCATGGCGACGTTGGCGCTTGGCGTAGCGATAACGCTTATCGTCCTGAAGGCTTGGGCGTGGGGCGTTTCCGGTTCGGTGGCGATGCTGGCGTCTTTGGCCGATTCCGCGCTTGATCTTGCTGCGTCCGTGGTCACGTTTTTTGCTGTCCGCTATGCGGCGCACCCGCCGGATCGAGACCATCGTTTCGGCCACGGCAAAGCTGAAGCTTTCGCCGGTTTGTTGCAAGGCGGTTTGGTCGCTGTCTCGGCGGCGATTGTTGCGTTCGAGGCGATGACGCATCTGTATACGCCTGCGCCGCTTTCGCATGGTGCGGAGAGTATTGCCGTGATGGCGATCTCCATTGTGCTGACGGCGGCGCTCGTCGCTGCGCAAACCCGCGCCGTCCGGCGCACCGGTTCAGTGGCGACGCGCGCTGATCGTTTGCACTATGCCGGAGACTTGGCCGCCAATCTTGTCGTGATCCTGGGCATTGGCGCGGGCACCATCGGGCAGGCGATCGACTTTGGCGGCTCGTATCTCGGGCTGCAACGCGCGGCCGCGGTCTTTGCAGGCGTCATGATGATCGGGTTCGGACTGATCACGCTCGCGAGGCTTCGTGGCGTGCGCATCGCCCATGTGCGTGTCCCGGCTCCGCTGCGTCGCGGAGTCGAACGCGCCCAGCGGGCGGCGTTCTCGCTCACGCCCTTCAAACGCGCCATGAGCATCGGGTTGCTGACCACACTCCTTCCCTGCGGCTGGCTCTACGCCTACGCGTTCATCGCCGCGGGCACGGCCTCGCCGCTTTGGGGCGGGCTGACCATGCTGATCTTCTGGATGGGTACGCTTCCCGTGATGGTTTCACTCGGTGCAGGCATCCAGTTCCTCACCGGGCGGCTCAACACACGCCTGCCTTACATCACAGCCGGTGCGGTGGTGCTGGTCGGTGTGATGACCGCGACAGGTCGGATCCACGCCCCGGAGATGAGCCGCGAGAACCTCGGGCTCAGTGAGAACAGCATGCAGGCACCAAGCATCGATGATGTGCACTGCCCCCTCTGTGAACCCGGTACTGAAACTGGGCTGGGGGGCTGAGTATGTCGGGCGCATTCCCCGCAAATGATGCCCGTCTGATGCCCGCCGCAGGCGATGCATCGGCAAGAGAATCAGCAACAGAGGTTGCTTGTGCCCACTGCGACCTGCCCGTGCCCAAGGGGCTCATCAATCCCGAGCAGGAGCACCAGTTCTGCTGCGGCGGCTGCGAATCGGTCTATAACCTGCTCCACGGGGCCGGGCTCGAGGGCTACTACGGCATC
>JAUIJZ010000084.1 GCA_030430715.1 Alphaproteobacteria bacterium
CCCGCCGGCGCAAGGCTTTACCAGCGCGACCGCGAATGCGCCGCTGCCGGCGGACTCGTCCTAAACAGCTTCGGACCGCCGGCTTCCAGCCGGCTATCCAGCCCGATGAAAAGATCGACAAACAACCGCCGCGGGAGCCTCCGCGCGCGGCCAAGAGGGCTGCCTATTCCGCCGCCATCGCCTGCGCGCGCGTGAGATCGACCGAGACAAGCTGCGACATGCCTTGCTCCGGCATCGTGACGCCATAGAGCCGGTCCATGCGCGACATCGTCACCGGATTATGCGTGATGACGATGAAACGCGTCGAGGTAAGCCGCTTCATTTCCTCCAGCAAACGGCAGAACCGATCGACGTTTGCATCGTCCAGCGGCGCATCGACTTCGTCCAGCACGCAGAGCGGCGCGGGATTGGAAAGAAACACAGCAAAGATCAGCGCCGTCGCCGTCAGCGCCTGCTCGCCGCCGGACAGCAGCGAAAGATTGGTCAGCCGCTTGCCGGGCGGCTGCGCGAAAATCTCAAGCCCGGCTTCCAGCGGATCTTCGCTTTCGGTCAGCTTGAGCGCGGCCTGCCCGCCTTCGAACAGCGCACCGAACAATTGCGCGAAATGTGCGTCCACTTGCTCGAACGCCCGCATCAGGCGCGCGCGACCTTCATTGTTGAGCGTGGTGATGGCGCGGCGCAGTTTCGCCACTGCCTGAGCCACGTCTTCTTTTTCCTTGGTCAGTTCGTCGATGCGCGCCTGCGCTTCCTCAAGTTCTTCAGCCGCGCGCAGATTGACCGGGCCGGACGCATCGCGCTCCGCCTTCAAACGCTCCAGGCGGCGCTCGATCTCGCCAATCGCCGCTTGCCCCAATGCGGCATGCAAAAGCCCACCGGCAAGTTCCGCCAATTCCTCGGCCGCCTTGCCGGTTTGCTCACGCGCCAAGGCGATCACATCTTCAAGCCGCGCATCGGCTGCGCCAGCATGCGCTTCAGCACCGGCCCGGCGTTCTCGCGCCGCCGCATGCGCCTCTTCTTTTGCACGCGTAGCTTCGGCTGCCTGGCGTGCTGCACCCTCCGCCGCAGCGACCTTATCGGCTGCATCGGCGCTGCGCCGCTCGGCGGCGCCGGCTTCCTCCATCAACGCTTCAAGCTTTGCGCGCGCGGCCTCTGGCGCGGCCTTGGCCGCATCGCGCTGGCGTTCGATCTCATCGCGTTCAGCCGACAATTGCTGCAATCGCCCTTGCGCGCTTTCAACGCGCGCGCGCCATTGACTGCGCTCAGCCTCCACCGCCTTCCGGCGCGCATCGCGTTGCGCGCGGTCGCGCACACGGCTCTGCGCTTCGGCGCTGGCGTCGGCGGCGGCGCGCCGCGCCGCTTCGACGTCCGCGCGCGCTTGGGCCAAAGCGCCATCATCGGCAGCGGCGGGCGCTGCTTGTACTGCGCTTTCAGCTTCGGCCATTGCGGCGCGCGCCTCGTCCAATTCCACGGCGAGCACGTTCTGTTGTGCTTCGAGATCGGCCCGCCGTTCGGTCACGCGCACGGCTTCAGCTTCCAAACGCTCGACCTCGCGCACCGCCGCGGCTTCAGCCTGCGCAAGACGCGGCGTCTGCGTGCGCAGCTCACGCGCTTTCGCTTCCGCCAGCTGACGCTCGGCGCGCGCGCTTTCCCAAGCCTCCTTGGCCCGTGCCGCGCGCGTCTCGGCGGCGTGCAATTCTGTACGTGCGGCGGCAAGGCGGTTTTTATGCTCAAGGCGCGCGGCCGCCGGTTGCGGCGCATCGGACCGGCGCACAAACCCATCCCAACGCCACAGATCGCCTTGCGGCGATACGAGCCGCACGCCGGGCGACAATTCACGCGCCAGCGCCGGCCCATCCTTCGCTTCAACAACGCCGACCAGCGCCAGACGCGCGGCCAGCGCTTCGGGCGCTTTCACAAACCGCACCAAGGATTGCGCCTGCGACGGCAGAATAGGAGACGGCGCTTTAGCCCCGTTCCAATGCGCCGGAGCTTCCGCATGCGTGGAAGCATCGAGATCGTCGCCCAAGGCCGCCGCAAGCGCGCGCTCATAGCCGGGCTCAACATTGATGGCGGCGAGCACTGGCGGAAATTTCGCCGTCTCCGGCGGCGCAAGCTTATCAAGCGCGCGCACTTCAGCTTCGAGCTCTTTCAGAGCCGTTTCAGCCGCGCGATGCGGCGTCCACGCTGCTTCGTCGGCGGCTTCGGCTTTTTTCAGCGCGGCTTCAGCGCGCGTCAGCGCTTCGCGCGCGGCGCCGTTTTCCGCATTAGCCTTGTCCGCATCAGCTTTGGCCTTGGCCAAACGCGCGGCGGCGCCTTCATCGGCAGGGATAGCTTCAATCTGCGCAAGCAGCGCGCGTGTGCGATCTTCCAAGCGCTGCAATCGCGAACGCGCAGCAGCGGCGGCCTCGCTCAGCGTTTGAGATCGGGCGCGCCGTGCCGCCATATCCGCTGTCAGAGCTTCAAGCGCCGTTTCAAGACGCGCGCGCTCAGCGGCGGCTTGCGTCTCCGCCTCTTGCGCGTGCTGCAATGCAGCTTCAGCCTCAGCGCCTTCGCTTGGCCCGATCGCTTCAGCTTCGGCGCCGAGACGCGCCAGAGCTTCCTCGGCATCGCGCTGCAACACTTCAAGCCGTTCGGCTTCATCACCAGCACGCCGCGCCTCCGCATCGCAACGCGCGATCGCCGCTTCAGCTTCGCCAAGATCACGCTCCAGGCCTACGCGTACACCCTCCAAGCGACGCAGCACGGCTGCGGCGATGGCTTCCTCTTCACGCAGCGGGCCAAGCGCCTCGCGCGCTTCCTCGCCCGAGCGCTCTGCGGCGCTCGCATCGGCGGCAGCGGCGGCGACAACGCGTTCCGCTTCGCGCAAATGCGACTGCGCCTCGGCCTGACGCTCACGCGCTTCGAGCCAACGGCGATGCAGGAGCAGCGCTTCGGTTTCACGCAACGTCTGCGCCAAGCCACGATAACGCTCTGCCTGCCGCGCTTGCTTCTTGAGGCTCTGCGCCTGGCCCTCGATCTCCGCCAAGACTTCATCGAGCCGCGTCAGGTTGTTTTCCGCCGCACGCAGTTTGAGGTCCGCCTCGTGACGGCGCGCGTGGAGCCCGGCAATACCCGCTGCGTCTTCAAGAATACGGCGGCGGTTTTCAGGTTTGGCGGCGATCAGCTCACTGACCTGCCCTTGCCGCACAAGCGCCGGCGAATTGGCGCCTGTCGCCGCATCGGCGAACAGAAGCTGCACGTCTTTAGCGCGCACTTCCTTGCCGTTGATGCGATAGGTCGAGCCGAGACCGCGCCGAATACGGCGGCTGATCTCCAGCGTATCGTCAGCATTGAAGGGCGCAGGCGCACGCCCCGCTGCATCCGCAAGAACGAGCGCCACTTCGGCATGCTCGCGCGCTGGCCGCCCGGCGCTGCCGGCAAAAATCACATCGTCCATGTCGGACGCGCGCATGGATTTGGCGCTGGTGGCGCCCATCACCCAGCGCACTGCTTCCAGCAGATTGGATTTGCCGCAGCCATTGGGTCCGACAACGCCAGTAAGGCCGGACGCGATCGGCGCCTTGGCCGTATCAACGAAGCTTTTGAACCCCGTGAGACGCAGCTCGGTGATGTGCAAATTTGATCCCGCGTCTACTCGCCGAGCGCCTGCTCGATCTCACGCGACAGCCCTTCCCATGTCACGACATCGGGACTTTCGAGTTTGCGGCCATTGAGAATGAGCGACGGCGTGCCGGTAATATTGAACGAGCGGCTTTCCTCCTGAATGCGACGCACACGCTGGGCGCCAGTCTCGTCGTTCACACAATCAAGCACCTGCTGCTCGGACAAGCCCGAAGCACGGCCGATCTCAATCAGCTTCTGGCGGATGCCTTCGGCCGTGCCGGAAGCGAACATCGCTTCCTGCTGGCGAAAGATTTCGCCTAGACGTGAGAAATACTGCTCAGACGAAGCGCCATTGCAGCGCGCCACTTGAAAGCCCGCGAGCGCAACCGCGGCAGGCGCTGTGGGATACTCGCGGAACACAAAACGCACGCGGCCTGTGTCGATATACGTTTCCCTGAGTTGGTCCCAAACGGCTTCATGGAAATGTGCGCAATGCGGGCATGTCGTTGAAGCGTATTCGATCAGCGTGACCGGCGCATCCTCCGAGCCAAGCACGATGTCATCGCCGCTAATCGCGCCGCTACTGGCGCCGCCACAGGCGCCGATCAAAGAAAGAGCCGCTGCACCGAGCAGCAGGTTCCGGCGCCCAAGCACGCGCATACGCATCACCTCCAGGTAAATTTCGCCGCACAAATAATGGCTTTTGCAGGCGGAGGAAACCTAAAGCGTCGCCCCCTTGAATGCGCCCCCCAGGAGGCGAGTTGGAAGTCCGCTGCTTTAGCCTTGCTTTACAGCGCGCCCTAGCCGCATCAGCGCCGCCCGCAGCCCCGGATCGCCAACATCAGCCAGAGCCTGGCCCAGCGCCTGCTCCTCGGCGGGCGTGAGCGGGCGTTTGACGCGGCCGACGTTTGAAACTGGCTTGGCCGCAGCGCGCTGCTCGATACGGACGCTCCTCACCTTGGCGCCAGCGACTTTCAGACGCTCGATCAGCAGCGGCGCCTGTTGTTGTAGAAAGGGCGCAAGCGCGCCGGGCGCGCGAAGCGTCAACACGCCTGCGGCGAATTTTTCGGGTATTGCGCGTGCGAAACTCTCTCCCGCGATTTCGCGCCAGCGCCGCTTGAGCTCATTCAGGCCAACCGCGCTTTCGCGCGTCATCGGACGCAGCACGGCGGCTACCGCCTTGCTTGCTCGCGGCGCGGCGGCGATGGTCATGCGCCCACGCTGACTAGCCAAGCCTTGTGCGGCGCGCGCCTCCGCATTCGGATCGGCCGCCTCCGGCGGAACGGGGAAGAAGCGCTCGCGTAGCGACATGGGGTTTGGAGCGAATCGAAAAGCCATGAATAAAGGGTAAAGACGCTCCATGCCCGCGATCGCTCGCCGTCTCCCTCCGCCTGTGGATAAGCCTGCCGCGACTCGGGATAAGTTGCGGAAATCGTTGCTTTCCTGGTACGATCGCAATGGCCGCGAGCTGCCTTGGCGGCTGCGTGGACAACGTCCCGATCCATATCGCGTATGGCTCTCCGAGGTGATGCTGCAGCAAACCACGGCGGCAGCGGTCGGCCCCTATTACGCGCGTTTCCTGATGCTATTCCCGTCGGTGCAGGCGTTGGCGCGTGCGCCACGCGAGGACGTGCTCAACGCTTGGGCCGGGCTCGGTTACTATTCGCGCGCCCGCAACCTGCATGCAGCCGCTCAGACCATGGCGGCGGACGGCATTCCCAGAGAAGAAGAAGGTTGGCGCGCACTTCCCGGCATTGGGCCCTATACGGCAGCGGCGATCGCAGCCATCGCTCATGGCCAGGCTGCGAACCCGGTTGACGGTAATATTGAGCGCGTCATGTCACGTCTCCACGCCGTCGAGACTCCGCTTCCTGCCGCCAAGGCTGAGTTGCGCGCCCACGCCGCCGCGCTGGTGACCAAGCACCGCCCGGGAGATTGGGCGCAGGCGCTTATGGACCTCGGGGCTACGATCTGCACGCCGCGCTCGCCTAAATGCGACACCTGCCCCTGGCGCCCACATTGCGCGGCCTTCGCCGGCGGGGCGCCGGAAACATATCCGCGTAAAACCGCCAAAGCCTCCCGGCCCGAGCGGTGCGGCGCAGTATTTGTGGTGTATCGCGGGGGCGACATCTGGTGTGAGCGCCGCCCAGAGAAAGGCTTGCTTGCCGGGATGCCAGGATTACCAACGACCGAATGGCGCCCGGAGGCATGGGACGAAGCCTCAGCGCTCGCGCACGCGCCAGTAAAAGCTGCGTGGATAAAGCGCGCTCAGGTGCGCCATGTCTTCACGCATTTCACCCTCACGCTTGACGTCTATGCGGCCAAGACAAAACCGCGTGGCGCGGGCTTTTGGGGCGATGAAAGCGCCCTGCCGAGCGTGTTCCGCAAGGCGGCAATCGCTGCGAAACGCTAGCGCGCTGCTTCTTCTTCGTTGCGCTCCATCGCTTCTTTCTCTGGGTCAAGCTTGGCGCCGCCGCTAAGGTCTTCCCGGTATTCGTGCTCAACGGCGGAGGCCAGACGCTGATAGATACCCAGTACAACAAGCAGCACCGCCACCGCCACAAGCAGGACTGAGGGATAGAGAAGCGCTTCAACGCTTTCGCGGCCCGCTTCAAACAGAAACACAAGCGTATGTAAGCTTGCCGCGATAATGATGATGGTCATGAATTTAGTGAGCGTGCGACGCACCTCGCCTGTCGTTTCGAGTTCGCGCTCGCGCCCAAGTTCTTCTTCAAGCAGGAATTTGCCCACGTCAGAGACGGCCAAGGCAATGATCACGAGCCCAACGGCGTGCAGCATGGCCGACAGCACTTCTTCCTGCCCGCTCACCGCGCGATAAATGCTCCAGCCCGCATACCCGATGAAGCTGAAGGCCAAAACCAACAGCGCCAAAGTAACCGCGACATACAGAACGCGGGAAATAAGCTGGAAAGCACCCGTCACATGGCGGTAACACAAGCTGAGCGCAAAAGTTCCATATTTGATATTGGAGACGCCTCATGGCTGAAACATTCGAAGGCGGCTGCTCGTGCGGCGCACTTCGCTATCGGCTCACCAACAGGCCGCTGATCACACATTGCTGCCATTGCCTCGACTGCCAGCGGCAAACGGGAAGCGCTTTCGCCATCAATGCGCTGATCGAGACGTCACACATCGACATGCTCAAGGGCGCACCGAAATGTGTCGCCATGCCAAGCCCGAGCGGACGCGGTCACGATGTTTATCGCTGCGACCAATGCGACGTCGCGATATGGAGCGATTACGGCAAACGACCCTATTTGCGCTTTGTGCGTGTTGCGACGCTGTATCAGCCACACGCTATCGCGCCTGATGTGCATATCTTCACGCGCAGCAAGGTTCCGTGGGTGCGCCTGCCCGACGGCGCGCGTGCGTTCGAGGTTTTCTACGACATGAATGTGGAATGGGCGCCGGAAAGTCTCGCGCGTCGCAAGGCGGCTTCGGCGGCCGCCAAAGCGTAGCCACAAAAAGCCAAGGACGCGGAGGGGAGCAATCTCCGCGTCCTTGCTGTCGAAGATCGCCGCGTCGGCTCTTACGCGACGATCAGTGCAGCCTGGTTCAAGACAACCAGCGCGCCAGGAAGGAAGAGCGCGAAGGCTAGGGCCAGGTGTGCAAATCTATAGCTGATCGTAATGGTCATTTATCCGACCGCTGTGCTCGTATTTCGATGAGGCGAAGATAGGCGCAGCACGCACCAGCCGATGTGACCGCCGGCACGGGCCGAGCAGACAGATTCGCCATCCCCGCTCCAGCGTGCTTAAAACTTCCAACGCATTTCGGCGGCGCGCCGACCACCTCGGGAATTTGTCATGAAAACACGTCAGCTTGGCGCAAACGGCGCACGCGTTTCGGCTATCGGCCTCGGTTGCATGGGATTGAGTTTTGCGTACGGCCAAGCGTTGGAAGAGGCGCAAGCCATCAACGTGCTGCAACATGCGCTCGACCGTGGCGTCACATTCTTTGACACGGCTGAAGTCTATGGCCCCTTCACCAATGAAGTGGTCGTAGGCAAAGCGCTCAAAGCGGCGCGCGATCGTGTAACCATCGCAACCAAGTTTGGCTTCAAGATCGATACCGAGGCTGGACGCCCGACCGGAGTGGACAGCCGCCCCGAACACATTCGCAATGTTTGCGACGCCTCATTGAAGCGACTCGGCGTTGATACGATCGACCTGTTCTATCAGCACCGCGTCGATCCAAATGTGCCGATCGAAGACGTGGCGGGCGCGGTAGGCGAATTGGTGAAGGGCGGCAAAGTCCGCATGTTTGGGCTCTCGGAAGCCGGGGCCGACAATATCCGGCGCGCGCATGCCGTACATCCCGTCGCCGCGCTGCAAAGTGAATATTCGCTCTGGTCCCGCGATCAGGAGCGCGCCACGCTTCCGGTCTGCCGCGAACTCGGCATTGCTTTCGTTGCTTATAGTCCGCTTGGCCGCGGCTTCCTCGCGGGCGGCGGCGCAAAGCTCGCCGACACAGATTTCCGCCGCAACCTGCCGCGCTGGCAAGGCGAAGCGCTGAAACACAATCAGGAACGCGCACAAGCCCTGGCTGCGCTTGCCGAGCAGAAGCGCTGCACCGCAGCGCAATTAGCGCTCGCATGGCTATTGCATCAAAGCGACGACATCATCCCGATCCCCGGCACGACAAAACCGACGCGACTGGATGAAAATATCGGCGCCGTTGAGATCAAACTCTCCGCCGACGATCTTGCCACGATCGAGCGGGCGGCCGGAGCGGCCGAAGGCGATCGCTATGACGCCATGGGTTTGCGCATGATCGACAGCTAAAACAGATCGCCCTGATCGGCGCCCGGTTTAGGTCTTTGGCGCGGCTTCGCCGTTTCGGCAGGCCGCTCCTCCGGCGCGTTTACAGGATCGATGATGGCGCGCTTCTTTTCATCGGCGAAGGTGAGTTCCACCGCATCGCCGGCGGAAAGCTCCTTGGCGGCGCGAACAAGCGTGCCGTTCTCACGCTGCACCATCACAAAACCGCGTGCGAGCACGCTTTTGTGCGATAGCGATTCCAGCATGCGCGTCGCGCCGTCGAGATGCTTCCTGTGCATGACAAGCGCGCGCTGCATAGAGGGCGAAAGCCGCGCCGCAGCCTGCGTGAGCCGTTCACGACGCCGGAGAATATCCTGCCCTAACGCTTGCGGCCGCAGACGTGCGGCGATGCGGTCCAATTTGGATTGCGCCGCGCGCGTATTCGTAAGCAGCGCCGCACTCAACCGTTCACCCGCGCGATCGAAACGCTGCTGCGGCATTTGCAGAAGCGCCTCCAGCCTTGGCAACCGGGCCGCCGCGGCGCGCACATGTGTGCGGCGCTGCTCCAAACCGCGCACCAGGCCGCCCTTTAGCCGCCCGTCAAGGACAGTGATGCGCTCAACCAGATCCGCCCGAACAGGCACAGCTTTTTCCGCCGCGCCAGTCGGCGTCGGCGCGCGCAAATCGGATGCGAAATCGATCAGCGTCGTATCGGTCTCGTGCCCCACCGCCGAGATCAGCGGGATTTCGCTGGCAGCGGCGGCGCGTACCACCGCCTCTTCATTGAAGGCCCACAAATCCTCGATCGAGCCGCCGCCCCGCGCAACGATCAGCACGTCAGGGCGAAGCGCGCCCTCAAGTTTGTTGAAGCCCGCAATCGCACGCGCAACTTGACCAGCAGCTTCCGGCCCCTGCACCAGAACCGGCCACAGGATCACCTTGCGCGGAAAACGTTCGCCCAAGCGGTGCAAGATGTCGCGAATAACGGCGCCCGTTGGCGATGTCACAACACCGATGACGCGCGGCAAATAAGGGATCGGTTTTTTACGCTCACGCGCAAACAAACCCTCGGCTGCAAGCTTAGCTTTCAGCTTTTCCAATTGCGCCAATAGCGCGCCAACACCAGCCGGCGCCATCTGTTCAGCAATCAACTGATATTGCGAACGCCCCGGATAGGTGGAGAGCCGCCCCTCAGCGACCACTTCCAAACCTTCCTCGGGTTTAAACGAAAGTCCCTGCACGTTTGAGCGCCACATCACCGTGGAGATGCTGGCGTTCTCGTCCTTGAGATCGACATAGAGGTGGCCGGATTTCGCGATCATGACGCGCCCCAATTCACCGCGCACCCTTACGCGGTCGAAATTGGTCTCCATGGCGCGCTTTACCGCTTGCGCCAGTTCGCTGACGGAAACTTCAGCGAGATTGGAGGCAGCGGCGGCGCGTCCTGCGCCGGAAACAGTATCTGACATCACTTTCATATAAGCCGACTCGCGGGCGCGCGCAGGGGATGCTTTAAATGCAGCGGCGGTCGGGGGGCCGGGGGATATCGCATGGCGTTCGACGCGGACGACCTGTCGCCACACGAACATTTCGTGGCGGAGCGCACACGCGCAGGCGAAGTCGCTGATTTTTCTCCGCTAGGCGCGGCCGATGGCGGCAAACCCAGCATCCGCGCCGGCTTCCTGCGCCGGTTGATGCTCGGGCTCGACAGCAGCTGGAGCGTGCGGGCGCCAGGCGTGCGGATCAAGGGCGCACGCTTGGAGGGCGCGCTTGACCTTACAGATTGTTCAGAGCTCCCAGCGCTGAGCCTCGACTCTTGCGACGCACCAGACACCATCAACCTGAACCGCGCCTCCATCGCACGCCTCGCGCTGACGCGCTGCCGGCTACATGCCGTGCTGGCCCGCGATGCGCGCATCGGCGGCGATATTGATTTGAGCGCCGCTGAGCCGCTCGGCCCTGCCGGTGCGGAAACATTGTGCGTGGACATTTCAGGCGCCACGATCGCCGCTGCAGCGCGCTTTAGTTCAACCAAGCTTGCACGTGGAGAGCTAGAGTCCCACGCGCTCAAGCTCGACGCCTCTGCAATCGGCGGCGACTTGCTTTTTGATAACGGGTTCGAAGCTTTTGGCGCTATTTCCATGCAGCGCACGCGCGTTGGCGGCTCGCTATCTTGCGCCAGCGCCGCACTCCTCAATCGCACAGACGACGCAACAGGCGCAGCGCTCGCGGCGCACGGAGCGCGCATTGATGGCGATGTCGCCTTGAGCGACCTCAAAGCCGAAGGCGTCTTATATTTTTCCGGCGCGCGCATCGGCGGCACGGTCAGCTTGGAAGGGACTAAACTGCGCAACGAATTTGGCAATGCATTAGCGTTAGATCATGCGCGCGTTGCAGGCACGATCACTGGCGCCGCCAAGATTGCCGGCCAATTCTCAGCGCGGGCAGCAAATGTGGGCCGCGACCTCGATTTACGCGGCTGCGAAATCGTCCACCCTCTCACGCCCCGCGGCGACACATTTGGCATAGCTTTGGCTGCGACCAGCGCAAAGATCGGCGGCGACCTGCTGCTGCAAGGCGTCAACATCAAGGGTGAGGTCTCGCTCGCCAATTCATGCATCTCTGGACACGCAATTTTTGGCGGCGGCCGCTTCATCAATGGCGGAGCTTGGGCGATCCGCGCATCCAGCATCAAGATTGACGGAAACTTGCTGCTCAAGATCGACGACAGCGGTTACGCGCCGCACGGGCACAAGACCGTCATTGAAGGCGGCGCCAAATTTGAGCACGCGCGCATCAAGGGAAGCCTCGTGTGGTCAAACCTTGAGCTTCGAGGGCCTGGTGCGGAAGGCGCTAAAGGCGCCTTGCTCACATTTGCTGAATCTGAGATTGGCGGCGCCCTGCATGCGCGGGCGCTGGTTACACATCAACACGCTCAAATCGATATTTCAGGCGCTCGCTGCATGGCGCTAGATGATGACATCAAAACCGCTTGGGGCGTTGATAGCACAACACTCGGGCTCGACGGCTTCCTCTATCAGCGCATTGAAAGCGCCGATGAGACACGGCGCGCGCGCTTGGCGTGGCTAAAGCGCATGGAGCGCTTCAGCCCACAGCCCTACACACAATTGGCGCGGAGCTATGCACGCGCCGGAAAGCGCGGTGACGCGCGCAAAATCTTACTCACGCAACGCGATATGCAAACAGCCCGCGCATCTGCCGGGCCGATAACCTGGGCGCTCTCGTCACTATTCGGGGTTATCGCCGGCTATGGGCTATCGCCGGTCCGCATTGCGCGCGCTCTGGTGTTGTTTCTAGCGCTCGGCATCTCCGGAGTGCTTGCGATGAATGCACAGGGCGCGTTGGTTCGCCCTGATGGAAACGCATGCAACGGCGCAGTTTCACCAGCGCTATACGCTATTGATGTGGCGATACCCGTCATCGACCTTAGCCAGGCGAGCGCATGCGCGCCCGGCCGCACCGCGCGCGCCCAGCTGCCGCAAGGGATCGCGCTGGGCGAAAGCGACTGGCGCTTGTTCGAAGGCTTGGCATTGTGGCGCTGGGCGCATGGCCTGTACGCAATTTTTGGCGCCATACTCGTCGCACTCGGGGTGCTGACACTATCCGGAGCACTCAAACCTCGAGAGCCATAATTGCCCCATGGTTGTCAGCGCGCGCACGCCGTCGCATGCTCGCTGCAAACATAAGGGAGCGAAACGCGTGCAGTGTGCACTGGGAAATGCCGCCGCGGTCGTACTTGCGCTAACGCTTTGCGCATCCGGCTCTGCGATGGCGCAACCGCAACAGCCCGAATCCAATACGAGCGCCACCGATGCCGCGGGACATAGCGAAACCATCCCCGCGGAGGCCTTGGCCGATCAGCGCCTCACTGTCGCCGTGCATATCGGCAATGCAGGCCCCTATCCCTTCATCGTCGATACGGCGGCCGAACGCAGCGTGATCTCGCGCGAGATAGCCCATGAGCTGGCGCTCCCTAGCGCCGGTAGATCTCGCATGTTGTCCATGACCAGTACACGCGAGATCGAGCAAGTTCACATGCGCGACGTCTCTCTGACCGCCGGCGCAACACGCGACCTCCAACCGTTTTCCTTACGCGGCGAACATATCGGAGCCGCCGGCGTCCTGGGCATTGATGCTTTGCGCGGGCAACGTCTTATTCTGGATTTTAGCGCCAACACGATGCAAATCGTCCCATCGCGCCGGAATGCGCAGGCGGAAGAGAACGCGATCGTAGTTCGCGCGCGGCAGCGATATGGCCAGCTTGTGCTTGCGGAATCGCGCATCGACGGCGTGGATATCGACGTCATCATCGATTCCGGCCTGCAGATCAGCGTGGGCAACGAAGCATTACGCCGGCTGCTTAGCGGCCGGACAGGCCGCTTCCAGCCCATAACGCTTTACGGCATCACCGGCGAAACGCAGGAGGCGGATTACGCAGTTGTCGATACGTTCAATATCGGCGGCATACGCATAGAAGGCATGCCGGTCGCATTCGCCAACGCGCATGTCTTTAGGCGCTTGCGTCTCACGCGGCGGCCCGCTCTATTTCTTGGCATGGATACGTTGCGGCTGTTTGAGCGTGTCGCCGTCGATTTCCCCAACAGGCGCGCCTACTTCGTCATGGAAGAAAGCGGCTAAGCCAGCGGCACTTCCGGAAGCGCATTGAAGGCGCCGCGCAATTCCGCCGACCACGCCTCACTGATCTTGCGAAAGATCGGATCGTCTGGCTCAAAGCGCCGAGATTCAAGAGAGCCGAAATTTTCAGAGCGAATGACTGCCAGATCCAACGGCATGCCGACGCTCAGATTAGAGCGCAATGTGGAATCCATCGAAATTAGAGCCGCCTTCAGCGCCTCTGAAAGCGGCGTGTCCTCTGTGATCACCCGATCGAGGATTGGCTTGCCGTATTTGTGCTCGCCGATTTGCAGGAAAGGCGTGTCCTCAGTCGCTTCGATGAAATTGCCGGCCGTGTAGATCAGGA
>JAUIJZ010000085.1 GCA_030430715.1 Alphaproteobacteria bacterium
CGCAGCATGTACTCGCCCTCGGGCAGCTCACCGACCTCGGTGCCCACCCACTCCTCGCAGTCCTTGCCCTGCCCCTTGCAGATGCCCACCGACTGATCGGCGAAGGGCCGGATGCCGGCGCGCACGTCCTCGAGGATGGGGTCGACGAGGCCTTGCTCGAAGCTCGTCAGCGACGAGCCGCCAGCGCGCAATCCGAGCAAAGCGCCGGAATGATTGATGGCGGTAGCGATCGCGTTCCAATTGTTGATGAGAAACGCAAAGAAGCCAATGAACAGCACCTTGCGGAAGAAAGGCGCCAGCGGCGCCTCCTGCATCAGCGCCCATTGCACGCCCGCCAGGACGATAGAGATGACGATGAGCGCGTTCAGCACATAGGTCACGTCGCCCTGGATCAGTCCAAAGCCGTTCGAGGCCATGGCCAGGAACTGATCCAGAAAGGAATTGACCTGTGTGGGGTCCATGAAGCGCGCTCCCTCAGAACGCCGTGCGCGCCGGCGTCAGGTCGCCGCCGCGTTCGGTGGGGAAAGCGCGACGCTGGATCTCTGTCGCCCGTTGCTCGCGCGCGAGACGCTCCATGCGTTCCGTCTCAAGCGCGCGACCCTGAGCGATAAGCAGCGCATGTATCTCGGCCAATTGGCTGGCCTGAATGCCGAGGAGCTGGTTCGACGCCTGGATGGCGCCGGTCTGACCTTCGGCGTTTCTGGACGATTGCATCGCGCGGTCAATGCGCCCGCGCGTCTGCTGGATACGTTCAGCGGCGCGCGCTTCGGCCTCCATCGCGCGCTGCAGGCTCGCCCTGCTCTCGCGCATCCAAAGGTCTGACTGACCGAGGACGCGCTCAAGATCGTAGTCCTCCCAGGTGTCGGGATAGAGCGTGCGCAGCTCTTGACCGAGTTGGTTGGCTTCGAAGGCGATACCCTGCACGCTTTCGAACAATGAGCGCGCCTCACCGATCGATTGCGAAATTTCCGGCGAAAGCTGAAGCGGATTTTGCCGCAGCATGGCGGTCGCCTGTTCAATCTGACGGACCTGATTGCGTATCTGTTCGACCATGTGCGTGACCTGCATGATCGATTGCGCGAGGTTGGACGGGTCGATCACCGGGATTTGCGCCGACGCTGGTGGCGCCGGCTGCATGCCAACGCTCAGGGCGAAAGCCAAAGCCGCAATCCTTGTGGTCCATTTCCGTTTCATGCTCGCCTCCTTATTCCGCTGCGACGGACACTTGCCTGGTTGTGTTCGTCCTGCTGGTGGACGCATGCGCCTCGAAGCGCCGAACCGCTTCGGCGGCATCGCGCTGGCCGCGCAGGTCAAGCCACGCTGCGGCAAAGCCATCCCGGCCGTGCTCGGCGAGCACGCGGTCAATCAAGGCATGGTCTTCGGGCCGCGATGCGCCGACGAAGGCGAGCGCCGCAGGTCCGAGGCCCAGTTCGAACAGGCGCCGTCCGTCGCGGCTCACCAGGTAGTAGTCACGCTTCGGCGTGGCGCTTGCGATCAGTTCGATCTGGCGCGCGTTCAAGCCAAGCGCACGGTAGAAATCCTGGGAGTGCGGTTCGCGCGCGCGGTCATTCGGCAGAAAAATGCGCGTGGCGCAGGCCTCAATGATCGTCGATGCGATTGGCGATTGCTCGACATCCGCCAATTCCTGGCTGGCGAACACCACGGCCACATTGCGTTTGCGCAGCGTCTTTAGCCAATCCTGGATCTGGTTGGCGAAGAACGCGTCCTTCAGGAAAAGCCATGCTTCATCGAGGATGAGCATGGTCGGACGCCCATCGAAACGCCGCTCCAGCGCGTGAAACAGCACGCCCAAGACCGCGCCTGCCGCATGACGCTGGCGCAGCAACTCGTCCATTTCGAAGGCCTGCACGGCGCCGTGCGTGAGCGACGAGGCGTCGTGATCGACAAGCCGGCCGAACGGTCCTGCCTGCGTGTAGGGCTGAAGCGCTGCGCGTGCGCTCGCATCCTGCACCAGCGCGGAGACTAGCGTGATGGTGCGATCTTCGCGCGGTCGCTCGCTCAGGAGTTCGACGACGCGCCATACTTCCGCGCGCAGCTCGGGCGTTACGCTCACATGGGCCGATGCAATGACACCCGTCAGCCAGTCGAGCGCCCAGGCCTTGTCGTCGGCGCTTTCAAGGTGTTCGAGCGGCTGGAGCCCTAAAGCGTCTTCCTCGCCGAGGTCGAAGAAATCGCCTTTGAGACCGAGCACCGTCGCGCGAGCCGAGCGGCCCTTATCGAACAGATAGAGTTGCGCACCGGGATAGCGCAGCCATTGCGCGGCCAGCGTCGCCAGCAGCACCGATTTGCCGCTGCCGGTGGGGCCGACGATCATGGTGTGGCCGACATCGCCGACATGCAGATCAAGTCGAAACGGCGTTGCGCCATCCGTCGCCGTCAGCATGAGCGGCGGACCATTGAGGTGCGCGCTGCGTTCGGGGCCTGCCCAGATTGCGCTTAAGGGCAGAAGGTGCGCGAGACTTGGACTGAGCAGAACCGGCCGGCGCGCGTCGGCATAGGCTTGGCCCGGCAGCGATCCGAGCCAAGCCTCGACCGCATTGACGCTTTCGACCTGCGTGACGAAACCCAGACTGTCCGTGACTTGCTGAATCTGGCGGACCGATTCATTAGCCGCCTCCTCATCGGCGTCAGCCACGATGATGGTGAGCGTGGCGAAGCCCGCGCTCACCGCGTCGGCGCCCAATTCCTGCAAAGCCAGATCGGCGTCTTCGGCCTGATTGGAGGCGTCGTTGTCCACGAGCAGCGCTTCTTCGCGGAAGAGCGCCTCCCGCAGCAGCGTCAACAATCCCTTGCGCTTCGAGAACCAGCGTTTGCGGATGCGCTCCAATTCGCGGCGCGCATCTTCGCGATCGAGCGGAATGAACCGGCTCACCCACCGATAGGAGAGCGGCAGTCGGTTCAGCGCATCCAGAAGGCCTGGTTCGGTCTCTGTGACGAAGCTTCTGACAGAGATGACCTTGAGGTGATGCGCGCCAAGTTTCGGCGACAAGCCGCCAAGCAGCGGCGCATCGCAAAGCAGCGCATCGAGATGAAACGGCGTTTGCGGTTTGGCGACGCGATGGCGCCGGTCGGAAATGCAATCATGCAGGTAGGTCAGCGTCTCTTCATCGCTGAGCCACCGCGCTTCGGGACAGAACGTCTCCAGGAGCGCCAGCAGGGAATCTGTTTCCTGGCAGTAGCGCTCAAGATGATGCCGATAATCGATGCTGGCGCCAGCTTCGGCGCCGCCCTCGAACAGAAAGCCTTCCATCTTCGTTTGACGCTCGGCCGGCGGCAGCCAGGTGAGCGTGAAGAAATAACGGCTCTCGAATCGTGAGCCCGCCGCCTCGAAGACGGCGCGCCGCTCTTCGTCGATCAACCAGGAAAGTGCATCGGGCCAGGCGCCATCGGGATAGCCCGGCGCGGGCGCGCGCCGTGCCTCTACATGCAGACACCATCCAGAACCGAAGCGCCGCAGCGCATTGTTCAGCCGCGCACCTACGCCCATCAGTTCTGAAGGCGTTGAAGAGTCCAGATCGGGCCCGCGAAACATGGCGGTTCGCTGGAAGGCGCCGTCCTTGTTGAGCACAACGCCGGGCGCCACCAGCGCGGCCCACGGCAAATAATCTGCGAGCTTTGCGCCGCTGTCGCGATAGGGCCGGAGATCCATCATCGCTCAGGCCCCCAGATAAGCGGGCTTGGCCAGATGACGCGGCCAGGTATCGAGGAACCACGGATCGCGCGCAGCCGCCCACGCGGCGGCGCCCTGCAACAAGGCCCACAAGGGAAACGCGATGAACGGCTGTTGCAGACCGAACCCGATCGCTGCGCCCACGGTCGCGTTAAGAATTGCGAAGGCGCGTGGCACGCCGCCCATCAGGATCGGGCGCGTCAGCGATGCGCGCAGTGGAATGCGATAGCCTTCGGGTTCGAGGTCGGCGCTCATCAGATCACCGCGCCGCCCGCAAAGCCAAAGAAGTCGAGGAAGAACGACACCGCAGCGAACATGATGGCGATGCCGAGACCGACAAACGCCAGTTTCCGCACGCCGCCACCGCCTTCCGAAAAGATGATGGTGACGCCGGCGATTACGATCGCGATGACCGCAGCGGCGCGTGCGACCGGCCCCGTGATCGAATCTACGATCTGTTCGAGCGGCCCTTCCCACGGCATGCCGGACCCCGCCGCATAGGCCGGCGCCGCCAACGCCAACATAGCCAGCGCGGTCGCGCCGATCCTGACAATCTGTTTCCTACTCATGCGCCGCCCCTTCGCTTGCTGCGGGTTCAAGAATTTCGGTGATGACCCGGCCGCCTTCGCGCCTTGCGATGAAGACGACCATGTCGACGGCCTGCGCGATCAGGCGCTTTGGCGGTGTGGCCCGCGCTTCCATGCAAAGGTCTTCCAAACGCGACAGCGCATCGGCGGCCGCATTCGCATGCACAGTCAGCAGGCCGCCTGGATGGCCTGTGTTCCACGCCTTCAGGACTTCGAGCGCTGCGCCATCGCGCACCTCGCCAACCACGATGCGATCGGGCCGGAGACGCAGCGTCATCTGCACGAGATCGCGCATCGTGACTGGCGGCTCCGTGCGCTTGGCCAGAAGCTGCACGGCGTTCGGGCTCGCGCATTGAAGTTCCGCGGTGTCTTCAAGGATGACGACGCGCGCCTCGCGAAAGACTGGCTCGGCCAGCAATGCGTTGAGCAATGTCGTCTTGCCCGAGCCGGTGCCGCCGGCGACGACGATGTTGCGCTTGGCGCGCAGTGCCTCGCTGAGGCGCCGCGCCTGTTCGGGCGTCGCGATGCCGTCGCGCACATAGTCGGCCAGCGTGAAGATCGTCGCGGGCCGCTTGCGAATGGCGAGAATGGGCGCTTCGACGAGTGGCGGCAGCAGCGCCTGCACCCGTGCGGCGCTGTCCGGCAGAATGGTCTGCAAAGACGGGCGATGTTCACCCACCGTCTCACCTGCCTCATGCGCGATGAGCCGGATCGCCGCTTCGCGATCCTGCGGCGAGAGCCGATATTCCGTTTCGACCAGCCCGGCGCCAATCCGGTCCAACCACAGTTTGCCGTCCGCGTTGACCAGCGCCTCGACCACGTCAGGCGCATCGAGCGCCTCAGCGATCGCAGGCCCGAGTGCGCGCGCCAGCGCAGACCGGCGACGGGCCGCGCCTATGGAGACGAGCGGCGCATTCATGCGCTCACCTCGCCACCGGCCAGGTCTGCGTTCATCTCCTTGGCCGCAAGCGCTGACGAAATGCCCAGAGACTTGCCCGGTCCGAGCGCTTGCGTAACGAAATCGAGAAACCGCTCGAACCGCGCTTCCGCGCTGGCCGCAGCGCTTTCCTCCATCTCCTCATCGATCGGCGGATTGTGTTCGAGCCAAACCCGCACGAACAGCAACAGTATCTCCTTGATAATCAGGCTTTCGCCAATCGCCTTGTCGAGACGGAGATCCACACGGCTGAGCCGGCGGTCGGCGCTCTCGTCCTTGACGCTGGTGTCGCCACGCTCGAACCGGGCTTTGACCGCTTCCGCAACCACGCTCGATTCCGAGCGGTGCTGATCGCGCGCAATTTTGCGAATGCGCGTTTCAAGATCGCGCGGCAGATAGACGGTGATACCCCCGCGCGCCATGTCAGAGCCTCGTCGATTTGGCGATGGGTTCGTCGCCAGCCTGCGCCTGGCTGACCACGGCGGCCTGAGAAGGATGCGGAAGCGGTGCGCCGCTCTCGTCGATGAAGCCCGCAAGTGCGCGCTGCGAGATCGATGCGGCGCCCTTGGTGAAGAGATCTGGTTGCGCCGCCGATGCGGCAGCCAGCACAGGCTTTGCGCGCGCTCTCTTCACCGGCTGCGGCATGACGCCGAGCGCGCGCACATTCGACCAATCGTGTGTCGTCGTCAGCTTGCTAGCGTTTCGCGCCGGCGCCGCGAGACGCTCCATGAAGATGGGCTCGCGGTCAAACTTCAGCTTCTTGGTCTTGAGCGGCTTGGCGCCAGCCACGAAGACGAGCTGTTCATCACGCGGCAATGCGCGCACATCGCCCGGCAGCAAGAGTGGGCGACGCTCTTCACGGATCGTGGTCGAACCGTGCGACCACAGCAACGGTCGCGGTCGCTTCAGCGTTTCGCTTTCGCGCAGCTCCCACACTTCGCCCGCCATTTCGGCGATACGCTTGGCGGTTTCGGTATCGGCGGCGGCGAAGGAGGTGACGATGTGGCAATTATCGAGAATGACATTGTCACGGCCGTAAGCCTTGGTGAGATGATTGAGGCTCTGCGTCACAAGGAACGCCTTGAGCCCATACCCCGCCATCGCGCCCATCATGGTCTCGAAGAAGGGCATGCGCCCAAGCATCGGGAATTCATCCAGCACCAGGATGAGGCGATGCCGCTTCGGACGCCCAAGCGCATCCGCGCTCTGGTCCTCCATCAGGGCGCGCGCGATCTGGTTGACGAGCAAGCGCAGCAGCGGCGTCAACCGTATCGCATCCGAAGGCGGCGGTTGCAGATAGAGCGTGACCGGCCGATCGGCGCACATGAGATCGCCGATGCGGAAGTCCGACGTGGCCGTATTGCGCGCGACGATTTCGTCCGCGAAGAGACCGAAGAAGCTCTCCGCCGTCGCTTTCACACCCGCCTTGAGACGGTCTTCGCCAGCCAGAAATGACTCGGCTGCATGGAAGACTTCGGGATGCACCTCGGGCTTACCCGTAGCCGGGCTAAGCCGATGCAGCGTCGCCTTCATGGCCAAAGCGGTTGCGTCGAGATCGCGCAACTTTTCGCGCACGACGGCGAGCGTCTTGCGCTCTTCGGGCTCTGCGTAGAGCACATGCAGGATCACGCCGATCAGGATCGCTTTCGCCGAACGGTCCCAGAAATCCTGATTGCGGCCGTCGCCATGGGGATCGACCAGAATCTCGACGAGGTTTTGCGCGTCGCGAATTTCGTTGGCGCCTTTGCGCACTTCGAACAGCGGATTGAATGCTGCTGAATCGAGCCGCGTCGGCGCGAACCGAAGCACGGGCCCCAATGTCTCCCGGAAGCCGGATGTGCCGGGAAACCCATGCCCAGGATCGCCATCGGCGAGTTCGCCTTTGACGTCGAGCACCAGTGCTGATTGCGGCCAGGCCAGCAGAGTCGGGACGACGTGACCGCGCCCCTTGCCCGATCGCGATGCGCCAATGAGCAATTGATGCTCGGGACCGGAAAAACACAGAATCTCGCGATCAAGTTTGCCGAGCACTGTCCCGGTATCTGCGAAGAGCCCGGCGGCCTTTGCATCGGCGGCGACTCCCCACGCTTTGGCGCCGAATGGCTTCACACCCAGCTTGCTCCGGCCGGCGAGGAAGATCGGAAGCAGAGCAAAGACCAGTGCGACAAACACGATGAGACGCGCGACCGCGAACGGCCTGGGAAAGGCTTCTGCATGCGCGCTGGTCCAGGCGAAGATCGCCCAAGGCGCATAGATCGGCTCGCCTCCGGCGATCATGAACGGGACGCCAAGGCCGGCCTGATAAGCGAACACGTCCGCGATGAAGGCGGTGGCGAACCAGAGCCCCGACAGCGCGATCAGCGCCGAACACAGCAATGCGACCGCGTACTGTCGCACCTAAAAAGCCCCGTGGCTCCCGCAGGCTCATTCCTGCGCCTCAGCGAAGGCTCACGCGGAAATTGCGACGCTCTGAACACGATGCGCGTAACGCGCGCATCGGATCGACGATGGAGAAACGGCATATCGCGCAGTGGATTCAGAAATGTGGCTGATCGCACGCAGTCGATTCTCAATCGATGATCCGCACGCGCACTGGCTTCCGCATCCGCGACGCTTGCGCGCAGATGCTGCCTGCACCCTGGTTGTAAGGTGGAATTAGCGCGTGCGGTGAATTGCACAATCGCGCGAGACGCTCAAGTTAACATTGATGCGACACGTTGCTTCTGCGAGAGCGCGCAAACGCGCTACTTGCCTTCGCCTGACGCGAGCAAAGGGTGCGGACTCATTCGCTTCGCAGTACGCACGCCCGCCATGACGTCGACCGACTTGATGAACAGGTCGTCTGGATCAAGCCGCGCGCGTAACGCGCCCCAAGCTGCGACCGAGGGCAAAGCCGCCTTCAAAAAATAATCGAAGCGCCCCGCCACTTCGTGGGCTTCCATTACCTCGGGCGCATCCTGAAGAGCGGCTTCAAACTCCGCCCGCCGCTTTTGCGCGCGCCCACGCAATTTCACTTTGATCCAGAGCACCGACCATGACGCGAACACGCTCTCCTCGGTGACGGCGACATAACCGCGAATCACGCCGCCCTCCTCCAGCCGCCGCACCCGCTGCAGGCACCCGCTAGGCGATAGCCCTACCTCACGCGCAAGCGTCTGGTTTTGAATGCGCGCATTCGTCTGCAAGCGGCGGAGCAGCTCCAGATCGGTAGGATCAAGGCGCGCCCCGTTCGGGGCGTACAGCGGCGGTGTATGAGCCCGCCGCCCCGTCACGCTTCGACCCTGCCCGCTTGTGCCAACAGCGCGCGCGCCATCGCCAGTCCCCCACCACGCCCACTTTCGGTTGAGTCTTCGGGGACGGCCACCACGCCCCGCAGTGACGTCCCCGCGAATCAGCCGGGACGCGCGCCGCGCCCCACGCGTGTGGCCCGCGCAGCCGGCCGCGTCGAGGGACGCTGACGCTCTGAAGCCCTCGACCCGGCCGGCTTCGGGCGCGGGCCAGGAGGAAGAGGTCGCGACACGCGACCCCGGCGGACCTTCCGCCGCTTATCTCTGGAGGTAGCCAATGACCACCGAAATTCTCGACACCCGCACTGAGGCGCAGCGCACCTGTTTCGTCCCGGTCAGCAAGCTCATCGTGCATGAAGACAATGTCCGGCGCACCGACAAGCGCGCCGACGTCGAGACGCTTGCAGCGTCAGTCGCCGCTCACGGCCTGCTGCAGAACCTGTCCGTCGTGCGTGCGGAAGATGGCCGCTATGCCGTCGTCGCCGGCGCGCGCCGTCTGGCGGCTCTTCGGCTGCTGATCAAGCAAGGGCTCCTCGCCCGCGATTTTGCGGCGCCGTGCAACATCGTCGAGCCTGAACTCGGCGCGGAAGCTTCGCTCGCCGAAAACGTCCAGCGCGTGGCTATGAACCCCATGGACGAGATGGAAGCCTTCGCACGCCTTGTCGATGACGGCATGAGCGTAGAGGCGGTCGCCGAACGGTTCGGCGCTGGCGTGCGCCATGTCGAACAGCGACTCGCTTTGGGTCGCCTCTCGCCAAAAATCCGCGCCGCCTATCGCAAGGGCGAACTCACGCTCGATGCGGCGCGCGCGTTTTGCCTGACCGACGATCACGGCGCCCAGGAACGGGTGTTCAAGCAACTTCCCAAGCCCATCACGCACACACCGAGTGTGCGCAGCGCCCTGTCTGGCGGGCGCACACCCGCGACCGACCGTCTGGCGCGGTTTGTCGGGCTCGAAGCCTATGAGGCCGCGGGCGGCCGCATCGTGCGGGATCTGTTCGAGGACGGCGTCGCCTTCCTTGAAGACGGCGACCTTCTGCAGCGCCTTGCCGCGGAACGCATCGAAGACATGCGCGAAAAGCTCGCCTCTGAAGGATGGAGCTGGGTCGAGGCCCAATTGCACCATGGGCAGATCGAGGGGTGCGCAAATGAGCGGGTCCGACCGCGCACGCCTCCGCTCACGCAGCAGGAACATGAGGCCATCGCCGACCTCGAAGCCGAGATCGAGGCGCTCGACAGCGAACTCGAAACCGACCCCGACAATGAGGCGCTATGGACCGCACGCGACGGAGCCGAGGCGCGGCTGGATGCGTTGCGCGAGTCGCACCAGACCTGGGACACCGCCGAGATGGCTCACGCTGGCGCGGTCGTCACCATCGACCGGAACGGCGAGCCGATCGTCACGCGCGGCCTGATCAAGCGCGCCGACCTGAAGGCCGTGCGCAAGCTGCGCGCGAGCGAGGCTGTCAGCAGCGACGAGACGGACGCCGATGCGCAGTCGCTAGATACGGAGCGCGGACGCACGCCAGCCCTGCCGAAAGCCCTTGTCGAGCGGCTGACCGCGGCGCGCACGCGCGCTCTTCGGTCAGAACTTGCGGGAAGTCCGCACGTCGCGCTCGCGCTGACAGTTCACGCACTGATCCGCCGCAGCGCTGCACGCAGCGACGTACCCGGCCTCGCCATCGCCGTCTCACCCGTTGGCTTCGACGACGACGATCGCTTCGATCAGGCGCGCACCGAGGCGTCCTCGGCCTATGTGGAAGCAGACTTGTTTCGGCTCGTCGGCGAGCCCGTAGAGAAGCTCGTGGAATTGCTCGCGCTGTTTGTCGCGGAGGCGCTCGACGTCACGCATGACGGCGCCTCGCATGGGGCCGAGCGCACACAAGCCACATCGGACGAGCTCGCCGCCGTACTCGATCTGGACATGAGCCGTTTCTGGGAAGCATCCGCCGAGTTCTGGGAAAAGGCGCCGAAGGCCTTCACTCTTGAAGCGCTCAGCGCCGGCCCAGCGATGGCCTCGCTTTCGGAGAAGGCGCGCAAGCCAAAGCTTGCGGCGCTCACTAAGATGAAGCGGACCGAGCTTGCGCGTGTCGCACAGCGCCAACTCAAGAATTGGCTGCCAGATGTTCTGATCACACCGCCGCGAAGCGGCGCTCTGACCATCACGCCAGCAGGACAAGACGCGCTCGCGCAAGCCAACGCCGCCTGATCCCACCGCACTCCCTTTAATCCTCTCGCGCCGCCGGACACTCCGGCGGCGCTCTTCGTTTCAGGAGCACCCACTCATGACCGTCCAGACCAAGATCGCCGGACATCGGCGCGACATCGCCCTCGAAATAACCACGAAGATTCTCGCTGAACTCGAACGCGGCGTCATGCCATGGCGCAAACCCTGGGATGGCGCGCGCACCGGGCTTGCGCTGCCGCGCCGCGCCACCGGCGAGAACTATCGCGGCGTGAACATCATCATGCTGTGGAGCGCCGCCGTATCGAACGGCTATGCCTCCCCCTATTGGCTCACGCTGCGCCAGGCCAACCAATTGGGCGCGCATGTGCGCAAAGGCGAGCGCGGCGAGATCGTCGTCTATTACGGGCAAGCGAAGAAGATGCGGGAACGAAGCTCGGGCGAACAGGCCGAAGACACGTTTCGCTTTCTGAAGTTCTTCACGGCCTTCAACGCCGATCAAATCGAAGGTTTGCCAGATCGCTTCTTCCCCGCCGCGGTCGAAACCGACAATCTACCCATCGCGGCGCATGAGGCGTGGTTCGCCAAGCTCGACATCAAGCGCATCCTCACACAGGACATCGCCTGCTATGTTCCGTCAAAAGATGTCATCGGCATGCCGCCACTCGCGGCGTTCGATTCAGCGGACCATTACGCCGCCACTCTGAACCATGAAGCCGTCCACGCCACCGGCGCAGCGCATCGCGTCGGGCGCGATATGTCCAAGCGCTTCAGCGCGCATGCGCTCGCGGCAGAAGAACTTGTAGCCGAGATCGGCGCGTCGATCCTGGGCGCACATCTCGGACTGCCGCCAGATCATCTCAGCGATCACGCCTCTTACGTTGGCCACTGGATGAAACTTCTGAAGGACGACAAGCGCGCATTTCTATCTGCTGCAGCTCAGGCTCAAACGGCTGTCGACTGGCTTCTGGACAAGGCCGGCGCCTGCACGAACCGAACCCTGAGCGCTTCCACAGATCAGCCGCCGCAAAGCTCGACCACGCCGTCGCCATGACCGCCCGGCCGGCGCGCCGCGCAAGGAGAAAATCGTCTCCCCGCCCCGTGGTCACGGGCTTCGGTCCGCGCGTTCCGCGCGAACGCGGGCCCCACCATTTTCACCTTGCGCGTCCCGCCTCAAAGGCCGGGCGCTTTAAGCGCCGTCGCGGGCGAGCCCCGCGGCCCCGGGATCAGCCGGGAACGCTCGCAGGAGTTCTTCTCATGACCAACCGCGTCACCCTTATCGGCAAACTCGTTGATGCGCCGAAGATCCGCACCATCGAAGTGCGCAACGGCTCGATCGAAATCGTCTCGCTCTGGATCGAAGCGCCAAGCGGCGAACGCGCCGACCGCTTCACCGTCGAGATCAACTGCCCGAAGGCGGCGGCAGCGGCCAAGGCAATGCGCGCCGGCGTCCTCGCCGACATTTCCGGCCAGCTCCGTCACGACCGCTGGAAGGATAAGGCCTCCGGCAAATGGACCGGCAAGGTGTTCGTCGCCGTCGATCCGGGCGAAGGGCATGTGCGCTCCAAGGGCGTGGCAGAAACCGCTGAGGCGGCGTGAAGCCTGATCGCTGGCGCCGCTTCGGCGGCGTCAGCTTCTCTTCTTATTGGGAGCGGCTCTCATGCCCCGCCTCTATCTCACCGCGCGTGAATACGACGCACTCTTGAAGCGTCAACGCGGCACATGCTGTGTGCGTGGCTGCAAGGCGACCGAAGGTTTGATTGCCGAGCACTCGACGCCGAACGCGATCTATCCAGGCAAGCCGGATCAGCTCATGTGCAAACCGTGCCACAAGGTGAAGACGCTTCGGGATCTCAAAGCCATCGCCAAGACGAAGCGGCTCAATGGGACGACGTCTCAGTTTGAGCGGCGGAAGAAATATGGGTCGAAGTTGAGAGGACGCGGCTTTGAGAAGCGGCCGTGAGTTGGGCGCCGCCCGCGCGGTTCGCGCGGTTCGCGCTCTCGTCGCTGCGCTACCGCGCCGCGCTGGCGCCAAGATGATGCGCGTCGCGGCCCTTCGGGCGTCGATCTCCGGTGCCTTGCCGACTATCAATGGCACTTATCGTTTCAGACTCGCCGGACGCGGAGTTGAATATCTAGAAAACACGAAGGCCGAAGCGTCTAGCCATCTGAGAAATCGCAGGCGCGCGATGAGCAAGACGGAGAAGTCGATGCTGCGTTCACCAGTCACGAGGTCGGTCATGGCATGCACGTCTTCCATACTCGGACGTGTCGAAAAGGTGGGATGAGAGTGCCATTCGCCGAGATAGTTGAAGCGCGCATAGTCGCGTCCGGTGCGCTCAAAGAGCAACACATCAAATACAAAAAATGTCGGCTAGGAAGCATTTATAGTAACTACTTAATAAGTTCGATCGCCCGGACTTATTGAGCGATTATTCTTAGCCTTTATTATATAGGAATTTCATTGCAGAATGCCTTATATGCAGTACATGCACCGTATCATCAATGATAGTAAAAATAATCCGAATCTGACTTCTCCTCTTACCATATAGAAGTTGCCTTAT
>JAUIJZ010000086.1 GCA_030430715.1 Alphaproteobacteria bacterium
GGAAAAATCCATCCATGCCTCCGGCGGTGTCATGCCCATGTCCGCACCACTGGTGTCCCAGGTCGTCTCGGGAAAGCGAACAAAGCCTTTCTCCGTGGCCCGCACGGTACCGGACTCGCTGGCCCCTTCCCGCTGTACATGCACGCGAAGCACATAATAGCGCGTCTGCGCCGAAAACTGCGCGCGTGTGGCGTCGTTGATATCCTCATAGGCAAAGCTGGGATGCCGGAAGAACGCTTCGACATCTTCCCAACCACCGCGCGGCCGGTCGCGGATAATGCGCCGCGCCGTTTCCACGCTGAGCCCAGGCACCAGCATGGCCAGCAGCGGCGCTTGTTCCGGTGTCAGCGTATTGGGATTAATCTGGTTCGGCATCGCGTTCGGTCGCACACAAATAAAAGGCGCAATGCGCTGAATCGCCAAATCGGTGAACCCACGCACATTGCGCAACTCACTCACATCGCCGATCAGCGTGTTGGCCGTAACATAGCCGCCGTCCATGCCATAGCCGACATCCTCGGCCCCACCCGAGGTGACGCTGCTGTCGCTATCGACCCAATCGGCTAAAGCCGCGGCAAGGCCCATCTGCGAGCCGGCCGCACCTGTCAAATCGAGAAGCCGCGCCAGTTGAAACATTCCCTGGGTGCTGAGCCTGAATACGCCAGTGCCCTCTTCAGCAACAACCACAGAGTTGAGGTTGAAGCAATTTCCCCCGTCAACCACCGTCACTTCCATGACGCCATCATCGAGAGCCAAAAGGAAAGGACGATTTTGCCAATCCTCAGCGTCAATCTGCTCCGTTTCGGCGCGGTTACGCAGCTCGGATAGGCGCGCCATCGCAAACGCTTCCGCGCCCATAAGATACCAATGCGTCTGCTCCATCCGCACCAAATTGGCTGTGCGCCGCAGGCTCATATTCGCAGCGTCGACAACCACGATCGCCAACGCCGACATCAGCGCGAGCATGGCCAGCACCGTCACCAGGGCGGCGCCACGATCCTTTCGCCAAGATGCGAGCCGCCGCTTCATACGCCCAGCCCCACCAACGCCTCGATACGTATGTCGCCATAGCGTTCCGAGTGAAATGAGAGCGCGACCGCGCGCGGCGGCGGTCCACTTTGCCGGCCAATCAGCCATTGCTCATGCCAGCGCGTGCCATCGAAAAACTCGAATTGCACTTGCGACACCCCGCTCAGGACAACGCGATCAGGCATGGTCACAGGCGTCGCGGCGTCGACTTGCGCACGCGTGCGGCGTACGAGCGTGTCGTTGACGATATTGTATTCCACAAGCGCAAGGGAGGTTCGCCCGCCACGATCCGGATCGGGCTCGCCCGCGGCGCGCACAAAAGACAGCGCCGCATCGGCATCGCCGCCAATAAAGCGCGGACGCGAGCCCTGCGCCTCGCGCGCCTGACGGCCGACATAATGGGCAAGATCGCCGCTAAGAAGCGCGCGCGTCGTCTGCAATTCACGCAAGGCAAGCTGCGCTTCGCCGACACGGTTTTGCGTATCGACGCTCTGCATCAGCATAAGCACGGAGCCGGCCGCGATTAAGCTGAACACAAAAAGGGACACTAGCGCTTCGACAAGCGTAAAGCCGGCATCAGAGGCGGCGCGTGCACTCATCTGCCCGCTCCCGGCGCCACGAAGAAGGCATGCCCTGTCGCGCTGGGCGTGCCCGCGCCTGCTTCCGTCACACTCACGCTCACACGGCGCGTCTCGGCGTCCGGCGTTCCGGCTATGGTGACCGACATCGCCCAATCACGGCCGCCGAATTGGATTTGTTCTTCGCGCGTGCCGACATCCGGACGCGTGCGCGAGGAAACAACCTCCGTCAGCCGGTTCTGCACCGCCAGATCCGCAATCGCGCGGGTTTCAACTTGAGAAAACGTGCTCAACGAGTGCGCCTGCAATTGAACGAGCGCAACACCGGCCATCGAAAAGACGGCCAGCGCGACCAGCGCCTCTACAATCGAGAAGCCGGCATCATTCCGCGCGTGCGACATTGACCTCACCAGTCCCTTGGATCGTCACACGCCAGCGCGCGCCCGCGCCGCTGATCACAACACTAGCCGGCGTTGCTGCGCCGATGGAATTGAAGCGCGCAATACGCGGATCGTTTGGTTCGGCGCTGGTTTCTTCCACGCGCGCCTCAAGATTGCTCGGCCAAGGACGGAAGCCCAACGGCGAACTGTATTCGGCGGGAAACCAGCCGTTTTGTTCCAGGCGCTCAAAGCCATAACCTTCATTGGTCACGACCAGCGCCATGGTGCGATTGGCGATGATGCTTTCCTCGCTCGCCAACACAGCGCGCGCGGCAAAACGCTCCGCCTCGGTCTGGATGCCGCGGCTGGGCCCCGGCGCAAGCAGAACCGCGGCGCCCGCAACGAGCCCCACGATCATAAGCGCGGTCATCGCTTCAACGAGCGTAACGCCCGCGTCGCGCGGGAGCTTACTGCCAGTTGCCGATATCGGCATCGACTCCTTCGCCTCCGTCCTGCGCATCGGCGCCGCGCGTGTAGAGATCGAACGGGCCGTGTTCGCCGGGGATCACATATTCGTAGGGCCGCCCCCAAGGATCGTCCGGCAGACGGCGAATGTAGGATTCGCGCTGCCCAACGCCGCCCGCCTGCTCAGGCGGGCTCAGCAGCGCCTGCAGCCCAACCTCCATGCCGGGATAGCGCGAATAATCCAGGCGGTAGAGCTCAAGCGCCTGCTCAATGACGCTGATATCCGCGCGCGCTTTTTCGACCCGCGCCCTGTCCTGGCTCGGCAGCACGTTGATCACGACAATCGCCGTCACCAGACCGATGATGACGATCACCACCATCATTTCCACCAAGGTCACGCCCGCATCTCTCGGCAAACGTCGAGCCACTTTTCTGTTCAATAATGCTTTCAGCATCGCCCTTTTCACCCAATCGCCAGACGGTTTAGCTGCAAAATCGGAAGCATGATCGCCAATACGATAGAGGCGACCACGAGACCCATGATCACAATAATAGCAGGCTCAAGCAGGCTGAGCGCAGACGCTGTAAACGCCTCGAATTCCTGATCGAGATGCGCCGCCGCCTTGTCGAGCATGACCGGCAATTCGCCTGCATTCTCCCCGCTTTGCGTCATGTAGGACACCATCGGCGGGATGACGCCGGAGCGCCGCATCGCCTGCGACAACGGCTCGCCCTCTTCGATCTGATCGGCCATGCGCTCAATCGCTTTGATCACCTCGCGATTGCCGACGGATTCACGCGCGGCGCGGACACTCTCAAGCACCGGCATGCCGGAGGCGACCAAAGTCGATACGGCGCGCACGAAACGGCTCGCATTTACCGCAACCGCCCAGCGTCCGATCAAAGGCGCGCGCAGCAAGAAAGCATCGACGCGGGAAAGCACCGCCTCCCTTCGAAACAGGATGTTCAACACGTAGCCGCCGACAGCAATGCCACCGAGCAGCAGCGGCCAATAATTCGTCAGCAAACGCGACGTCCCGATCAGGATCTGCGTAATCAGAGGCAGACGCTGATCGAAGCGCTCGAACTGATCGATCAGGCTGGGCACCACGAAAATCATCAGGCAAATGACAACACTGACCGCCACCAGGCTCAGCGCCGCCGGATAGATCATTGCGGTCGTGATCTTGTTACGCAGTGCGTAGGAGCGCTCCAAATAATCGGCCAAACGATTGAGCACGTGCCCCAAGCGCCCAGATTGTTCGCCGCCGATAACCGCCGAGCGATACAGTCCGGAAAAGCTGCGCGGGTGACGCCCCAATGCGTCGGCCAGACGCTGCCCCTCGACCACCCCCGCCTGCACATCAGACACAATCTTGGCCGTCGCGGCGTCTTCTTGCTGCGCGGCGATCATCGCCAACGCTTCATCGATCGGCACCGAAGCTTCCACAAGCGTCGCCAGCTGACGCGTCACCAAAAGCCGCGCCTTGTGAGAGAGCTTGGCGCCCTTCGGCACCGGGCGCTCTGCCGTCGCGTCGGCGCGTCCCCTCTGAATTTCACGCGCATTGATCTCGACGGGCAACAAGCGGCGGCGCACGAGCAACGCGCGCGCGGCGGTTTCGTTGGCCGCTTCCAGACCGCCCTTTTTCTGCCGGCCGTCGGGATCAATAGCGAGATATTGAAAGCGCGGCATGCATCATGCGCCTTGCGCGCTCACCGCGCGCATCAGATCGCTTAAGGAGGTCACGCCTTCGGCGACGCATCGCAGACCGCTGCGCAATAGTGATGTGCTATTGCGGAACGCGTGCGCGGCCATCTCGCTTTCGGTGGCGCCAGCGTGGATCAAGCGGCGAATTTCATCGTCAACGGCGACGAACTCGTAAAGGCCAATACGTCCGACATAGCCGGAGCCGCGGCACTCGGGGCACCCTACGCCCTCATACACTGTCGCGTTTTCCGCGCCGATGGAACGCAGCATCCCCTTTTCCTGCTCGCCGATCACCGCCGGCTTTTTGCACGCTGGGCACAGGCGGCGCACCAAACGCTGCGCCACGACAGAGCGCAGCGTCGAAGCAAGCAAATAGGGCTCAACGCCCATATCTCGAAGCCGGGTAATGGCGCCCACGGCGTCATTGGTGTGCACCGTAGAGAACACCAAGTGTCCGGTCAGACTCGCCTGCACAGCAATCTGCGCGGTTTCAGCGTCACGGATTTCGCCGACCATCACGACATCGGGATCTTGGCGCAGGATCGCGCGCAGCCCGGCCGCGAATGTCATGCCAATCTTGGAATTGACCTGCGTTTGGCCAATGCCGTCGATGGCGTATTCGACAGGATCTTCAACGGTGAGGATATTGCGCGCGCGATCGTTCAAAAGGTTGAGCGTCGCATAAAGCGTGGTGGTTTTACCCGAACCCGTCGGCCCGGTTACAAGCACGATGCCGTTCGGCGTTTCCAGCGAACTTTTGAAACGCGTCAGCAGCTGTTCCGACATACCCAGCGAGTCGAGGCTTCTCAGCCCTTGATCGCGGTCGAGCAAACGCAGCACAACTCGCTCGCCATAACGCGAAGGCAAGGTGGAGACACGCACGTCCACGCCGCGTCCGCCCAGCGTGAGCGACATACGGCCATCTTGTGGCAGCCGCTTTTCGGCAATGTCGAGCCGCGCCATCACCTTAATGCGCGAGACCAGCCTGCCGCGTAGTTTCCCCGGCGCCTGCAATACTTCGCGCAGCATGCCATCGATCCGCATACGCACAACGACCGCGTGCTCTGAGGGCTCGATGTGAATATCGGAAGCGCTTTGGCCAATGGCCTCAGAGATAAGACCGTTGATGAGCCGGATGATCGGCGCATCATCCTCGCTGTCGAGCAAGTCCGCCGTCGCGCCTGCGGTGTCGGCCAGCGCATCGAGATCGGGCTCAAACGATTCCGCAATCGAACGCGCGGCCTCGCTGCTGACAGCGTAGCGCTGCGAAAGCGCCTCATCGAACGCCGGTCCTTCGAGTTCGACAACCTCGAAAGGCGCGCCCAGAACACGGCGCGCTTCCATCAGCGCCAGTGGGTCGGCGCCTTTGCGCAAGCCGACGCGCCAGGGCGGCGCATCACTGAGGAACACGATCCCCTGAGATTTTGCGAATGCATACTCAAGCCGCCGCGCGGCCGGCGCAGGTGCTGAATCGCTTGTACTCGCCATGGCCGCCCTCCTAAGGCGCCTCCGCCGGCGCCGTGGGCGCGTTCAACGAAGCGGGCGGCGTTGGCGCTACGGTTCGGCTTTGCCGCGCCATTTCTTCGCCAAGCTGACGCGCGACCAAAGGATCGAGCCCATCAGCCGCACGCAACGCATTATACTGTCGCTGCGTTACTTCTGCAGCTTGGTCCGCTGTGTTGACGATCGTCGGCCGCAGGAAAACCATCAGATTTGTGCGGCGGCGCGCGGTGCCTTCGCTGCGGAACAACCGGCCCGCCAGCGGAATATTGCGCAAGCCGGGGATACCGGCGTCCGAACGCTCGATCTCATCTTGGATCAAACCACCGAGCACCACGATCTGCCCTTCATCGACCTGAACGACCGTGCGGATTTCGCGGCGATTGGTGATGAGGTCGGTCGAACTCGATACGATCTGACCGAACACGCTCGAGACTTCCTGACGGATCGCGAGGCGAATGGCGCCGCCTTCGCTGATCTGCGGCCGCACTTCAAGCTGCACCCCGACATCCGCGCGTTCAATTGTGCGGAACTGGTTTTGGAAATCGTCACCGAGCGCTTCGCCAGTGGTGATCGGGATTTGCTGACCGACCAGGATCGACGCTTCCTCATTATCGAGGGTCAACACCGAAGGCGTCGAAAGCACATTGGATTCGCGGTCTTCCGCGAGCGCGTTCAGCAGCAGGCCGAACACCGCACCGTCGCTATTCTCACCGCCGCCCCCGAGCAACAAGCCGCTGGAGCCAAGTAGAGAATTTACCGCCGCGCGCCGCAGCGTCGCCACAGCCTCGCTCTCGCCCTCGTCGGTATTGTTCGTCAGCACCGCCCCGGTCAGAGCCAGCAAATTCGGTGCGGACGCGCCGCCATAGGAGGTCGAAAGAAACGGAACCGCGCTCTCGCCGCTGGCGCCGCTCGCCACGTATTGCAGCCCGAGTTCTCGCGCGAGATCATCGGAAACTTCAACGATAATCGCCTCGACCAGCACCTGTTCGCGCCGCACATCAAGCGAGCGCACAACACCAGCCAGCGCCTCCTGCATATCCGGCGCAGCGCTGATAACCAGCGAGTTCGTGGCCCGGTGAAACGCGATATTCGCGCGACGGTTCGGCGCTGTGCCGGCATCCTCGCTACTGCCCGAACTCATCGAAGCCGCGATCTGCTGCAGGATGGGCACGACCTCTTCAGCCACGGCGTAGCGAAGCGGAATGACTTGTACCGCAGCTTGGAAGTCCGCGCGCTGATCCAACTCCAGCAGAACCGGCTGCAATTGATCCAGCGTCTGACTATCGCCGCGCAGCACCAGCATGTTGCTGCTCGGCACGGGCACGGCCTGAATCAGTGAGCGGCCTTCTTCACCAATGGCTGTCGCGAGGCTTTGCGCCACCCGCGCCATTTCTGCGGCGGAGGTGTTGCGCAATTGAACCGTGCGCATCGCCGAGCCATCACGGTCCAAGCGCGCGATGGTGTCGCGCACGCGGCTGATCGTGCTGCCGAAATCGACAACAACGATAGAATTGCCGCGGCGGTTAACGGTTGCCTGGCCGCGTTCCGACAAAAGCGGCCGGATCGCATTTGCGACGGATTCCGCATCGGCGAACCGGAGCGAGAAAACTTGCGAAACGTAGGTGTTCTCTGTCGGTCCCTGCCCGTTGGTCGACGGTTCGCGCGCCGCGACTTCCGCCGGCACCACGCGATAAGCGCCGCTCGCTGTCGGCACGGCGATGAAGCCGTTCACGCGCAGCGTCGACATAAACACGTCGAGCAATTCGCGCTCGTTCATCGATTGCTGCACGAGCACGGTCACGCGCCCGGAAACGCGCGGGTCGACGATGAAGGTCCGCCCCGTCGTGTTCGACACGTCTTCGATGAAAGCGCGGATGTCCACCTCGCGCATCGTCACCGAGCCATTTGCGTTCGAGGCGTTTTCGGATTGCTGCTGCGCGCCGGCAAAGGGCGCTTGCAATGCCGCTCCCGCCAGACCGGCGAGAAGCGCGCATGCCGTACGTGTGAGCGGCTTCATGTGCGTTGATCGATGTTGAGAGTAAGTTGAACGCGCTCGCCGCCGCGCTGGATCACGAGAGCGAGTTGCTGCGCCCGCGCCGCTTCAAGCGCGCGCGAAAGATCGGAAGGACCAGCGCCATTGACCGACAAGACCAGATCGTTCGGACGCAAGCCCACGGCCTGCGCACCGGGCGGCGGCGCTTGGATGCGCCAGCCAACCGCCTCGCCATCGACCATCTCGATACGGGCAAGCGATGCCGCGAGCCACGCATAATCCTGCCGGGAAACGGATTGCTCAAATGCATCGCTGCTCAGTGAAGCCGGCGCGGCCTGTTCACGCGCTTGCGCCACCGGCGCTTGCGCACTGTTGTCCTCACTCGCGACTTCTGTCCGGGCTTGCGGCTCCGGCGCTTCGTCCAAGCCGAGAATGGCGCGTGCATAAGAACGGCCAGACGCCGCCGGCTGCACATTGCCCACGGGCGCACCCGGCGCCTGCTCAAGCCCCATCATCGCGCGTGCAAAGGAATAACTCGGCCCAGCGCTCATCTCGAGGCGACGCTGTCCTCCGTCATAGGCGAGCAAAATGTAATCGGGGTCGACCTCCGCCAGCGTAAGCCCATCGGCGACTTCCTGGCCGAGCAGGAAGGCGCGCTCGGCGCCGTCGCCCAGCAACAACATAGCGCCGCTACGGGCATGATCATCGGCTAGGCGTATGCCCTTCAGCTCGATGCCCGACACTAGCGCTTCGATCGCATGTGAACCGGCGCCGCTTCCAGCCGCATGCGGAGCGAAAGGCGATTGGACCTCCGCCAGATCCAAGCTTGTATCGTTATGGCTGTCCCGGCTGACGGTATCGACCGCGCTTGCGCTGTTCGGCGTCAACAAGTTCCAGCCCGCCTGTGCGCAACCGAGCGCAACAGCGGCGAGCAGCAGCGCCTCTGCACTGGGACGTACGACATTATTTAAAGCGCGCTCGCGAACGTTGCCGACGTTCAGCGGAAGCCGCAATTTTCTGGTTCTGTCCATCATGAACCCCACACCCTGCCCGGTTGCCCCGGGTCGTTATCCGCTAGCGTCACTCGTATACGGACCTGATCGCGCAATCAAAAAAAAACCTCAGAAATCCCGCGCCTTTGCAGAAAAAGACGCACCCCTACACACCAAATACGCGCGCCATATCGCCTTTCACGGCGTGTTTTCTGTCATAAAAGCGTCGTATGCGCGCCGGCGCAGCCTGCACCGGCGCGCACGACACTAGTATCGAGCCGTCATGCTGACGGAGAAACTCCGGCCACGCTCGTACGAATTGATGTTCGTACTGCCCAGCACGGATTCCTGATACTCGATATGGTCCTCGTTCAGGAGGTTACGACCGCTCAAACCGAGCGTCACGGGCGTACCCGCGAAGTCGAACTCACGGCGATAGACCAGGTCCACATTGACGCCCGGATCCTCAATCACCTCCGGCAGAGCGCCAAGGCCGCGGCGCGCGATGCGCTCATCGACCCAGCCCACCAACAGTGTGAGTTGCGAGAACTCGGTGTCATAGCCGAACTGAAGGTTCGCGATATGCTCAGGCGTGCCCTGCAGTTGCGAACCGTCCAGACCGAACACCGAAGCCGGCGCCGGCAAGCCATCAACCGGGTTGATCACCGTATCGCTCGCGTCAGCCGACACTTCCGAAGACGTGTAGGTATAGTTGACCGCGAACATCCATTCCGGACTGTTGAGGAACGGAACTTCGAACGGCATGTCGAAACGGGTCCGGTACTCAAGCTCAACACCATACAGCGTCGCTTCCGGCGCGTTGATGAAGCGCGTGAGCGTCGAAGTGCCGTCGCCGCCAAGAACGATGACTTCTTCGATCGGATCCGTGACTTCCTTGTAGAACAAGCCACCCGTAATGAACTGGTCGCGGCCGAAATAATATTCGAGCCGCGCATCGTAGTTACGGAATTCGGTGTTCACCAAAGCCGGGTTGCCCTGGAAGACGCGATCCGTCTCCGGGTCCAGATATGGCGTCAGCGCAAGCTCACGGAACTGCGGACGCGCAACGGTTTGCGAATAACCCAAACGCAATTGCGTATCCTCAGCGAAGTTCCACGTGAACGTCGCCGCCGGGAGCCAATAATCCTCATCAATTTCGACTGGCGCCGAGGGCGTTTCGCCGAAACGGTTGCCCGTGCGGACAATCTGCGTGGCTTCTTCGTAACGCACGCCGACCGCCGCGCGAATGAGCGGCAGGATTTCGACGTCGGCCGCCAAATAGGCGGCGCTTTGCGTCATACGCGCCTTGTACATATCGTCCCGTCCGGTGAACTCGTGGAGTTCGAAACGGAGCGGATCGATATTGTCCGGCGAGAACAGATAATCCGGGCGCGCTTGCAGCACGTCCGGCGTTGTCGCCGTTGCAGGCCCCGTGAAGCTGAACGAGAGCAATTCGTACCAACGCACAGCGTTGGAATACGCAACGCCCGCCGAGAAGGTCGCTTCACGCTGATCGCTCAGCGGCACCGTGTAGGCCGCGTCGAGACCAGCACTCGCCACTTCGTCGGTAAGTTCGGAGAAACGCGTGACGTTGTTGCCCGCGCCCGCATATTCCTCAACGCCGCCCGGAGGCACGAAATAGGTGATGCTGCGCTCATAAGGAGCATCGCGCTCCGACTGCGCGAACGCCGCACGCCAATCAATGTCTAGATTGAGGTTGTTGAAGCTGTGATCGCCGGCAAACTGGATCGAAGAGAGCTGACGCTCATACCAAGCCGTCGACTCGGTGTGGCGCGAACTGCCGCCCGGGTCGTTGATGTTGGTGCCTTCGTCGATCTGAGCGTCTTTGCTGCTGCTGCGCACCAGCAAGCCCGTGACTGAGATTTGACTGTCGTCCCAGCCGAGCGTGGCCGAGCCAAACGCGTTGGTGACGACATCCCAGGTCGTGCTGATGCTGTCGATGTCGGTCGCAATGGCGCCGCCCGCTACGGTGACGCGCTCTGCGTTCCGCGTGCGGATGCTGCTATCATAGCCGAACACGCCGATCAGACCGAGGTCGAACCGGCCCATATCGAGCACCGTTCCAGCCGTGATCTCACCTTCAAAATCCGGCTCCATATCGGCCGATTGGATCACCGTGAGCGGCGAATTGACCAGGCTTTCGCCGATCACTTCGAGCTGCGCGGGTGTGAAATTGGCGTCGTTGATGCGCTGGTTCTGAAGCAGAGCTTCGCCAAGCGGCCCCGGCATCCTGCGGTGCGAACCGCCGAAGCCAAGCCAATCAATGCCGCCGCCGCTATAGGTGAGCCCCTGCTCGTTGGTGGACTCGGTGTTGAAGCTGGTGCCGGCCTTGATCGTAAAGAATGAATCGTTCGGCATTCTCAGCGTGTTGAGGTCGATGATGCCGCCGCCGAATTCGCCCGGATAATTGACCGAGAACGTCTTCTGGACCGTGGCCCCATCGAGAATGTTGGACGGGAACAGGTCGAGCGGAACCTGACGGCGCAGTGGATCGGGGCTCGGCAAAGGCGAACCGTTGAGCAGCGCCGAAGAATAACGGTCGCCAAGACCGCGCACGTAAACATAGCGGCCGCCTTGATCGACCGTCAGGCCGGTCAAGCGGGTCAGCGCAAGCGCTGCGTTGTCGTCGCCCTGACGCGCAAGATCCTCGGACGACAAGAATGCCGCGACCTCGGATGTCTCGCGCATAGGTTCAGGGATGTTGACGCCCAGAACGACAATTTCACCGTCGTCGGTCTCGGCGACTTCCTGCGCCAGAGCGAGCGATGGCGTGAACAGGAACGTTGTCAGAAGCAACAGCCTGTTCAGCGATAAGGAGAACAATCTCATCGTACGTAAACCTTGAAAGAAACAGTGCGGCAAACGGACTTCGGGCGGCGATCATTTGACCGCCGCCCGAGCCCTGCGATCAGCAGCTAGAGCCGGATTCCAATCCGCAACTCCACGAGCGCCACCAAGGATCGGACACGTTCTGAACCGCGCCGATGTAATTGGTGGACGTGAAGAACGAATTCACCGTGTTCGGATCGAGAGCCGTAGCACTCGTTTCCGCCGAGCCGTTGATGAACGGGCGACCGCCCGCAACCGCCGGCGACAACGTATTGGACACATTGGTCGTAACGTTGGTCGTCGTGCCAGCCGCGATAGCTGCGTCACCCGAGGTATTCGCCGGATCCGCACAATCGAACAGGATCGAGTTCAGCACCGGAACCGGGCTCGACGCATCAACCGCCAAGCACTGGTCCGCACCGGTGACGACGCCGTTGATGAGACGGACCGTCGCGCCAGGCGTGCCGCCCGAAGCGTTGAACGAAAGGCCGTTGCCGGTGCCCGCGCTCGCCCCGCCAGGGACGCCAACCAGAGTGAAGTTGGCGATGGTCGGGTTCGTTTGCAGCGTGCCGCCGCTGCTCGCGCCGGGGTGGTTGCTGCACTCGATCAGACGATCGGGCTGGGTTGAGGTCACGCCGTTCAACGAGGACGATTGGATGCCGATCAGGAACTGCAGCATGCCGTTCCAGCCGTCATCGCAATCGAACGTATCGTCGAGCTCGCCGGTCAGAATGATGTGCTTCAGATTGACCGTGCCGCCGAAGATTTCGATCCCGTCGTCACCGTTGTTGTGGACCTGCACGTAGTCGATTTCCGTGCCGGAGCCGACGCCGCCCAGGGTCAGACCGTTGAGGTCGTCGCCCGAAGTGGCGTTCGGCAGAACGGCGCCAGCGTAACGGATTTGGAGGTAGTTGATCCGGCCGCTGTTGTCGTTCGCCGTGGCGCCGCCATAGAGCGCGTCAGAACCAGTGGCCGCCAGCACGCCTTCGATGGCGTTTTGGCAATCCACGGCGCCTTGCGTCACAGCAGTCGAGCAACGGCGGATCGGAGCACGACCGAGAACGATCATGCCGGCCCATTCGCGCGTCGCATTGACGGGGCTGAGCTGAGCGCCGGTGACGTCATCGACCGAAGTCAGGACGACGGGCGCAGAGCGCGTGCCGTTGACGAACACTTGCGAACCACGATTGACGATCAGGACGTCGGCATTGCTCGCACCGGCCACGGTGACACCCGGGTCGATGATGAGCTGAGCCGCCGAACCGGCCGTTCCCGTGCCCGTTCTGTCTACGCCGACGTCAACCCGACCGATGATCTGGTAGACGTTGCCGGCCGTCAAACGAACCGTGCCGCTCGCGATGACGCCCGTGAGCGTGCAACGGCGCGTGCCGCCGAGCGTTCCGTCTTCCGTCGTGCCCGTGGGGCAGCCCGGATTCGCGAACAACTCGTAGGTCCAGCCAGCGGCCCAATTGGTCGCTTCCGTCTCAGTCGAGCTAAAGGCGCCAACATAGTTTGCCGCATCGAAGAACGCGTCGATCGTCGAGGGATCAACCGAAGCATGGTTGTTCTCGTTCGGCCCCGGTAACACGCCGCCAAGAGTGGCGGGCACGTTGGTCGTGACGTTCGTCGCATTCGGGCCCGCGATCACCGCGTCGCCA
>JAUIJZ010000087.1 GCA_030430715.1 Alphaproteobacteria bacterium
GTTTGGCGCGGGGCCGGTGCGCGGCTTCGCCTGGACGCTGTCTATCGGCGTCATCACCTCCGTCTTCTCGGCGGTGCTCGTGACGCAATTGCTGATCGCATGGTGGTTCCGCACCATGCGGCCCAAAAAACTGCCGATCTAAGGTTCCGCGCCGATGGCTTTCCCTCTCATTCGCTATCTGCCCGAACGCACGAACTTCAAGTTCGTGAGCATTGCCGGCTTGATGGGCGTCATTTCAACTTTGCTGCTCGTGGCGAGCTTTGTGTCGGTGTTCACCGCAGGCTTCCGCGCCAGTCCGGTGATGCTCTACAATGAAGCGTCCGGCTCGCCGATCGAGCGGATTGGCGCTGTTGTGAGCGAGGGCTTTAATCTCGGCGTCGACTTCAAAGGCGGCACGCTGATGGAGCTGCACAGCGAGCAGGAGATCGACCTCGGCCGCGTGCGCGAGGCCGTGAGCGCGATCGAAATTGGCGATGTGCAGGTGCAGGCCTTTGGTGTGCCGACAGCCGCGCTGGTGCGCTTTGAAAACGCTAACCCGGATAATCCTTCCGCCGACATCGCCCGTGTGCGTTCGGCCATCGAAGAGACGCTGCCCGGTGTCAATGTTGCGCGGACCGAGACAGTCGGCGCACAGGTTTCGCAGGAGCTTTTCGCCGGCGGCCTGATCGCGCTTGGTCTCGCGATCACGCTAATGCTGGTCTACATCTGGTTCCGATTCGAGTGGCAGTTTGGCGTAGGAGCCATTCTGGGCCTCTTCCACGACGTGATTCTCACGCTCGGCCTGTTCTCGATCTTCCGTTTCGAATTCACGCTGACCATCATCGCCGCTCTGCTGACCATTGTCGGCTATGGCATCAACGATACGGTCGTCGTATTCGACCGGTTGCGCGAAAATCTCCGCAAGTACAAGAAAATGCCCCTCGGCGAGGTGGTCGATCTTTCCATCAACGAAACGCTGTCGCGCACGATCATGACCGGCGTGACCGCCCTGATGGCGCTCATCGTGCTCTATTATTTGGGCGGGGAAGCGCTTTCTGGCTTCGCCATAGCGATGATTTTCGGCATTATCATAGGCACGTATTCTTCGGTCTATGTCGCGGCGCCCGCGATTCTCATCTGGGGCGTGCGCCGTGGCCGCGAATCGGAGAAGCGCGCGGACACCCCGCAAAAGGCTGGGTGATCGGACGGCGAAGCCGCCCCCTCCGTCGCGCCGGATGGAGGAGAGGGCATGGCAGCGTTTTTGAGCAATATTCGTTACGTCGCGTGGACCGCGTTGGCGATCGCGGTTCTGTTTCTGATTTACTTCGCAATGGGCATGGCGGGCTTCGCGTTCAGCGACGCCGCGTTCTGGGAGGCGGGTCTGCGCTGGAGCCACGTGCTCTCCGGCATCATGTGGATCGGCCTGTTGTACTATTTCAACTTCGTGCAGATCCCGAACATGCCGAAAATCCCCGAGGAAGCGCGCGCGCCGGCTGTCGGCAAGGTGATCGCGCCGGCGGCGCTGTTCTGGTTCCGCTGGGGCGCGATGGCGACGCTTATCACGGGGCTGCTGTTGTCCTGGAACCAGGGCTACACCTTTCAGGCGCTCACATTCGGCGCGCTGGACGATCCAGCCTTCGCCGTGCCGAAGCACATCTTCATCGGCATCGGCATGTGGCTGGCCATCATCATGTGGTTCAATGTCTGGTTCATCATCTGGCCGAACCAGCAGAAGGCGTTGAACATCAACAACGCCTATCCGGACCTCGCCGCTGAAGCGAAAGCTGCTTCGGCCAAGACCGCGATGCTGTTCTCGCGCACCAACACATTCTTGTCGGTGCCGATGCTGGTGGCGATGACGGGCGCCAGCACGCTCTTCTAGGGACGCAGGATTTGGGTTTTACAGATTGAGGGCTAGGTTGCGCAGTAATGCCGCCGAGCTCTCAATCTTCTGACCCGGAACTTGATGCACTCGTCCGCCGTGTTGATGAAGACCGGTGGTTGGCGAGCCGTTTCGCGCCCGCGCCTGCACGGCGCAAGTTGATTGCGCTCTATGCGGTGAATTACGAACTCGGGCGCATAAGCGATGTGGCGCATGAGCCGGGGATTGGCGTGTTGCGCCTGACTTGGTGGCGCGATGCGTTAGCTTCGCTTGCGCATGATGCTCACACGCCGGCGCATCCGGCGCTCTCAGGCTTGCAACGTGCCGGCATCACGGCGGAAGACGCCGCTCTCCTAGCCGAAATGGTGGAAGCGCGTGGCCATGACGTCGATGACGCTCCCTTTGCCGATGCTGCAACACTGGAAGCCTATGTCGATGCGACAGCAGGGGCGCTGATGTGGCTGGCGTCCAAAGCTTGCGCGCAGGACCATGTGGGCGAAGCGGAAACTTTGATCCGCGAAGCGGGTCGCGCGTGGGGCTATGCCGGTATGGCGCGCTCTAGGCGTAAAGGCATTGCCAGTGTTGATCTCAGTGCGCACGCGCATGCTGCTTACATGCGCGCTCGCGCGCTGGCGCCAACTGCGTCTCCCGCCATGTTCCCGGCTTTCGGCTATGTCGCGCTGACGCCGCGCTATCTGCGCGCGCTGCAGGCTGGCCGTAAGCCGCCCTCTTTGTTCGGACGCCAGCTGAAGCTCGTCCTCGCTTCAGCCAGCGGCAGCATCTGAGCCCTCAGCTCACGCGCGCCTAGCGCTGCCGGCGCGCTTCGCGTCCAGCTTCGCGGATGCGCTCTTCGAGACGCTCCTGATCGAATCCAGAAATGGCTTCGCCATTGATGATGAATAGCGGGGTTGCCGGCGATGCGAGATCATTGGCGAGCGCGTGGGTCTCTTCCAATTGGTTCATGATCGCCGGGCTTTCCATGGCCCGGCGCATACGCGTGACGTCGATGCCGGATTGGCGGGCCAATTGGTCAATGCGCTCGGACGTAAGGTCGCCGGTGAAGCCCATCAGCGCTTGATGAAATTGCCAATAACGTCCTTGAGGCATGGCCGCGATCTGCGCGCGCGCGGCTTCCATCGATTCCGGGCTTAGGATGGGCAATTCCTTGAAGATCAGCCGGATATCGCTCCGGGAATTCGCGAGTTCAGTCACCCATTCGAGCGCAGCATGACAATAGCCGCAGCGATAGTCGAAAAACTCGACGATGGTGATCGGTGCATCGGCTGGGCCCATGGCGAAGTCGCGCGGATCGGATTTCACGCGCTCCCAGCGTTCGTCATTGACGCGTTCCTGCAGCGCGTCGAGCGCCTCGCGGATCACGTCAGGATTGCGCACCAGATAATCGCGCACCAGAGCGCGGATTTCCGATTGCTCCTGGGCGTTGAAGCTTTGCGCCGAAGCGACGGGCGCGAACGCCATTGCCGCACAGATCACAGCCAATTTGCGCCACATGCTGGGTCTCCTTTTGTGAGCCAGCAGGTGGACGTTTTATCCCATCAAAGCAAGCACTAACCGCCGCGGCGGCGATCATCGCTCTCGCGTATTTCCGCACCGGCGAAAGTCACGATGTCGCTCGCACGTTGATAGGAGGGCGTATTGCGCGGCAGCGAACGGCGTGCACGCTCAGCGAAGCTGACGGCGGCTGGATAGTTGCCGATGGAAAAATTGAGCTCGGCGGAAGCCAGTTCGGCTAGCGCACGTTCGCCGCGCGCCTCGCGCGCAGCCGCCAACTCGCGCCATGCGTATCCGTTTTCCGGCTCACGCGTGATCGCCGCCTGCAAGAGCGGAACGGCGGCGTCCGCGCCTTCGCGGCCATCCGCTGCGACCAGGGAGCGTGCTAGCGCCACTTGCAGCAAAGGCTGATCCGGCGCGAGATCGAGGGCTTCGCGATTATAAGGCAAGGCTTCCGCGGCGAGGCCGTTCTCGAACAGGATTTGGCCCATCAACTCTTGATAATAGGGGTTGTGCGGATCGGTCTCGATGAGGTGGTTCATCTCCGCACGCGCGCGCGTAAGGTCGGATACGCGGTAATAGGCGACGGCCCGCGCATAGCGCGCCGGTTCGGAAACGTCACTGAGCGGATAGCGCGCGAGCGTCTGTCCCTGCGATTGCAGGAAGCCGATCAGCTTGGCTTGCATGAAGCGAAAGCGGCGCAGATTTTCTTCGCTGTCCGGGCGGTCGATATATTCGTCATTCTGCGTGCGTTCGCGCAGCGCTTCGACGCGATCGGATGTGAAAGGGTGCGTGACCATATAGGGCGGCGCGCGCCGCGCTTGGAATTCATAGGGGCGCAGGTTTCTGTTGAAGAAATCGAGCAAGCCGCGCGAGGATTGCCCCGTCGCATGCAGATACGTTACCGCAGCCTGATCGGCGGAAGATTCCTGCACGCGCGTATGGCGCACAAAATTGCCCATAGCCACGCCTTGCGAACCGCCGATGAGCGCCGCGCCCGCACCTGGCTGACCGGCGGCAATGGCGAGTACGCCAAGTCCAACCGAGATCATGGCGGCGCTCATGGATTGCCCCATGGCCTCGCGCGAACGCGCGAGATGGCCGCCGGCGATGTGCGCGGTTTCGTGCGCGAGCACGCCCATGATTTCGTTGGGTGTTTCAGCGGCCATGATGAGGCCGGTATGTACGAAAATATTCTGGCCGTTCGAAACGAACGCGTTCAGCGAGCTGTCGTTGACGATGTAGATCGACACATCGTCAGGCTCTAGCCCAGCGGCCTCCAGGATAGGCCGCGTGTACACACGAAGCGTGTCCTCGATTTCCGCGTCGCGGATCATTGATTGCGCATGCGCCGGCGCGGCCATCATGAGCAGCGCGGCGGTTGCAGCGAGACCTGCGCGAATGTGTTTGGCGATGACGGACGCTTTCATGTCCGCTCCAATACAAAGTGACGCAAGCGTTTGAAGCGCCGGTTTGCGGCGGCAACATGGCTGCCGCCGCATTCGTGCGCGCGCCCCGCTATTTTTTCGCCCAGCGCGAAAGGCGCGAGAAGAATTTATCGCGCCGTTCCTGGTCGGGCTCGTAAGCCTCCGCGGCGGCAAAGCTGGCCTCGGCGAAGGCTGGCTCTTCGGCGCTCTCGTTTTCTGCTTCCGTTGCCGCAACAAGTGCGGGTTCAGCGGCAGGCGCGGGTTCAGGCTCGGCCCAAACCGGCTCGCTAGCCGGGTGCTGAATGATCTCAGCCTCTTGCGCATCATCCCGGATGATTTCCGCGGCCTCGACTGGTTCAGCCGCTTCCACCTCGGCCACCTCCGCGCGCGCCGAAGGCCGGCGTTCGGGGCGGGGCGTCAGGTGCTTGAGATCGCCACTGACGAAGTCCAGCCATTCGCCGCCATCGACCTCGTAGGTGCGCCGGCCGCGCCCACGGCGGCGGCGTTTGCGTCCGCGTCCGCGATCTTCGCGCGCAGCGGCGGGGGAAGAGGCGGATGCGGCATCTGCTTCTGCAGTTTCCGGGGCGTCCGCGCCATCGCCATCTTCGCGGCGCTTGCGGCCGCCGCGGCGGCCACGGCGCCTGCGGCGCCTGCGGTCGCCGTCATCGCCTTGTTCGGCGTCTGCGACCGCTTCTTCTTCCTCTTCCTCGGGTTCGTCGGCGATGCTGACGTCCTCGATTTCGGACGGTTCGTCGCGGTGCGGCGCGGCTTTGGCTTCGGGCGCATCCTCGGTTTCAAAGGCGTCCGAGGAAATATTGAGCTCGAAGTCCGGTGGCGACAGGCCAGCTTGCGCGCTGACGCGGATACGGACTTGGCGATTGTCTTCCAGCGCGCCAATCGCCAATCGCTTTTCGTTCAACAGATAAAGCGCGACGTCAGTCGCGGTGCGAATTTCGAGGGTGTGGCCCTTCTGCTTGGCGGCCGCTTCGTCGAGCGCGCGCAACACGGCAAGCGCGGCGGATTCAACGGAACGCACGCGGCCTGCGCCTTGGCAATGTGCGCAGACGTGGCTTGTGCCTTCCAGCACGCCGGTGCGGCGCCGCTGGCGTGAAAGCTCGAGCAAGCCGAAGCCAGAAATCTTACCCATCTGCACGCGGGCGCGATCAAAGCGCAGATTGTCCTTCATGCGCTTTTCGACGGCGCGGTCGTTCTTCGACTCTTCCATGTCGATGAAGTCGATCACGATCAGCCCGGCGAGATCACGCAAGCGCATTTGACGCGCGGCTTCGTCCGCCGCCTCAAGGTTGGTCTTGAGTGCGGTTTGTTCGATATTGCGTTCGCGCGTGGCGCGGCCTGAGTTCACGTCGATGGCGACAAGCGCTTCGGCCTGGTTGATCACCAGATAGCCGCCGCTCTTTAAGGTCACGACAGGCGAATAGATAGAATCGAGTTGCCGCTCGACGCCGGTTTTGGCGAAGATCGGCGTTGTCTCCTTCCAGAGCTGCACGCGCTTGGCGTGGCTGGGCATGAGCATGCGGATGAAGTCTTTCGCCTCTTTATAGGCGGCTTCGCCCTCGACATGGATTTCGTCCACGTCCTTGTCGTACAGATCGCGGATCGCGCGCTTCACCAGCGAGCTTTCCTCATAGATCAGCGCGGGTGCGATCGATTTCAGCGTGTCGTCGCGGATCGTTTCCCACGCGCGCGAGAGGTATTCGTAGTCCCGCTTGATTTCGGTCTTGGTGCGTTTGGCGCCGGCGGTGCGGATGATCAGCCCCTGGCCCTGAGGCACTTCGAGATCCTGGGCGATCTTCTTGAGCCGTTTGCGGTCGGCGGCTTGCGTGATCTTGCGCGAGATGCCGCCGCCACGGCCGGTGTTCGGCATCAGCACGCAATAGCGGCCGGCCAGCGACAGGTAGGTGGTCAGCGCCGCGCCTTTGTTGCCGCGCTCTTCCTTGACCACCTGCACCAGCATGATCTGGCGGCGGCGGATGACTTCTTGAATCTTGTACCGGCGGGTGAGCACGCGGCGGCGGCGCTCTTCGGCGGCGCCTTCATCTTCTTCCTCGTCGTCTTCGGCCGCATCGGCCTCGGCCTGGGCCAACTCGGCCTTGATCGCTTCCTGGTCGGCGTGAGGGATCGCGTAATAGTCGGGGTGGATTTCCGAGAAGGCCAGGAAGCCATGGCGGTTGCCGCCATACTCAACAAAGGCGGCTTGGAGGGACGGCTCTACGCGCGTCACCTTCGCCAGATAGATATTGCCTCTGAGTTGTTTCTTGGACTGGGTCTCGAAATCGAAATCTTCAACACGGCTTCCGTCGAGCACCGCGACCCGGGTTTCTTCCCGGTGGGCGGCGTCGATCAGCATTTTCTTTGCCATCGAAGGGGGCTCCGTAAGCGTCGCGCACGCGGGCTGGCGGGCGGCCCCAGAGGGCGGCATGAGCGCAGGCGGCGGCGTCGGGACGCGAATTCATGTGAAAGGGACGGCCCAGCGCACGGCCACGCGCGGGCGCCCGGAAATCCGGGGCGGCGGCGAGGACATACGCATTGTGGACCATACGATACTCCAAAAGGACGCCGTCCACTTGGGACGGCGCGAACGCTCTCGCAGGCGGATGGGGGGGCGTGGGGCGCAATAGAGAGCGCTCCGCAGGGCCTTCTCGCGTCCGCATGACGGGAGCGGCGCCGGCGTTCTAGGGGCGCCCCTTGGGGCCAACCTCCCGCGCGCACGGCGACGGAAACTACCTATGCATGATTTGTTTGATGAAAGGAAGGCGATTGCACGCGGGGCCGCGCGCCCGCTTGGAGCATCGCTGCCTGCGCTGTTGGTAAATGCATCATTCACCTTTCTTTTCAACTGGATAGTAGTTCGCTTTGGGTAACGTCCGCCACTCATGCTGATTTCTAGGCGATCACTCTTCCTATCTGGAGCGACGGCGTTCGGCGCCGCGGCGCTGAGCGGACCCGCCTGGGCCGATCAGCTCGCGCTGGCGCGCGGCGTGCTCGTTCAGGAAGGCAGTGGCGGCGTTCGGGTGGCGGTTGCACTGAGCCGTCAGACAAGCGCTCGCACGATGTTTCTCGCCGATCCGCACCGCTTTGTGGTCGATATGGCCGATACGCACTGGGCGATGCCGCAAGGCTCATCGGGGGAAGGCCCTGGCGCTGGGGCGGTTCGCCGTTACCGGTTCGCCCAGCAGCCGGGTGGAGTTGCGCGGTTGGTTTTGGATCTTGAAGCGCCGGCCACGCTGCTGCGCCAGGAGATCGGCGCCAGCGCTCAGCCCATGCTGAGCTTCGATTTGGCCTCAAGCGTCCCATTAACAGCGCCGGCGCCGCGCCGCGAATATGCGGCGCAAAGCGCCAATACGCGGCGGACGATTGTGGTGGATGCCGGTCATGGCGGACGTGATCCGGGCGCTGTCGGCACCACGGGCGTGCGCGAAAAGGACGTGGTTTTGGACGCCGCTCTAAAATTGCGCGAGGCGCTAGAAAGCCGGGGCGGCCAGTATCGGGTGGTGCTGACGCGCGACGCGGATCGTTTCGTCGAACTCCAGGATCGCGTGCGCATCGCACGCGCCCAGGATGCGGATCTGTTCATTTCAGTTCACGCCGACAGTCACAGCCGGCAAACGGCAGCGGGCGCTTCAGTCTATACGCTGTCCGAAAGCGGATCGGCGCGCGCGCAAAACGTCATGAATAGCCAGAACTGGGATCTGGATTTGGGCGAGGCGCCGCGCCGAGGCTTGGCGCATGACGTCTTGGTCGATCTTTTCCAGCGCGAAACGACCAACCGCTCGGCGCAATTCGCGCAGATGGTCATCCCGCGCCTCGGCGAGGTCGCTCCGCTGCTGACCAATACGCACCGTAATGCTGGTTTTTTCGTGCTGCTGGCGCCTGACGTGCCGGCGGTGCTGATTGAGACAGGCTTTTTAAGCAATCCGACCGACGAGCGCCGTCTGAATAGCCCCCGCGAGCGTGAAAACATGGCTGAGGCCATGGCGCGGGCTGTGGATGATTATTTCAGGGCTCCCCAGCTTTACGCTGGCCGCGCCTAAAAGCGGCTCGAATCTTAAGCTATCAGAGCGATACTGTCGCTCCGCCCGTCCGGCCATAATCGCGCCGTATTGCGAAGCGAGGCGGGCCAGACACAAACGCGCGCAGAAGCGGGACGCCATGTTGCGAAATGCCTATCGAGACGACGATCGCGAATGGGAGGGCGACGCCTACGCCTATCGCGGCGGCGGCGGCGGGTTCGGCGGCGGACCGCTCTGGAAGAAGCTGCTTATCGGCGCGGGTGTTCTTATTGGCGCTGGTATTCTGGCCGTTGCGATATTCCTGATCGCGGCGCTCCAAGGGCTGCCAAGTCTTACCGAATTGCAGGATTACGAACCGCCGGTTACCAGCCGCGTGCACGCGGGCGACGGCGCACTGGTGGCCGAATTTGCGCGTGAGCAGCGCGTGTTCGTGCCTATCGAGCAAATACCTGATCACGTGAAGAACGCCTTCGTAGCGGTAGAAGATGCGCGCTTCTTCGAGCATTCGGGCCTCGATTATGCGGGCATCGCGCGCGCCATGTTGTCGAACGTCGGCAATGTTCTGAGTGGGCGGCGTCTTGAAGGCGCATCGACCATCACGCAGCAGGTCGCCGGCAACATGCTCACAGGCCGCGCCGCCGAATGTTCAGGCGGAATGGGTGGCCTGTTCTGCGCTCTCTACACGAAGCTTCGTGAAGGGCTCATGGCGCAGCGCATCGAGCGTGCGCTCGACAAGGATCGCATTCTCGAACTCTATTTGAACCAGATTTATCTCGGCAACCGCGCCTATGGCGTGGCTGCTGCGGCGCTCAATTATTTCGATAAATCCCTGGCTGACCTCACGGTCGCGGAAGCGGCGTATCTCGCCATTCTTCCGAAGGGCCCTGCCAATTATCAATTGCCGCGCCATCATGATCGCGCCGTAGACCGGCGGAATTACGCCATCGGGCGAATGCTGGATCGCGGTTACATAACCGAGGCGCAGGCCCAGGAAGCGCGCGCTGCCGAACTCGTCGCGACCAACCGTCTTGCGGGCGATCAATTCATCGCCGCGTCGCACTTTGTCGAAGAGGTGCGCCGGCAGGTGCAGGCTCAATACGGCGACGATGCTTTATATGATGGCGGGCTCTCGATCCGCTCGACGCTGGATACGCGTTTGCAACTCGCCGCGGCGCGTGCGCTGCGCAGCGGCTTGGAGGCGTATGACCGCCGCCACGAGTGGCGCGGACCGCTTGGCGCGGGCGACCCTTCCGGTGACGTACAAGAACAGCTCGGCGAAGCGGATGCGCCGCCCCAGCTGACAGGCTGGCGCCGCGCTATGGTGACGGCGGCCTCCGGCAATGCGATCACGCTGACCGACGAAGCGGGCGAAACCGGCCGCGTCCTGAACGAGGATGTGCAATGGGCCGCGCAAGGCGCTCGCCGCGAAGAATCGCGCGCTTTGCGCCGTGGCGCCATCGTCTATGCGGAGCGCGGTCAAAACGGACGCTATGCACTGCGGCAAGTGCCGCAAATTCAAGGCGCGCTCGTCGCCATGGACCCGAATACGGGCCGCGTGCTCGCCATGGTGGGCGGGTATTCGTTCAACGAAGCCACCGGCCTCAACCGCGCGACGCAGGCGATGCGTCAGCCGGGCTCGGCATTCAAGCCGATCGTCTATGCGGCTGCGCTCGATTACGGATTGACCCCGGCAACGCTCATTGATGACGGCCCGCTGGCGATTGAAGCGGGGGACGGCACGAATTGGTCTCCGGAGAATTATTCGCGCCAATATTACGGGCCGACGACGCTGCGGCGCGGTCTTGAATTGTCGCGGAACGCGATGACCGCGCGCATTGCTTACGAAATGGGGCCTGAGCGCGTGCTCGATTATGGCCGCCGGCTCGGTGTGTATGGCGACGATACACAAGCGGTGTTCGCGCTCGCGCTTGGCGCGGGCGAAACCACGCTGACGCGTTTGACCACGGCCTATGCGATGTTCGTCAATGGCGGGCGCTGGGTGCAGCCTGTGGTGATCGATCGTATTCAGGATCGCAACGGCCAATCGGTTTTCCGCCGCGATCAGCGCGAATGTCCAGGCTGCAACGATGCTTGGAACCGGCAAGCGCCGCCAAGCGTCGCCGATACGCGCCAACAAGTGCTTGATCCGATCACGGCGTATCAGATCGTCTCAATGAGCGAAGGCGTTGTAACGCGTGGCACCGCCACGGTGGTGAATTCGCTGGGCGCGCCGATGGGCGGCAAGACCGGCACCACTAATGATTACAAGGATGCTTGGTTCATCGGGTATTCGTCCGATCTCGTGGTCGGTGTGTGGACCGGCTTTGACCGCCCAATAAATATGGGCGAAGGCGAAACAGGCGGGCGTATCGCCGCCCCCATTTTCCGTGACTTCATGCGTGAAGCATTGCGCGACGTGCCGCCGACGCCGTTCCGTATCCCCGGCGGCGTGCGCCTCGTGCGCGTCGATTACAATACCGGTTTGCTGCCAGGGCCCGAGACCACGCAAACCATTCTTGAGCCGTTCCGTCCTGATACCGAGCCGACGCGGCAGGAGACCAATTCGCCATTCGTGTTCGGCGGCACCGACCCAATCGATCCGCGCGTCTTGTCGGGACTAGGCGATGCGATTGGCCCAATGGAGGGCGTCGGGCCGCAGGGCGCATCCCCGCCGCCATCCTCAACGGGAGCGGGTGAATTGGGCGAGCTCTACTAGCAGCGCTGGAAGCTGACGGTCTGATCGCTTATCTAACGGCTTCAGATTCCGAAGGATGCCGTATGCGCGCTGAAATCATCGCCCTTGCAGAACAGATTGAATCCGCCGCAGCGCTGCTACGGAGGCGTCTTTGACTGGGATCGCGCGCAAGTCCGGCTTGATGAGCTGAACGCGCTCTCCGAGCGGCCGGATTTTTGGAACGACCCTGAAAAAGCGCAAAAGCACATGCGCGAGCGCAACAAGCTCGATGCGAGCATGAGCGCGGTGCTGGGCCTGGAACGCGATCTGCGCGATTCCGTCGAACTCGCGGAAATGGCTGAAGCCGAAGGCGATGAGAGTCTGATCGACGAAGCGCAAGAGACGCTGAAGCAGGTGCGCGAACGCGCGGCGAAAGCTGAACTCGAAGCCCTGCTGTCGGGCGAAGCTGATAGCAACGACGCTTACATCGAAATCAATTCAGGCGCCGGCGGCACGGAAAGTCAGGATTGGGCTTCGATGTTGTTGCGCATGTATGGCCGCTGGGCGCAGGCGCGCGGTTTTAAGGTCGATGAGATCGAATATCAGGATGGCGAAACCGCTGGCATTAAATCGGCGACGCTGCTGGTGCAGGGCGTAAATGCTTATGGTTGGCTGAAAACGGAAGCGGGCGTGCATCGCCTGGTGCGCATTTCGCCGTTCGATTCCAACCAGCGCCGGCACACTTCGTTCGCGAGCGTATGGGTCTATCCGAAGATCGACGACACGATCGAAATCGAGATCAATGAAAAGGATGTGCGCACGGATACGTATCGCGCGTCCGGCGCGGGCGGTCAGCACATCAACAAGACCGATAGCGCCGTGCGTCTGACGCACGGGCCGACAGGTATTGTCGTGTCCTGCCAAACCGAGCGCAGCCAGCACAAGAACCGCGCTACTGCGTGGGATATGCTGCGCGCGCGCCTCTACGAACTTGAATTGCAGAAGCGCGAAGCGGAAACGCAGAAACTGGAAGACGCCAAAACCGAAATCGGCTGGGGACGTCAAATTCGCTCCTATGTGTTGCAGCCCTATCAGATGGTGAAAGATCTGCGCACTGGCGTCGAAACGTCCGATACGGGCGGCGTGCTTGATGGCGATCTAGATGATTTCATGGCTGCATCGCTCGCCGCGCGCGTAAGCGGAGCGAGCGACAAGGTGGTCGAGGACATCGACTAAGTGCGTGGCGCCATAGCCTTGCTCGCATTGCTGTTGGCCGCCTGCACGGCGCCGCGCGCGGACGAGGGCGTGACGGCGGCGCAGGCGATGGCGCCGCTGATCGGGTGCTGGCGTGAAGCCGGTGAAGGCGCCGAACTTTGCTTTGAAACCTTGGGCGATCATGTCGTGGAGATCGGTGACGGCCACGAGACCACTTATCATTATGATGACAGTGCGCGCCTGATCGCATGGG
>JAUIJZ010000088.1 GCA_030430715.1 Alphaproteobacteria bacterium
TGACGCAGGCGCGCCAGCAAACATGATGTTGAGCAACACGTGGCGGCCGTCCCACATGTAGGCCGGCCCTTCCTGGATTCCGTATTCGCCACCATCAATACAGCCGGTGCCGCGCGGATTGATTTGACGTGTACATGACCCGGCGTCGCTCGACGGCGCGGTCGGCGGCAAGGGCAGCGCGCTGACTTCAATGCGCTCCGGCGCCGGCGCGGGCGGGTTCCCCCTCACCTCCGGCAAATCGCTGACGCTGCCGCTAAAGCCTGTCGCACAAGAAGACGACATAAGCAGTGCAGCGAAAACGAACGCCATCGCTCCAGCGCGCTGAAACTTCATTGTGCCCATCTCCCTATGACGCTCACCCGATGCGTCTTGCACGATTGCAACGCAATCGCCAATGGGACCACTTGCCTTGACAATCTTTGACAAAACAAAATTGTGCGCGCTCAGTAGCGCACGCTGAGCTCCACGCCGAGCAATCGCCCCGCGCCGCGTGAGAAAGTCGGCAAGCCGAAACTGTCGCCGGCGCTGCCGCCATCGGAGAGATAGTCTTCGTCGAGCGCATTAAGCGCATAGACGCCGAGCGCCCAAGTTCCATCCGCCGATTCAAAGCCGGCGCGCAGATTGAGCAGGCCGTAACTGCTTTGACGTTCGTCGATCACGGTATCGCTTAAAGTCGGCACGACGCGCTGATCCTGAAATTCGGGGCGGTCGTTATCGTCGTCGAAGAACACGTCCGAACGCCAGCTATAGCTGGGGCGCGCATAAAAACGTCCGCCCGGCGCCGGCCATGACAAAAACGCGCCGACGCTGATGGAATGATCCGGCGACAGACGGAAACTGTTGCCTTCGCGCGCGCCCGAAGCAAAGCGCGCGTGATTATAGCTATAATTGGCAAAGAGCTGCGCATCGGCGCTAAGCGCAAGCAGCGCCTGCCCCTCGAACCCGTACGCTTCGGCGTCGCCCGCCGTCACCGTGATCAAACGGCCGCTGACAAATTCGAGCGTCTGAAAATCGGAATAGGAATAGGAATAAATCGAGCCGTTGAGATTCAGCCCGCCGCCCAGCAGCGTGAGCGCGCCGCCAAGTTCGTAGGATGTCACCCATTCGGCCGGCAATTCGGTAAAGCGCGCAGGACCGCCGGGCGCCGCGGGGCCCTCGGTGGAAATCACTTCCGGACGCCGCCCACGCGCGACCGACGCCCACAGCGAAGCATTGTCGCTCCATTCGCGCCGCGCCACGGCGCGCCACGTCACGGCGTCAAACGTGCCGCTGTGTTCGTCAATGCCGGCGCTGGGCTGCGTGAACAGCGCGATGTTCGGCAAAGGATATGCGCCCGATTGCGGAATGTCCGGCGCACCCGGCTGACTTAACAGGCTGAGCAACACAGGGCGAAAAGCTTCCGGCGCCGCGGGATTGAACGCACCGACGAAACCGCCAAGCGCGCTGCGCTCCGCGCCGATGATGCCGGATTGATGCGCCGAGGTTTTCTCATCGCGCGTATAGCGAACGCCGAGACTGAATTCCCAGCGCTCGGCCGGGCGATAGGTTACGTCTGCGTAGAGATCGTAGGAATCCGTCTCGCTGAAATCGGTGAAGTATTCCTGGTGCAGGCCGCGTAGATTGGCGGCGATCCCCGCCGCCTGATCGGCCGGCAAAGCCAGACCATTATCGCTGGCATAGGCCTGCAAGAGCGCTGCCGATGTCACGGGGTTTTGAAAATAGCCGACGTCCGGGCTGGGAAACGCATTCTGCAGATCGCCGGTAAGCATGCCGAGGGCGATGCGCTCTTCAAACCCCAGAGAAATGTTCTGCGAACCTGTTTCGTGAAAATAGGAAACGCCCGCGAACCAAGAGAGCGCGCCGCCATTGTCCCAATCGAAGCGCAGCTCCTGGCTGAACTGATCGCCCTCGGCATATTCGGCGAAGGCAAACAGCGGCACATAAGAGCCATCGGGATCGAACACTTCGCGGCTATCGAAACGGCGATGGCCGCTGATGGACGACAGCGTCGCGGCGGGGCTCAGCTCCCACTCGCCCAGAAGCGTGAGACTATCAATGGTGCGATCCAGACCCAGCGGGCGCCCGCCTTGAAAGCCTGTCAGCGTGCTCTGGCTGGCCACATCATAGAAATCGATCACACCATTGGCGTTGGCGATGCGATTGGAAACATAGGCGCCCGCGCTTGAATGATCTTCCTGATACGCGCCGATGAGATCGAAGCGCAGGTTGTCCGCCGGATCGAAACGCAGCGCCAGACGATAGGCATCGACCTCGAAATCACCGAGGCGCCCGCCGAGCGTATTGCCGACGAAGCCATCCTGCTCGCGATGACGCGCGCTGAAACGCACGGCGAGACGATCGTCGATCAGCGTCTGATTGACGATGCCGGTGAGCGCGCGCTGGCCGACATCGCCCAGCGTCGCATCGGCGATAAAGGCTGGCCCCTCATAGCTCGCCTTATTTTGAATGATGTTGATGGCGCCGGTCAGCGCCGAGCGTCCGAACAGAGTGGCTTGCGGCCCCTTCGCGACCTCGACGCGCTCAAGATCGAACAATTCGACATAGGCGCCGCGCGTGCGCGATAGGGATACGCCATCCTGGAAAATAGCAACGCGCGGTTCTTCGGTGGATTCGCCGCCTTCGGACGTGATGCCGCGCATCACGAATGTGGGACGGCTGGCGCCCTGCTGCTCCACCTGAAGGCCCGGCGTATATTCGGCCAAAGCGCTAAAATCGCTGACGCCAAGATCTTCCAGCCGCTCGCCGCTGAACGCGGAAAGGTTGATGGCGACGTCATTGATGCTCTGCTCGCGCTTTTGCGCGGTGACGACGATGACGTCCTGCGGCCGGATGTTTTCGCTCGCTTGCGGCGTCTGCGCACTCGCCGGCGCGGCGGCCAGCGCGGTCAAGGCGCACGACACGCCCCCTATCAAGCGATTACAACGCATTCGCGGCGCTTTTTATTATGGAGATCTTCGCGAACTCCCCCTCTGCAGGAGATTTGACAACACGCAGGATGGGCGCGCAAGGGGTTCCCCGTTGCTGGGGATTTTGTATTTAAAAAGCGAGTGCTTGCGCTCGCCTGGATGCGGCGCCATTGCAGTGGCATGACTGATCCAGTTCAACCGCAATCATCTTCAGTCGAACAGCGCGGACGCTTCGCGGCCATGGCTGTCTATGGGCTGTATGTGCTGAGCATCCCCAGTCTTGCGGTGTTCGCACTGATCGGCGTGATCTTGGCGATTATGGCGCGCGACGAGGCCGGGCCGCTGGCGCGCAGCCATCTCAACGATCAGATTCGCGTCTGGTGGATTGCGTTTCTCTGGGCGTTCGGCATCGGCCTGCTGACGCTTGCCGGTTTTCTGCTCACCATCGTGCTGATCGGCTTTCCGATTCTGTGGCTTGCCTGGGCGCTCTGGTTCATCGTCGGCGTCTGGTTCACGATCAAGAGCATCTTGGGTTTCCTCGCCCTCATGGACGGACGCCCACGCTAAACATTCGGGAAAGCGACCGTGCCGCTCATCAAGCGTAAGCACAACACAGCTAAAGCCTACGCGCACGATTGGCTCGAACCGGATACGCCGGGCGGGCTGAATTTCTTTTCCGGCCTCATCATCACGCTTGTTCTGGTGAGCCTTGCTTCGCTGGCGCTGGAGACGGAAGCGGCGCGTGCGGACACGCCAATGCCGGCCTGGCTGCTGCCGACGACGCAATGGGTCAATGTGGTCATTGTCGTGCTGTTCGCGATCGAGTTCGCGCTGCGCTTCTGGTCGGAAGGCGAAAACCCGCGCCATGCCGGATTGGCTGGGCGGCTGCGCTTTCTCGCGCAGCCGATCACTATCGCCGATGTGTTGGCGTTCCTGCCCGAACTGATCGTGATGCTGTTTGTACCGCATCTGGCGGGCGGCTGGCTGGCGGCGTTGCGCGCGCTGCGCCTGTTTCGCTTGTTCAAGCTGGCACGCTATGTGCCGGCCTTCGCCATTGTCGGCGCCGCCGTGGCGCGCGCCTGGGCGCCGCTGATGGCTGCGCTCGCGGTGGCGGGCGCGCAGCTCTATGTGGCGGCGATGCTGCTCTTCTTCATCGAAGGTGAAAGCAAGCCGGAAGCGTTCGGCTCGATCGCGCGCGCCATGTGGTGGGCGATCGTGACGCTGACGACGGTCGGCTATGGCGATGTATATCCGGAAACCGTGATCGGGCGCATCGCGGCCGGGCTGGTGGCGCTGGCCGGCATCGGCATCGTGGCGATGCCGACAGGCATCCTCGCCTCCGCCTTCGCCGAGGAATTCCGCGAACGGCACGAGCGCCAAGCGCGTGCGGCGAAAGACGCGGAAAGCGAAGCGGCGGAGTAGTTAGGCCGGCTGCTTTTTCTTCAGCGGCGCGAGCAGAAGCAACAGCGCGCCAATGATCGCACCCACGGCGAGCACATAGAGCAAGCCGTCTATGTCGCCATTGTATGCGGCGCGCGCCCGGCCGACGAGATCCGGCCCAAGAAAGCCGCCAATCTGTCCGACTGAATTGATGAAGGCGATTGCGGCGGCGGCCGCCGCGCCGGAGAGGAACGCCGTTGGCAACGACCAGAATATAGTCGCGTAAGAGAGCGAGCCGGCCATGATCAGCGTCATGCCCGCGAGCGACAGCGCGGGCTGGTTCTCGACCACGGCAAGCATGACGAGCCCGGCGGCGATTGCGGCAAGGCCAATTGCGGTGTGACCGCGCCGCTCGCCGGTGCGGTCCGAGCTACGCGCCAACAGCACTTGCGCGACGATGGTGAAGGCCCACGGGATCATGGAGACGAGGCCGACGCTGAAATAATCGCCGCCGCTGACTTCCTGCACCAGCGTCGGCAGCCAGAACGCAACGGCGTAGAACGGCAGCGCGCCGGTGAAATAGACGAGCGTCAGGATCCAAAGGCGCGGATCGGCGAAGGCTTTGCCCAGGCCGTGATGCGCGCCGCCCTTGCCCGTCTCTTCCGCTTCTAGACTTTTGACGACCACTTCACGCTCTTCGGCCGACAGCCATTTGGCTTTGTGCGGACCGTCTGAGAGCCAGAAGAGAAAAGCGATGCCGACGAGAACGGATGGAATGGCCTCAAGGAAGAACAACCATTGCCAGCCGCGCAGATCGGAAACGCCGTCCATGAATTGAAGAATGGCGCCTGAGAGCGGCGAACCAACCAAATTGGAAACCGCAACCGCCGTCATGAACCAAGCGATCACTTGCGCGCGGCGTTCTCCGGGAAACCAATAGGTCAAATAGAGAATGGCGCCGGGATAAAAGCCGGCTTCGGCAACGCCGAGCAGAAAGCGCAGCAAGTAGAATGTGAATTCGGCGTCCGTCGTCCCGAACGCGGCCGAGATCGGTCCCCACGCAATCGCGCCGGTGAACATGAAGCAGCCGGAGATGAGCCCCCAGGTGATCATGATGCGCGCCATCCAGAGGCGCGCGCCGACTTTGCGCAGCACGAGATTGCTCGGCACTTCGAACAGCAAATAGCCGATGAAGAAGACGCCGGCGCCGAAGCCGTAAACGGCGTCGCTGAAGGCGAGATCGTCCGCCATTTGCAGTTTGGCGAAGCCGACATTCACGCGATCGAGAAAGGCGACGACATAGCCGAGGAAAAGCAGCGGGACGATGCGCCAAGCCACTTTCGCGAAGGTACGGGATTCAATGCTCATGTGCTTTGCGCCTCAATCACAGGCCGGCGCGTAAGCGGCGTGATCAAAGTAATCAGTGCGCCCAAGGCGGCGATGGCGGCGAGCACGTAAAGCGCGATATCCGCGTCGCCATTATTGGCGGTGCGGATGCGCCCGACGAGATCAGGGCCGAAATAACCGCCGAGCTGACTCACAGAATTGATGAAGGCGATGCCCGCAGCCGCGGCAGCGCCGGAGAGAAACATCGGCGGCATCACCCAATAGGCGACGATCCAGCAGCCGCCGCCCACCGTCACCATGGTCAGCGCGAACAGGGAGAGAAATGGCGTATCGGCCTGCGCCAGCATGATCATGCCGGCAATGGCGACGATGAGCCCGATGGCCGAATGATAGCGCCGCTCGCCGGTGCGATCGGAATTCCACGCCCAGGCAAGCTGCGCCGCAATCGTCGCAAGCGCGGGAATGGCGCTGATCAGGCCTATGCTGAAATAGTCACCTGGCGCGGCCGCTGCCGCTTCCGAGACGATGGTGGGAAGCCAGAAGATGATGGCGTAGGTCGAGATGGCGCCGCAGAGATTGATCAGCGCAAAAGCCCACAATCGAAAATCGCCAAAAGCCGCGCGCAGATTATGGCTGCCTCCGGTGCGTGCTTTGACGTCTTCCTCCTCCCCCAAACGCGCGGTGATCACGGCGCGCTCGATGGACGACAGCCATTTGGCTTTGTGCGGCCCATCATCGAGGAAAGCGAGCAGCACGAAGCCGACCACCACGGTCAACGCGCCCTCGATCAGAAACAGCCATTCCCAGCCGCGCAGCTCGGCCATGCCGTTCATGAATTGCATGATGGCGCCTGAAAGCGGCGCGCCGATCACGTTGGCGACGCCGGTTGACGCCATCAGGAAGGCGATCATTTTCGCGCGGCGCGCGGCGGGAAACCAGAATGTCAGGTACAGCATGGCGCCGGGAAAGAAACCGGCCTCTGCAACGCCCAAGAGAAAGCGCAAAAGGTAGAAGGTGAATTCCGCATCGGTCGTGCCGAACGCGGCCGAGATCGGCCCCCAGGCAATGTCGTCGGTGAACATGAAGCCCGCGGAGATGATCCCCCAGGTGATCATGATGCGCGCCATCCAAAGGCGCGCGCCGACCTTGTGCAGGATCAGGTTGCTGGGCACCTCGAACAGGAAATAGGCGATGAAGAAGATGCCGGCGCCGAAGCCATAGACGGCATCGGAGAATTGCAGATCGCCCGCCATTTGCAGCTTGGCGAAGGAGACGTTCACGCGGTCCAGGAAGCAGACCATGTAGCCGATGAAGAGCAGCGGTATCACCCGCCACGCGGCCTTAGCGAAGGTGCGCGCCTCAAAAGACGGCGCTTCAGCCTCATTTGCCGAGCTCATCGTCCCCCCTGTTTTCTTTTCTCATCCTCTAGGAAGAGGCCCCATTTGTTGCCTGTCTAAGCAGCTTGTTCCGCCAATGCGACTGTCATGTGTGGTGTTTTCTACCGCCATACGGCGCCTGGGCGCCGCATCCGCCTGTGAGCGCCCTGGCGATTGCGCGGATTTCGGGCTAAGGTCGCGCCATCGCTGGCACAAGATTTTGGGCGCCGGCGGCTGAGAGACCGATTGAGCTCCCGCCTAAAAGCATGCGGAGCAAGCCATGTCTGGTCCCATCGGGCGAACTAACGCCATTGCCGAACTACCCGCCGATCTCGAACTCGCGACGCGCCCGAAAGAGCGGCCCGCCGGTTTCAAGCGGCCAAGCATCTGCGCGGTCTGCGGTCAGACCTTCGACCTCGAAGACCTCGCCCAGACGCACCACCATAACGCCGAGCCGCACGCGCGCCTGTAGGCCTAAGCGCGCGTTGACAGGCGGAATCCCGGCGCGGTAATAAAAGCTTCGCGCCGATTTGATGCTCAGCTTGCGGGCGCGTAAAAAATACAGCTAAAGCGAAGGCGAGTGGCCCCCCGGCTGATCGGGGCGCCCCCAGCCCGCTGCCCGCAAGCTCCATCCTCTCGACGCACGGTAACGCCGGAGACGGTGATGAGGATGGCTGTGACTGACCCTTCGTGTAGCAGCGCCACGGACAATACGGGCGAAGACCTCGTGCTGCCCGCGCTCGCCAACGCTATCGGCGAGCCGGATATTCGCGTGCGTCTGCAAGGCCGGCGCGACGGACCGCTGGTGATCGTCGCCGGCGGGATCTCGGCGCAGCGCAATGTCAGCGGTGAAGGCGGCTGGTGGAAGGACATGGTCGGCGAAGGCGCCGGCATCGACCTTGGCCGCTATCGCGTGATGGGGTTCGACTTCGCCCCGGCCGAAGATCGCCGCGCGGCGGTGACGCCCGACGTGCAGGCGCGGCTGCTGGTTGGTGCGCTCGATGCGCTCGGCGTGGCGCGGGCGCACGCTTTCGTCGGCGCGTCCTATGGCGGCATGGTGGGGCTGGCGCTGGGCGCGCTTGCGCCTGAGCGGGTCGAACGGCTCTGCATCATCTCCGCCGCACATAAGCCGGCGGCGCTCGCGCGCGCGTGGCGCGGCGTGCAGCGGCGCGTGGTGGAATTCGCCATCGCCCAAGGCGCGCCGCTGGAGGGGCTCGCGCTGGCGCGGCAATTAGCGATGATCACGTATCGCAGCGGCGAAGAATTCGACACCCGCTTCGGCGCCGAGATCGAGGCCGACGGACGTTCCGAGCTTGACCGCTATCTCATCGCGCGCGGCGAAGCGTTTACCAGCGTGGCGCGCGCAGAACGCTGGCTCTCGCTGAGCGAAGCCATCGATCGCTTCAGCGTCGAGCCGGAAAAGATTCCGGTAAAGACGAACGTCGTCGCCTGCCCGACCGATCAGATCGCGCCGCTGGCCGACATGGAAGAACTCGCGCGCCGCCTGCCGCGTTGCGCTGGTTTTCACCTGCTGCCCTCGCTGTGCGGGCACGATGCTTTCCTGAAAGAGCCAGAGCGGCTCGCGCCGATCCTGCGCGGCGCGCTGGAGGATGACGCGCAATGACTAAGAAACACGATGAAACGATCGTCGCCGAAGCGGGCGTCGATGACGATGCCGCGCATGGCGCGGTGATGCCGCCGATTTACCTGTCGTCGAATTACAGCTTCGACGGCTTCGGCGGCAAACGCACTTACGATTATTCGCGCTCGGGAAATCCGACGCGCACGCAGCTTGCGGACGCGTTGGCGCAATTGGAACGCGGCGCGGGCGCGGTGGTGACCGGCACCGGGCTGGCCGCATGCGATCTGATGTTGTCGATCCTGCCGGCGAACCGCCCGCTCGTCGTGGCGCCGCACGATTGCTATGGCGGCACATGGCGGCTGTTCGATGCGCGCGCCAAGAAAGGCAATATCGACATCCTGTTCGTCGATCAGACGGATTCCGCCGCGCTCGATGCGGCGCTAGCGAAGAAACCCGCTTTGGTGTGGATCGAAACACCGAGCAATCCGCTGATGCGCGTGGTTGATGTGGCGGCGATCTGCGCCAAGGCCAAAGCGGCGGGCGCGAAATCGGCGGTCGACAACACGTTCCTTTCGCCCTTCCTGCAAAAGCCGATCACGCTTGGCGCCGATTATGTCGTGCACTCGACCACGAAATATTTGAACGGCCATTCCGATGTCGTGGGCGGCGCCGTCGTGGCGGCGAACGCTAGCGATGCGGAGGAAGCCGCATGGTGGGCCAATTGCACCGGCATTACGGGCAGCGCCTTCGATTCCTGGCTGACGCTACGCGGCATGCGCACTTTGTGCGTGCGCCTGGAGCGCCAACAACAAACCGCTGGCCGCATCGCCGAATGGCTGGCCGGGCAAAAGCGCGTGACGCAGGTGAATTATCCGGGCCTCGCCTCACATCCGCAGCACGAACTGGCCAAGCGCCAGCAAGCCGGTTTCGGCGCGATGCTGAGCTTTGAAGTCGAAGGCGATCCGGGCGCGATTGCGAGCAAGCTGGAGACGTTCACGCTGGCGGAATCGCTGGGCGGCGTGGAAAGCCTGATCGCGCATCCCGCGTCCATGACGCATGCCGGCATGGCGCCTGAAGCGCGCGCCATCGCGGGGATTTCAGATCAGCTCTTCCGGCTGTCGATTGGGCTTGAGCACGCCGACGATCTGATCGCGGATTTGACGCAAGCGTTCGGCTAAGCTGATCGGATTGCCGCGCGCGTCATGTCAATCACGCGCACGGTCCCGCGTCGCCTCAAGTTCCGCGAGTAACGGCAGAATTTTCTCATCCGCCAAAATGGTGCAATAATATTCGTTGACCTGCTTGATGAGCCCGTCTTCCAGATGGAAGACCATGCAGTATTGATTGTCGTACTGCACCCCGTTCACTAGCTTCGCGTTGCCTTCAAATTCAACGACAACGCGGCTTTCTTCCGCCGTGACGGAAACGAATTTCGGCTGCAGCCCAGTGGGGATGACGTCCTTAAAGGTCGCGGTCGTTGCAAGGATAAGCTCTCGCGGACGAGGCCCCGACAGCTTTCCGAATCCTTTGGCGATGGTCATCGCGCCGGGCGCAAGGCACGTTTCCGCGGTAACGGCGTCGCCATCACTGAATGCGTTGATAAACTTGATCACGGTGGCTTTGTTTTGCTCGCTCATTGCTTCGCGCCTCCCTCATTTGTTGAGAACAGCTGACGCAACCAAGCCAGCACTCTCGAAATTATGCCTGTCTTATTTCTCGCATTCGCATCGGGATCGCTTGCCGCTAATTGCTCGATTTCGCCCTTGAACTGCTCCGCGAACGCGAGCGCGAATTTCGGGAGCAGAGGCTTGCCCATGGTTTCCCACATCGGCGCCATTGGACCTTCGCCATGGACTTGGACGTGGAATGTGACTTCGGTTTCTCTGGGTGAAAGGCGCCGCGCCCGATAGGCCCCGCCTCCGCTAACGGGATCGCCATCGAGCGTGAACGTAAAGTCTGCCTCGTCCGGCCCGGCCCAGCGCTCGACATGTACCGCGACCTTCACCGTCCGAACCAAAGCGCCGACGCCGACCTTGAGCGTCCAGCGCGAATTGTCGGCATCCTGAATGGTGCAATCGACCAAGCCGGGCATGAGGCCCGCCCAACGATTGATATCCTCCGCATAGCCCCAAACCTGGGCGATGGAAGCGTTGATGGTGACGGACTGAGTGGTCTCGATCACGCGCGGGCCAGCGCATTTTCCAGCAGATCGCTTGGCTTACCCGCAGCGTGCAATCCTGCGAGATAGCCTTGCGTCATCCCGCGCGCGTTGGACATGCCGCTTTGCATCACCGCGCCAGTGTCAAAGCGCACGACCGAACCACCCGCAGCGTAGAGGCCAGGGATTGGCTGGTCGTCCCAACCCAAAACGCGACTATGGTGGTCCGCAACCAAGCCTGCCCCCGATATCCCGCCGCCGCCCATCAATTTGAGCTCGACCGCGTAATATGGCGCTTGCTTCAGCGAACCGAGATTTGGATTGGGCTTGTGACGCAAATCGCCCGTCATGTTCGCGCCCCACGGAAACGTGCCGCGACTGAACGCCGGATCGCGCCCTTCATCGGCGGGCCCGTTGAAGGCTTCGACCGTTGCGACAAGAGAGCCGGCGTCGACGCCAATCTTTCCGGCGAGTTCGGCGAGCGTATCCGCCTTAACACCAAGCCCCTCTGGCAATTCCTGCCCAGGCATGGCCGAACCGAACGGATACTTCGCACGGTTCTGCCCGTCCATGATGATCCAGCATGGCAAATTCGGAGTGGTCTGCGTCATGCCGTCGATGTGCTCGATGGCGAAATAGACCGAGCGATAGAACGCCTCATTGCAGAAGCGCTGGCCTGCACGATTGACCACGATGGAGTGCGGCAATCCCATGAACGGGATCGCCCCGCGCGTGAGCGGCGCACCATTGTCATGTTCTTCGCCGGGGATATTGACGCCAAGCGCCGGTGGATCGGGTACGCGTCCGATACGGGCGCCGGCTGGCCCGGCAAGCCTCATTGCCGCGCCATCGACGGTGCTGAACACCATCGACCCGCTATCGATCAGCAGACTCAATTCCTTGTTGAGCTTCGGGTTGCGCTCGAAGCCGCTCACCGCGACCATGACGCCCTTGGCGGCCTTGATGAAGACATCCCTGCCCTCTCGCACAGCGCGCACGCCAACGATGCGCTCTCCGTCTCCGATCAGCTCTTCCGCGCCGATCCCCGTCTCAAGCCTGACCCCCTTATCGATCGCGCCCTTGACGTAATAAGCGGCCAATCCCGGCCCAGTGCAGCGTTCGTCAGCCTCCATGCGCTTGGCGAGCAATTGGTAGTCCCAGCCCAACATGTTGGCGAGACCGCCGCCGCCGAAGATGTCCTCATGCGTGAAACCGCAAGGAATGTGCGGACTGATGCGAACCTTGTGTTGCCACTCGCCAAGCGTTGCGGCGGGAAAAGGAACGGGTTCCAGGTAGCGCCCTTCCGCCGTAGCGTCGTTGTTGTACGGAAAATAATAATCGGCGAAATTTCTGATCAGCATCAGTTTGAGGCCGATCGTCTCCTCGAAATATTTGTACGCCACCGGACCATGGATGGCCTGGTTGAGCATGAGCGCTTCTTCGCCGAAGCCCATCGCCAGCGATTTCACATAATGAAACCCGCTCTCAAGCGAATCCTTGATGCCAGCGTCCGCCTCAAGGTGATTGCCGGGAATCCAAACCTCGCCCATCGAATAGGCCGTCACCCCGCCCAATTCCGCCGACTTCTCAAGAACAATAGACGAAAGGCCGTAATCCGCCGCAGTGATCGCGGCACAGAGCCCACCACCGCCAGATCCGATCGAAACGAAATCAACCTCAATGTCCCATTTGGCGGGAAGGTTGGCGATCATGGAAAGCGACGACCACATCTGTTCCGCAGTGCCTTCGAATAAACGGCCGCATCCCATGGCGAAAATTGTGTCGCCGACAAACGCTGCGCTGTCATCGGCGAAGTGATAGATGATGTGTCCCAGCGTGTGCCCAGGCGTTTCATGCACGATGGCTTTTGAGGAACCGAGCGCAATGATGTCGCCTTCGCCCGCCTCAATATCGATGCCGGGAATGCGCGCCGCTTCGCCTCTTGGTCCGATAATTTCACATCCCCATTTTTCCTTCAGCGCCAGATTGCCGCCCGCATGATCGAAATGATGATGGGTGTTAAGGATATGGGTCAG